>NZ_JASGDA010000137.1:0-19290 GCF_047607405.1 Acidovorax sp. | reverse complement strand
GTGCGCATCGACATGAGCGAGTTCATGGAGAAGCACTCCGTGGCCCGCCTGATCGGCGCGCCGCCCGGCTACGTGGGCTACGAGGAAGGCGGCTACCTGACCGAAGCCGTGCGCCGCAAGCCCTACAGCGTGCTGCTGCTCGACGAGGTGGAAAAGGCCCACCCCGACGTGTTCAACGTGCTCTTGCAAGTGCTGGACGATGGCCGCCTGACCGACGGCCAGGGCCGCACCGTGGACTTCAAGAACACGGTGATCGTGATGACCAGCAACATCGGCTCGCACCTGATCCAGAGCATGGTCGGCCAGGACGCGCAGGACATCAAGGACGCTGTGTGGGGCGAACTCAAGAACCACTTCCGCCCGGAGTTCCTGAACCGCATCGACGAGACCGTGGTGTTCCATGGGCTGGATGCCGCCAACATCGCTGCCATCGCCAAGATCCAGTTGCAGCAGCTGCAAAACCGCCTGGCGCGGATGGATTTGGAGCTGCGCGTGTCCGACGCCGCCTTGGCAGAATTGGCCAAGGTCGGGTTCGACCCGGTGTTCGGCGCAAGGCCGCTCAAGCGCGCGATCCAGCAGCGCATCGAGAACCCGCTGTCCAGGCTGCTGCTCGAAGGGCGCTTTGCGCCCAAGAGCACGATTGCGGTGAGCGTCGATCCGGTGAAGGAGCCGGGGGTCTTCCACTTCGCGGATTCACCGCAGGAAGGGTAAGTCAAGTTTTGAACGAAGTCGTTGCGGGCGCACTGCGCCTGGTGTTGCGTGTGGTGCTGGTCGCCCTGGGGCTGGTGCTGTTCCTGAGCCTGCTGGCCGCCGCCCTGGTGCTGGCCCTGGCGTGGCTGCTGCGCGCGCTGTGGGCGCGGCTCACGGGGCGGCCCGTCACGCCGTGGGTGATGCGCATGGACCCGCGCGCGGGCTTTCGCGCCGCCGCGCGCTGGACGGCGCCGCAGCAGCCGCGCAGCAGTGTGGCGGACGTGACCGACGTGCAGCCCAGGGAGGTGCGGGAAGTGCGGGAGCCCTAATTTGCGCGCCCCGGCGGCCCTATCATCCACGCCCATGACACCCGCCGACATCCACACCATCTTCGACCAACAACGCCAGGCCAGCCGCGAGCAGGTCGATGTGCCCCTGCTGGTGCGCCGCGAGCGGCTGCTGCGCATCCGCAAGATGCTCGACGAGCACGGCCCCGTGCTGGCGGCGGCGGTGCAGGCCGACTTCGGCATGCGCTCGCCGCGCCTGACCGAGGTGGCCGACTTCTTCGTGCTGCGCACGCTGCTGTCGCACACGCTCAAGCACCTGTCCCGGTGGATGAAGCCTCAAAAGGTGCGCACGCCCCTGTACCTGCTGCCGTCCAGCGCGCGCATCCTGCGCCAGCCGCTGGGCGTGGTGGGCGTGATCTCGCCGTGGAACTACCCGGTGCAGCTGGCGCTGGCCCCGGCCATCACGGCGCTGGCGGCGGGCAACCGCGTGATGCTCAAGCCCAGCGAACTCACGCCGCATACGTCTGCCCAACTCGCGGCGCTGGTGGCGCAGTTCTTTGCGCCCGACGAGTTCTGCGTGGTGCAGGGCGACGCCAACCTGTCGGCGCTGTTCGCCTCGCTGCCGTTCGACCACCTGGTGTTTACCGGCTCCACCGCCGTGGGCCGCAAGGTGGCGCAGGCGGCGGCGCAGCACCTCACGCCCACCACGCTGGAGCTGGGCGGCAAGTCGCCCTGCATCATCGACGGCAGTTGCGACATGCAGGACGCGGCGCTGAAGATCGCGCACGGCAAGCTGCTCAACGGCGGGCAGACCTGCATCGCGCCCGACTACGTGCTGCTGCCCCGGGGCCGCGAGGGTGAGTTTGCCCAGGCTTTCCGTGCGGCGGTGCAGCGCCTGTTCCCCACCATCGAGGGCAACCCGGACTACGCCGCCATCATCACCCCGCGCCACCACGCCCGCCTGCGCACCATGCTGCAGCAGGCGCAGACGCAGGGCGCGGACGTGCAGGTCATCGAGCCCGCCGCAGAAGGCAGCAAACCCACCGTGGGCACGCTGGGCGACGGCGCCAGCCGCCAGATGCCGCCCGCGCTGGTGTTCGGCGCCACGTCGCAGATGCAGCTGATGCAGGAAGAAATCTTCGGCCCCATCCTGCCCGTGGTGTCCTACGAGCGGCTGGACGACGCCATCGCCCACATCAACGCCGGCCCGCGCCCGCTGGCGCTGTACTGGTTCGGCGCCAACGAGGCGGTGCAGAGCGACGTGCTGCGCCGTACCGTGAGCGGCGGCGTGACGGTGAACGACACGCTGATGCACATCGCGCACGACAACCTGCCCTTTGGCGGCGTGGGCGACAGCGGCTGGGGCGCATACCACGGCGAGCAGGGCTTTCTGCGCTTTTGCCACCAGAAGTCCGTGCTGGTGCAGTCGCGCTGGGCCATGGGCTCGCTGTTCTACCCGCCGTATGGCGCGCGGTTCGACCAGGTCATGGGGCTGCTGCGGCGCTGGCTGTAGTTACAAGCAAAATATGGCTCCAGCGCTTATCCAATAAGCGCTGTTAGCTATCAGAACAATAGTATTCCGACAGCGGCGAGCCGCTGGCCGCACGGCGGGCGATGGGCGGCGCGCGGGGGCGGAAACCCGTTTGCGGCGACAATACGCGGTTTCCCAAATTGTTCCCGTTCGGTTTCTTTCCATGCCCAGTATCCAGGTTCGTCCCGCCACGCTACGCGATGCCAAGGCCATCGCCCAGATCCACACCGTATCCGCCCAGGAGGCTTACAAAGGCTTGGTGCCCGACGAGCAGTTGAAGGCCATGTCTTCGGTCGAAAAACGCCAAGCCTACTGGCGCGAGGCCATCGAGTATTGCGAGCCCCAGGTGCAGGTGGCGGTGGACGGCGAGAAGATCGTCGGTTTCGTCGGCTACGACCGCTCGCGCGATGAAAAGTCCCGCCCCACCACGGGCGAAATCTGGGCCATCTACGCCGCCCCCACGCACTGGAACCAGGGCGTGGGCGTGGCCCTGTGGGACGCCGCGCGCGACGGCCTGCAGGAAGAAGGCTGTACCAACGTCACCGCCTGGGTGCCGCTGCGCAACGAGCGCGCGCTGCGCTTTCACGAGCTGGCGGGCTTCAAGCGCGAGCTGTCCACGGCCAAGACCGCCGTCATCGGCGGCGTGAAGATCGAGGAAGTGCGCCTGAAAAGGCCGCTCAACTGAGCATGGTCGCGTGGAGCCACCAGGGCCAGCCCCGGCAAGCCTTGTGGCGATCTGAAAGCGGCGCCCCGGCGCCGCGCCGCGTGGTGGTGGCCGATGACACGCTGGCTGCCGACGCGGCTTACCGCATGGCCTGCGAAGGCACGGGCCTGCTGTGGCAGGGCGACTTTCAGAACGCCCGCCACCTGCTGCAGGCGCTGATGCGCCGGGCCGACAAAAGGAAGAAAAAGCCCGCCCAACCCGCTGCCACGCCTGCCGAGGCTTTCCACCTGCACCGCCAGGCCCAGGCGCAGCGCGCCCGCGTGCTGGCCGCCGTGCTGATCCCGCTGGAGGGCGACTACGGCATCGCCCTGCGCCGCGCGCCCGACTGGCGTGCCGCCTGCGCCGAAGCCTGGGGCCCCGCCACCGGCCAGCCCTGCGTGGCCACGCTGCGCGAGCTGCTGGGCCTGGTGGGCGCGCACGAATGGCGCAAGAAGGGCGTGGCCGTGCCCGCCCTGGGCGGCGTACACATCCACCCGCACTACGGCGTGTTCTCGCCCGTGCGCGGTGAGTACGTCGATCTGGTCGCCAGCGCGCCGCTGCCTGCCGCTTGTGTACTGGCCTTCGACATCGGCGTGGGCACGGGTGTGCTGTCTGCCGTGCTGGCCCGCCGGGGCGTGCAGCGCGTGGTGGCCACCGACCAGGACCCGCGCGCCCTGGCCTGTGCGCACGACAACCTGCAGCGCCTGGGCCTGCGGCCCCAGGTCGAGCTGCTGCAGGCCGACCTGTTCCCCCCGGGCTGCGCCCCGTTGGTCGTGTGCAACCCGCCCTGGGTGCCCGCCCGCGCCAACTCGCCCATCGAGCGCGCGGTGTATGACGAAGGCAGCGGCATGCTGCGCGGCTTTTTGGCCGGGCTGGCCGACCACCTGGCGCCGGGCGGCGAGGGCTGGCTCATCCTGTCCGACTTGGCGGAGCACCTGGGCCTGCGCACGCGCGAGCAGTTGCTGGGCTGGGTGGCGGATGCGGGCCTGGCGGTGCGCGCACGGCACGACATGAAGCCGCGCCACGCCAAGGCGCAGGACGCGGGCGACGCGCTGCACGCGGCGCGCGCGGCAGAGGTCACGTCGCTGTGGCGGCTGGTTGCCCTGTAGCTATTCAACTATTGTTTTGATAGCTGCTCGTGCTTGATGGATAAGCGCTAGAGGCCAATTTGACCCATAAAACTCTGCTCCTCGCACCCATGGAAGGGCTGCTGGACTTCGTGTTGCGCGACGTGCTCACCCGCGTGGGCGGGGTGGACCGCTGCGTGTCGGAGTTCATCCGCATCACCGGCACGCTGCTGCCCGACAAGGTGTTCCTGCGCTACCTGCCCGAGCTGCGCAACGGCAGCCGCACGCTGGCGGGTGTGCCCGTGCGGGCGCAGCTGCTCGGCTCCGACCCGGTCAGCATGGCCGAGAACGCCGCCCGCCTGGCCGCGCTGGGGCCCGAAGGGATCGACCTGAACTTCGGCTGCCCGGCCAAGGTGGTCAACCGCCACGGCGGCGGCGCGGCGCTGCTGCGCGAGCCGGAGCAAATCCACGCCGTGGTGGCGGCAGTGCGCCGCGCCGTGCCCGCGCACCTGCCCGTGTCGGCCAAGATGCGTCTGGGCTTCAACGACACCGGCCTGGCGCGCGAATGCGCCCAGGCCATGCAGGCGGGCGGCGCGGCGGAGCTGGTGGTCCACGCGCGCACCAAGGCCGACGGCTACCGGCCGCCCGCGTACTGGGAGCAGATACCGGCCATCCGCGCCGCCGTCGCCATCCCCGTGGTCGCCAACGGCGAGATCTGGACGGTGGCCGACGCCCGGCGCTGCCGCGAAGTCTCGGGCTGCGACGCGCTGATGCTGGGCCGTGGCATGGTGGCCGACCCGGGCCTGGCCCGCGCCATCCGCGCGGCGGACGCCGGGCATGCCGACGCCGTGGCCTGGCCCGACCTGCTGCCGCACATCGCGGCCTTCTGGCAACTGGTGTGCGACGGCCTGGAGCCGCGCCAGCGCGCCGGTCGCCTGAAGCAGTGGCTGAACCTGCTGCGCAGGCGCTACCCCGAGGCCGAGGCGGCCTACCAGCACGTGCGCACCATGACCGACCAGCGCGCCATCACGGCCTGGGTGGCGGCGCAGGCCGCGCAGCCGCTATAGCAGGTGGTCGGGCGCCAGCGGCCCCAGCAGTTGCAGCATCAGGCGCAGGGGCAGGCTGGCATCTGGCTCGGTCGTCGCGTCGGGCAGGCCGCTGGCCTGCGGGGCGCGCCAGACCAGGCGGCCGTCGCCGTCCGCCTCCACGCGCCATGCGGCGTCGCGCAAGGCGTCGTCGATCTGTGCGGCGGCCTGGCGCGACAGCGCGCCGCTGCGGATGAGCAGCGCAAGCTCGGTGTTCTGGTGCTGCGAGCGCATGTCCAGGTTCATCGACCCCACTGCCAGCAGGCGGCCATCCATGACGATCAGCTTGGAATGCAGCATGGCCCGCGAACTGCCCGTGCTGCCGGTGGCCCCCAGGCCGTTCACGCGGCTGGGCAGCTCGCTGCGCATCTCGTACAGCTCCACGCCCAGCGCCAGCAGCTCGGGGCGGTGGCGCGCATAGCCTGCGTGGGCAATGGGCGCGTCGTTGGAGGCCAGCGAATTGGTGAGCACGCGCACGCGCACGCCGCGCGCGCGGGCGGCGGCAAAAGCCTGCTTCATGTCCGGCCCGGGCACGAAATAGGGCGACACGATGAGCAGGTCGCGCTGCGCCTGGCCCATGAGCTGCAGCAGGCCGTCCACCACGGTGTCGGCATGGGCATCGGCCGCATCGCTGCCCGCGTCGGCGGGCTCTGTGGGGGGCGGAATCTTGGCGGGCCGGTCTGCCAGCACCGCGGCGGGTGCCCAGGTAAGGCGCGCCTGGGCGAGGTCCATGGGCTGCTGGTCCCAGACGCGCGCGCGCCGGTCGGCCTGGGCCTGCTCCTGTGGCGGCTGGCTGGCGGCGGTGTGGTCTTCAGGGTGGTGCTGCGCGGCGTCGGCGGCCTCGAAGCCCTGGCGCAGCGCGTCCAGCTCCTCGCGCGTGACGAGCGACTGCACGGGGTAGGCGCGCTCGTTGTTCCAGTAGCTGTCGAAGCTGCGCGACAGATCCTGCACCACGGGGCCCGCCGCCAGCACGTCCAGGTCCACGAAGTTGCCCGCATCGGCCTGGCCGAAATAGGCATCCCCCAGGTTGCGCCCGCCGGTCACGCCCAGGGCGTTGTCGGCAATGAACAGCTTGTTGTGCATGCGCTGCTGCACACGGGCGAAGTCGCCCAGCGCACCCAGCATGCGCCCGATGGCCGAGCCGCGAGCACCCGCGATGGGGTTGAACATGCGCATCTCGACGTTGGGTACGAAGGCCAGCCGCATCACCAGCGCGTCGCGCCCGGCGCTGTGGAAGTCGTCCAGCAGCACGCGCACCCGCACCCCGCGCCGCGCGGCAGCCGCCACGGCGCGCAGCAGGCGCTGGGAGCTGGCGTCGGCATGGATGGCGTAGTACTGCAGGTCGAGCGTCTTCTGCGCGGCATCCACCAGCGCCAGGCGGCTGCCGTAGGCCGCCTGGGGGCCGCTGAGCAGCACAAAGCCCGAGGCATGCCTGCCGCCCGCTGCCGCGCGCTGCGCATCCACCAGCTCGCCCAGGGGCGTGCCTGCGGGGGAGGGCAGGGCGGTGGAGACGGGGCGCTCCACGTTCTTGGGCAGGTCGGCGCAGCCTGCGAGGGCCAGGGCGGCGGAGATCAGAAGGGCGGCCAGAGGTTTGAGCGGCATGCTGCGATTGTGCTCAAGCGGCGCCGAGGAATGAATCATGCCCCTGCACGCGCGCCACGATGCGAAGGTCCGGCCCGAGCGTTTCGACCGATTGAAAGTCCAATGCCAGGCCGTCCGCCAAGGCGCCGAGAGGGCCGAAGTTCGCGATGCCCAGGCCCGGCCCGAGCAGGCGCGGGGCCAGGTACACCAGCAGTTCGTCCACCAGCCCCTCGCGCACCAGGGATCCATTGAGCTTGTGCCCTGCCTCGACGTGCAGTTCATTGACGCCGCGCCGCCCCAGGTCGCGCAGCATCGCGGGCAAGTCCACCTTGCCCTGGGCATTGGGCAGATGCACCACCGTGGCGCCGCGTTCCTTCAGTGCGGTTTCTTTGGCATCATTTTGGGCTGCAGCGTAGATGTAGCATGGGCGGTCAGCTATCAAAAGATTAGCATCCAGGGGCAGTTGCAACTGGCTGTCCACCACCACCACGTGGGGCTGGCGCGGGGTGGAGACCTCGCGCACGTCCAGCCGGGGGTTGTCGTCCAGCACGGTGCCGATGCCGGTCAGCACGGCGCAGGCTCGGGCCCGCCATGCGTGGCCGTCCGCCCGCGCGGTGCGGGACGTGATCCACTGGCTGGCGCCGTTGTTCAGCGCGGTGGTGCCGTCCAGCGAGGCCGCCACCTTGAGCCGCACCCAGGGCGTGCCGCGCACCATGCGGCTGAAGAAGCCGATGTTCAGTTCGCGGGATTCTTCTGCCCCCGGTCCGACGACAACATCCACCCCTGCAGACCGTAGCCGCTCGAACCCCTGGCCCGCCACCAGCGGGTTCGGGTCCGTGGCGCAAGCGACGACTTTGGCAATGCCTGCCTGGATCAGCGCTTCGCAGCAGGGGCCTGTGCGGCCCTGGTGGGAACAAGGCTCCAGCGTCACGTAGGCCGTGGCGCCGCGCGGGTCGCGCCCGGCAGACGCCGCATCGCGCAGCGCCATGATCTCGGCATGGGCGCCGCCTGCCCGCTGCGTGTGTCCCCGGCCCAGGATTTCGCCCGAGGGCGACACCAGCACGCAGCCCACGCGTGGGTTGGGGCTGGTAAGAAAAAGCGCCTGGGCAGCGAGCCCAAGCGCTTGTTGCATGAAAGGTGTTGAAGATGGCATGGCATCGTGGATGGTATGCCCCTTTTCCCATCAACCACCTTCTATTTCAATCCTCTGTACTGGCAGAGCAAGTTACATCGGTCGCCGATAACGGCTTGCAGGCGCGCACCCGCCCTGTCTTGGCGATCTTGATGCGACGGGTCTGCTGCAGCAGTTCTGTGCCGGTCAAATCGTTGCGGGCAAAATTGATCGTGACTGCACCAAATGCCCCGCCGGTGGTTTTTGGATACCCGGAGCCGTTGTACATCACATAGGCAGGGTTTTCATTCGCAGTGCCAGTGCCCGTTGTGCTGAAGTAACTGGGTACTTTGGAATGGGTCAGAACTATGGAGTCTTTTGCTGCATCAAATGCTGCCCCGCTGCGATCACTATCGACGAATACCGTCCAACCGTCGCTCCACTGGTTGGCAGTGCCGCCGGGTACTATATAAACATCAGTATTGCGTTTCATCGCTTCGGTTCGGGCTGTGTTCAATGCGGCGACCAGCGAATTGGCTTGTGATGTCAGTTCGGAGCTTCGTTGAAATGAAATGAAGCTCGGTGCCGACAGCGTCAACATTGCTGCAATAAGCACCAGTGTCAGCATTAACTCGATGAGTGTGAAGCCGCAGCTGGGACGGCTCTGGGAAAGCGGTGTGCTCATGGCCAGCACAGATTGAAGTTGGTCGATCTTGCGGTACCCGTGCAATCCTTGGTGCCGTTGCTCATCATTTCGAGGTTGCCGACCTTGGGGTCAGAACCGATGGGGGTTGCAACCACCTTGACGCATTCGGCAATCGATAGCGTGTTGCCTCCGACGGTGCAGGTTGTGGCGGACAGCCGGTAGGCGGCGGATGCTGCATTGTCCCCGGAGAACACCTTGAAGGGCACTGTCGTGGCGGTGACGCCTCCGCAAGCGGTGGAGGGCGATGGCGCGGAAGGCGTGGCACTCAATGCTGCATTGGTCGTGAATCCAAGGTAGCAATTGTTCTGCGTCATGTAGCGTTCCTGCTGCTGAAGCAGTTCTGCCAGGGCCGTGCGAGCCTGAGCCCGGCGGCCTTTCAGAACGGAGTCGGTGTAGGCCGGGTAGGCGATCGACGCCAAGATGCCGATCACGACCACCACGATCATGAGTTCAATCAAGGTGAACCCTCGGTGCTTTTGCATGGTATTTGTCATTATTCGTTCTTCAGTTCTTGGTAGTTGTATATCTGGCGCCAGCTCAGGCGCCCGACCACTTCGTCAATGGTGATGGACTTGCCGGTGCTGACACCTTGTGAACCGATCTGAATACTCTGTTTGTTGATCTTTCGAACGGCTCTGCCTGTGCTGTCGTATGCTGTTACTTCGGTTTTGTCTTCATTCACAAGGAACAGGCTTTCACCCAGTACGCCCACCGTTGAATTCACATAATCACCGGTGGCGGTGCCAACCTTGATGGTGTATTGTTTGCCAGAACCCTCGTTGGTGGCGCAGGTGGCCGAGGAGGCGCCGCTCATGTTGGGGATCAGGGTGTTGAATGTCGCCGTCAGTCCCCCTTGGTTGATGATGGAGGTGACCACCTTCTCACCAGTGGATGGCAAATCAAAATACCAGCCAGCACGCTGCGCTGTATTGCTGTCTGAACTTGGTCGCCCCCATGTGAATGCAGAAGTTGTAATCTGGTTCGTGGTGGTATTCACCGTGGCTTGTTGCAATCGGCCACGTCCAGATATTGCGGCTGTGATGGGGCTTGAGTCCGCGCTGGTAGAGCCATTGTCATACAGGGCATAAACGCTTTGCGTGCGGGTGGATAGGTTGTCGCCTGTTTCCAGGTATTTACCAGTTCCTATCATCACATAAAACGTTTCCACCCCTGCCACGATGGGGCCAGTGAACAGGCTGGGCGCTGCGGTGATCGGCTGTACATTGCCCGAGGCATCCTTGGCGATAAAGAACGGATACGGCTGCGGAGAGGCGGTCGTGCCCTTGTTGAAGCTGCTCAGCTTGTTCAGATTCCAATCTGAGGTGGGCTTGTAGCCGTAGCAGCTTGTGTCGGTGGAAGTGCAGATTTTTGTGAAATCCAGCTTCCAGACCCTGCCATGGAAGTCACCGGCATAAATTTGCGTGACCTCACCGGCCGGGCCCCACAGGGCGGAGAAGTTGGCCATGCCTGTTGCGAGTGTGGCGGCCAGGGTTGAATCAATGGGGAAACTGATCTTGAAGTAATTGGTGCCGAGAGTCCATGGCGTACCCACCGCCTTGTCAAGCGCCAAAAGGAAGATTGCAGGCTGGCCCGAGCCGCCCAGGCTGGTGTATGAACTGTTGTAGTTGTTGGCACCGCTGGCGACTGCGGCGAACCAGCGGTAGGTGTTGGTGCCGGTCTTGAACTTCAGCAACTGGGGGCGGCCTACGACGTAGCCGATGTCGGCATCGTCGCTGGGGGTGAATTCCCATATTGCATTCGCGGCGCCAAAACTTTCGGGTTTGGACACGTCCAGGGCGAATACGCCGCGACCACCGGCGCCCGTCCCCGATACGAGAACCGTTTTCCAATCGGTAGCGGCATCGGCATTGGCCACCTGCACTTCGCCCACCGTTGAGGGCGCATCGACGTAGGCCTGGTGGTTATTGATGTAGTCCTTGCTGGTGAGGGCCGAGAGATTGGGGCCCAGCCAACTGGGGATATAGGCAAAGAGTTCATCACCTGCGGTAACACCCTTGCTGGAATCGCTCTGCGCAGCGAAGGCATGCAGCATGCCGTCATTGGCGCCAGCAAACACGGCAGGAACGCGGCTGTCATTGGCTGCGCGGAATTTTGCATATCCGCTGCCCGAATAAGCCACGGTTGGGGCGCCTGAATAGGTTACCCCCGAGTTGATGATGTCACCCAGCAGTTCGGTACGGGTACGGAACCGACCATCCTGACCTTCTTCACTTCTGTCGCCGCGCAAATAGTTCAGGCGGATCTGCCCCTGCCCATCGGCCGTGGCGCTGGGCAATGCCTTGTTCAAGTGATCCTGCAAAGTCTTGCCACTGATGGCATCCCAGGTAAAGGCTGTGGCAGCCGTCGCACTGCCGTGGCCGACGTAGATATTGCGGCTGGCGTGCTGTTTCAGCTTCAGCCTTGCGGCTGCGCTCCAACTCGGGGTCGTGCTGACGCTGATGTTGCCGTCGGTATCCGTGGTGATGGCCTCGGCTATCACGTCGCCCGTCCAGGCGCTCGTATTGAACTGGGCCGTGTACAGATAGTTGGCAGACGATGCGTTCTGATTGCTCGACTGGGAGGCGCTGCTTGCAATACTGCGGGCCGCTGTCGAGGCGCGGCTGAAAATATTGTCAAATGCGGTCAAGACGCCGCGCGCATTGCTTTGCAGATAATAAGTGGATGCATCGCCATCCGTGCGTTGCCAGATGCGATTATCAGCATTTCCATCATTGTCCTTGTGCGGGTCAGGTGTGCCGCTCAGATCGTTGTAGGGGTTGCCGCCTGGATTGTTGGGGTCGTTCTCAAAACCGCCATATTTGGCTGCCATGAAGAACTGATTGCTCTTGCTGCGGGTTGCCAGGTCGGTTGAATTGCCGTATTCATTCACGTCGAAAATAAAGGTCTTCACACGCAGACCGGGTCGCTGTTTCGCCGGCGCATTGGTCCAGTCAGTGCCTCGAATGTCATTGGTATGGGCCCAATAGGCGTAGCCCATGATCTGACTGGTCCGCGAGTTGCTGGGTGAACTGTTGTTCCCATGAAGGGTTTCATAGGCCCTGAGTTTGTCGTATGAATTTTTGAAGTTGGGCACGTTGTCGGCGGTATTGACCGTGGTATTGCGCCAGTCTCCATCGTGGGTGTGTATGTCCCCGATAACGACAATATTGCTTTTGAGGCACGCATAATTTTCAGTTGCCGAGCGTCCGCCCCCGTAGGGGTCCAGATCGGTCCAATCGGTATAGACTGGATACCCATCGTAAAATGCGTTGCTGACATCCAGCGTGCCAAGGTCCTTGATGGCATCGTTGGTGGGGGGCAGGCCCTGGAGGTAGCGCAGGGATTGATAATACAATTCTCCAACAGGGTCGTATTTTTTATAGACTCCTGCTGTGGGGCCTGTACGGCCAAACTGATTCAGGTAGTTGATGACCCCGCTGATTCCAAATGTGGAATCGTTCTCGGGGTTGGTTTTGAAAATCCCGGTGTTGTTGTCCCACTCGCTTTTGGAATTGCTGCCATTGTCACGGCCATAAATGTCGAAATTTTTCTGGCCAACATATTTCATGGGTGCGCGCAGCACGCCGCCATAGCGACCATCGTTGTAGCTGGCGGTTTGGTCCATCAAATAGCCAAAGGCGGCCAGCCGTATCTGGTCTGCATACTTTTGAATTACGCCGGTCGGTTTGTAATTGCCATTGGGGTATTGAGTGCAAAGGCCGTAATCACGTACGTCTTGCAGGGTCGTGCCGCTTGCGTTGCATACTTGAACGCGAGAGTAGAAGAAGCCATCGCTATTCAATGCGCTGCTGCTTGGCGGGGTCCAACTTCCGGTGTAGCTCCGGTAGTAAACCTTTTTTGCTATTCCTTTGATGGGATCTCCAAAAACGGTATTGCAGCCTGATGAGCAATCCACTCCGTTGTAGGCTGCAGCCACATACCATTTGGAATTTGCACCGTACCAGACCTCTTTCACACCCGTGAAGCTGCAGACCCCTGTCTCGCCATTGATGCATAATGTCATGCCGCTGCTTGGGAGTGCTGTTCCTGAGCGTATGGGGGATTCCATGCTGCGCGCGCCACCCAGAAAATAATCGACAGTGTTTGTGCAGCTGCCGCTGTAAGTTTCACCCGCCTTGAAGTAAATGCGGTTCAGTGTGTTGGCAATCCATATGGGGTTATTGTTGGCGGCAGTCTTCAATGCTTGCGGTATGGCGCCCCAATAGGCGCCTGTACCACCGCCGTCCTTTTCCAGCTGCTTGGCGGGGAAATTGGTACTGTTGTTCCAGAAGCATACGGGATCGCCGTTGGGCAACACTGCGCGCTGCAGGATGGTCAGGTTGCTTTCGTCGATGTAGCGATCGCCCCCGGAAAGGGCAAGGCGCAGCATGTCAATGGAGGAACTGCTGGCCCAGTTGAGAAAGTTGCCGCTGAAAGCATCTGTGCATTGGCGATTGGTGGCGGCGCCGCTGCGGTCAAAGCGTTTGTAGTCGGCTATGGACTTTCCGGTTGCCGGGGTTTCTGTCGGGCTATCGACATAGGTGTAGCAACTCTCGGCGTCGTAATAGCCCAGGTATTCGTTCGTGGGTGTGTAGGTTGCATCGCGGTACTGAGCGCCCACCGTCGGATATTCCACTGAAAGTGCCAGCGCCATGGCAGGCTTGTCCACCGTAGTGGCGGCATACAGAGGGTCTGCAGACAGAATGGTGGGGGGGATGACCAGGCTTGTCTCTTGCCCTTGGGCAATGAGGGAAATCAATGCAACTGTACCCAGGGCGGCTGCGCCCAGGGTAATGGCCATTTTGCGCCGTATCTTGGGTAGCAATGCGGCAGATGCTCGCGCATGCATGGTTGAGGTCATGGCTGAATCCTTTTAATTCCTGTAGATCGTCTGGAGCACGGCCTGGGTATCGCTGTTGGGGCCAAAGCCCATGGCAGTGATGCGGTACAGGTATTTGCGATCCTTGAGGGCTGTGGTCCGATCCATGCTGGGATCGTCAATGATTTCGATGACGTAGCGAGGCAGTGCGGCGGGTTGCAAGCCGACGCCGCCAGCCATGAATGCCCGCTCGGTGAAGTGGCCAAAGCCCACCGTGTTGGCATCGGTTCCGGTATTGGTGAAGTCCGCCGTGAGCCAGTCGGGCTTTGTTCCGGCAGTGGGCAGGCATAGACCAAAACTCTTGTCGTCCCCGGCGGTGCCGCAGCCGGGCACAAATTTGGCGAAGTCGGTGGCTTTTCTGTCGAAGATTTCGTTGCGTTTGTTGGTGGAGGTCGCTGGTTTGCCCTGGATGTCGAGTTCGGCGTCGATCAGAGCGGCCTCCGCCGATTGCCAAGCGACTTGCATGTCGCGGTCGTTGCGGGTGGCGCGCTCGCCCATCATCGATATTTGGATGCCCCCGATGCCCAGGATTGACACGATGATGAGAATCATCATGACGACGACCAGAGAGATGCCGGCCTGCGCCTTGCCCGCGTTAACGGACGCGCCTGCATGCAGTACGCTGGTTCGTTTCAGTGGATGGTGCCGAGTCATCTCAGAGGTCTCCCTGGGGATTGCGCAGGTGGATGGTGAATGTCACCACCTGCCGCAGCCTGCCATCTGCCGTCGGTTGGAAGACGGTGCCAGGATCGTCGGCACTGGCAAACATGCTGCCTGCAGCACCGGTCGTGGATGCCTTGGCTGTGCCAAAGGGGTAGTAGGTCTGCTGTGTCTTGTCCACCGCGGAGCCGAGTGGCCCCCGCAAGACCATGCCGATGCGGATGCTGCGCACGCGTTGCCAGTTGGCGGTGGTGGTTGCCGCGTCGCTCACCGTAAGCTGGTCAGCGCGCAGGTACCGTTCGGGGACGCTGTCGGCAGAGGTGGCCGCCGGGATGGCTGAGTTTGAGGGGCCGATGCCATCCACGCCGTAGAGCACCTGGAAATTTTCCACGCCATGGATGAGGGGTTGCGTATCGGCGCTGCCTCCAGCGGTGGTCGCCCAGCGTGTACACATGAGCGCGGGTTCCCCGTCACTGCTTTGGGCAACGTGCAACACACTTGCATAGCGTTCGGCGTAGTCAGTGGTGGGAGTCTGTGGGGCCACACCGGAACAATCGATCATGCCCTGATCGGTTTTTGTCTCGGTGGTGCTGTACCTTGTGGGTTGAAAACGAAGCACCAGAATGTCGCTTCCGTAGCCGAGCGAGCCTGTTGTACGGGCCGCCGTATTGGCCTCGCTCCAGCCGTGGGAATTGCTGCGAGCCCTGTTGTTAAAGCCAAATACGTTGGGCTCAACGGCATCCAGGCCCGAAGTGCTGGGGGGCGTGTTGGAGGCCACGAACTGAATGTCCCTGTGTCCAGCCTGCACACCCAGGCGTTGAAGAATGTCTTCTGCAAAGCGTGCCCTGTCTCGCAGTTGCGATGCGGCATCGACATTGCTGAAGCCTTGCCGGGAGATGAGGAGCGCAGTCGCTGCGGCCAGCACGATGAGCATGCTGATGGCCGTAGCAACGAGCAGCTCAATCAGCGTAAGCCCCGCTTGCCTGGTCACGGCAGGCCGTCGCTTTGTAGGGGGAAGGTAGGTTGTCATGATGGGGCCCCGAGTGGATTGCCGCTGGTAACCGGGACGAGGACGGATGGACGGCTGTTGGCGTCGCTGGCGCGTTCCAGCATGCTGGCGTCTTTCTTGCTGCGGTCGGTTGACTGGCGGGTCCAGCCGATCTTGATGACGGCGATTTCATCGGTGCCTGTAGTGCCGGGGGTGCATGTCCACTGCGGCAGCCCGTTGGTGTCATAGGGCGCACTGTCAAAGCAAACCGTGACCCGCGCACCGGGCAGTTCGGTGTCCACGCGGGCCAGCCAGTCGGTCATTTCGGCGTGGGCCACATCCAACGTGGTGGAGCAGCCCGTCGCGGAATTGCCAACCCCCAGGCAGTTGCTTGCCGTGGCTGGAGAAAGCGGACTGGTGCCAGCGATAAGGTAGGGGTTGTCGGCTGCAGTGGTCTTGATGCCGACCTGGTTGTTGCCGCGCATCATTTCGGCCAATTCGCGCGCCAGGTTCACGGCCTGCGCCTGCATTCGGGCCTCCCGGTTGGATTGCAGTGCGAAGGCTTGTATGCCCACCATGCCCAGCATGCCGAATGAGAGCACAACGATGGAGACGAGCACCTCCATGAGGGTGAACCCCCGGGCGGGATGGCGGAATGAGGCGCCATGGCGCCGGGTGAGGGGCGCTTCTTTATGGCCATCGAACATGGATGGCGATACTGGTATTTGCATAGTTAGATGCTATGCAAATCCAATAGTGATCGTGGAGCCGCTCAGGCAATGAATTCGACCGTTTGGTCAATGCGCAGGCGATGGCTGCGCCCCAGCGCTCCTGCCATGGCCCTTGGCCTTCCCGAGGCAGCGAACCCTGCCTGAGACTCTCCGAAATTCAAACAAAAAGCGCCTGCAGCCCAATAGGCGCAGGCGCTTGCAGCTATTGTTTCAGTAGCATTACTGGATGACCAGCGTGGTCGCCCGGCTCTCGGGCTCCACGTGCGCAAGGGTCAGCGTCAGCACGCCGTTCTCCAGCTTTGCGCTGCTCCTGGCCGTGTCGATGTCGGCGGCCAGCTCCCAGGCGCGGCGCACGTGGCGGGGCGCGCCTTCCACGCTCTGTACGCGCACGGTGTTGCCTTCGATGCTGATCGCCAGCTGCTCGCGCGCCAGGCCCGGCACGTCGAGCTGCACGGTGGTGGCCTTGTCGTCCTGCGTGATGTTGACGCCGGTATTGGCAAGGCTGCCCATCAGGAAGCGCTGCAGCGCCAGGTCGGCGGAGCGGGGTGCGACGAAGGCGGAAGGGTGGACGACGGGGGCGAAGATCATGGCGGTTACTCCTATACACTGCGCGGCGCTCGACGCGGCGCCGCATGCCCCTGAGTTGTGTGCGCCCGCGTCGCTTTTCAAGGGAGAAATCGGCATGAATAAATTGCGCGCGCGGGGCTTGAAAACAGCTGCCGCGGCATTAAGTCTTTCAGTTTTTGCGCTGGGCGCAGTGGCACAAACCAAGCCCGTCAAGATGGCGCTGGTCGAAAGCCTGTCCGGCGCCTTCGCCAACACCGGCGAGGCGGTGTACCGCAACATCCACTGGGCCATGGAGCGCGTGAACGCGCGCAGCGGCGCCAGGCTGGAGCTGGAGCGCTACGACAGCAAGGGCCAGAACGAAGAAGCGCTGTCGGCGCTGCGCGCGGCCATCGACGATGGTGCGCAGGTCATCCTGCAGGGCAACAACTCGGCCACGGCGGCGGTGCTGGTCGAGGCCATCAACAAGCACAACGAGCGCGAGCCGGGCAAGCGCGTCATCTTTTTGAACTACTCGGCGGGGGACCCCATTCTCACCAACGAGAAGTGCAGCTTCTGGCACTTTCGCTTCGACGCCCATGCCGACATGCGCATGGCCGCGCTGATGGCGGTGATGCGCGAGGACAAGGCCCTGAAAAGCGTCTATCTCATCGGCCAGGACTACAGCTTCGGCCAGGCCGTGCTGCGCGAGGCGAAAAAGCAGCTTGCCGCCCAGCGCCCCGACGTGGCCGTGGTGGGCGACGAGCTGCACCCCATTGGCCGCGTGAAGGACTTCGCGCCCTACGCCGTCAAGATCAAGGCCAGCGGCGCGCAGGCGGTCGTCACCGGCAACTGGGGCAACGATTTGACCCTGCTGGTGAAGGCCGCGCGCGAGGTGGGCTACGAGGGCCGCTTCTACACCTTCTACGGCAACGCCCTGGGCGCGCCCGCCGCCATCGGCGATGCGGGGCTGGGCAAGGTGGTGGCCGTGGCCGACTGGCTGCCCAACGTGCCGGACGCGCAGAGCGAGGCGTTCTACCAGTCGTTCCGCCAGCGCTTTCCCAAGCCGCAGGACGACTACGTCCACATGCGCATGCAGCTCATGGTGGAGGCGCTGGCGCAGTCCATCGAGCGCGCGGGCAGCACCGACACCGTGGCCATCGCCCGCCAGCTGGAGAACGCCAGCGTGCAGCTCTCGGGCCAGGGCGGCAGCATGCGTGCGGCGGACCACCAGTTCCAGCAGGCGCTGGTTGTGGGCGTGATGGACAGGAAGGGTGCGCCGGGCGTCAAGTTCGACGTGGAAGGCTCTGGCTACGGCTTTCGCGTGGTGCGGCAGATCAGCGCGGCCCAGGCGCAGCAGCCGCACAGCTGCCAGATGCAGCGCTATTGAAAGAATAGCTGCCAGTGCTTGCTGCACAAGCGCTGGAGGCCATTTTTACTTCAAACTGCTGGTGTCCGCAGCCAGAGAGCGGGACAGTTCGCGGGCCACCTCGCGGCCCAGGTCGATGACGGCCATGGCGTAGTAGCTCGACCAGTTGTAGCGCGTGACGGCGTAGAAGTTCTCGGTGCCCGCCACGTAGCTCGGCGGCGCGTCGGGGCCGTTTTGCAGCTCCACCAGCGCCAGCGGGCCGGTATGTTGCGCGCCCTCCGCGTCCAGCACCACGCCTTTGGCCTGCAGGCTGGCGGCGCTGAAGCTGGGCAGGATGTCGGGGGTCAGCAGTTCGTCGAGCTGCAGCCGCGCGGCGTCGAACTGCACGGCGTAGTGCGTGGGCATGCCGGGCGTCCAGCCGTGGCCGCGAAAGTAATTGGCGACG
The DNA here is from genome assembly GCF_047607405.1 of Acidovorax sp. Lineage (GTDB taxonomy): Bacteria > Pseudomonadota > Gammaproteobacteria > Burkholderiales > Burkholderiaceae_C > Acidovorax. Next base: position 914 of record NZ_JASGDA010000137.1, on the reverse strand, counting down.
GAGCCGATGGCGTCCGCAGGACTGCGGAACAGGTCGATGCGGCCATCGCCGTCAAAGTCCACCGCGTAGCGCACCCAGCTCGACGGCATGAACTGGCCCAGGCCCATGGCCCCGGCGTAGCTGCCGCGCGGCTCGAAGGGGTCGGTGCCGGTGCGGTTCATGAGGCTCAGGAACTGCTCCAGCTCGCGGCGGAAGAACTCGGTGCGCTCGGCTGCGCGCGGGTGGGCCGAGGGGAAGTCGAAGGCCAGCGTGGCGAGCGCGTCCATCACGCGGAAGGTGCCCATCTGCTGGCCGTAGATGGTCTCCACGCCGATGATGCCCACGATGATCTCGGCAGGCACGCCGTATTCGCGCTCGGCGCGGGCCAAAGCGGCCTGGTTCTGCTGCCAGAAGCGCACCCCGGCGCGGATGCGCACCGGCTCGACGAAGCGGCTGCGGTACACGCGCCAGTTCTTGGCCGTGCCCTTGGGCGGCGGCAGCATGAGCCGGGGCACCTGCGGCAGAAAGTTCGCCTGGGCGATGGCCTGCCGCACCCATTCGCGGTCCAGGCCCCGGCGCTCGGCCAGGTCGTCGGCGAACCGCAGGGCCTCGGCGCGGGTGGCGTAGGGCACCGCCTGCGGGGCGGCGGGTTTTGAAGGTTTTTGGGATCCAGCGCTTGCTGGTAAAGCGCTTGCAGCTATCAATGTGATAGCGGCAAGAATCCATCGGGCGGTGTGTCGCATGGTCAGGGTGTGGGCCAGGGCAGGGCGGCGAATTCGCGTTTGAGCGCGGTCAGTTCGGTGTCGGGGTGGGGAGCGTAGCGCAGGCGCTCCAGGCGCAGCAGCCAGTCGGCCACGGGCGCGGCGGGGCCGCCGTAGCGGGCCTGCACGCGCGCGGCCATGGCGCGGGGCGGCAGGGTGTCGGGCAGCGTGAGG
>NZ_JASGDA010000136.1:0-9771 GCF_047607405.1 Acidovorax sp. | reverse complement strand
GCCGCCCCAGGATGACCCTGGGTTGGCGCAAGCCCATTGAGGTCTATGCCGAGCACTTGGCTCGATTGAGCCAGCAGCCAGACCCTGTGCATTGAATATTTGTTGCGCTTGGACTTGAAACCGCCCCTATTCAATAAGTGCAAGCAGCTATGAACTATGTAGCGCCCCGCTGGCTCCCAGGCGGGCATCTTCAGACCATCTGGCCCGCGCTGTGGTCGCGCCGCGTGCTGTCCGGCCCCCGGCCTGCATACCGGCGCGAGCGCTGGGACACGCCGGACGGCGACTTCGTGGACGTGGACTTTCTGCAAGATGGCGGCGACAGCGACGACGCAGCGGCGCGCCCGCTGCTCGTCGTCTTCCACGGGCTGGAAGGGTCGTCGCGCAGCCACTACTGCGAGGCGTTCGCGGGCCTCGCACGCGAGCGCGGCTGGGCCTGCGCCATTCCGCACTTTCGCGGCTGCAGCGGCGAGATCAACCGCGCCCCGCGCGCCTACCACTCGGGCGACCATGCCGAGATCGGCTGGATGCTGCAGCGCCTGCGCGCCGCGCATGGCCCCCATGCAGGGCCGCTGATGGCGGTGGGCGTGTCGTTGGGCGGCAATGCCCTGCTGCGCTGGGCCGCCGAGGTGGGCGAGGACGCGGCGCGCAGCGCGGATGCCGTCGCGGCCGTGTGCGCGCCCATCGACCTGGCGGCGGGCGGGCGGGCCATCGGGCGCGGCTTCAACCGGCTGGTCTATACGCGCATGTTCATGCACACGCTGGTGCCCAAGGCGCTGGACAAGCTGGCGCAGCACCCGGGCCTGTTCGACCGGCAGGCGCTGCTGGCCGCGCGCGACCTGTACGACTTCGACAACGCCTTCACCGCGCCGGTACACGGCTTCAGGAACACCGAGGACTATTGGCAGCGCGCCTCGGCCAAGCCGCTGCTGCACCGCATCCGCGTGCCCGCGCTGGTGGTCAATGCGCGCAACGACCCCTTCGTGCCCGCCGCCAGCCTGCCGGGGCAGCACGATGTGGGCGGCGGCTTCGTCACGCTGTGGCAGCCCCGGCACGGCGGCCACGTCGGCTTTGCGCGGGGGCGCCCGCCGGGGCACGTGCGCGCCATGCCCGAGGCGGTGGGCGATTGGCTGGCCGCACATGCGGGCGCACCACATACGGGCGCACAATCCGCGCATGGATGACATCGTCAGGCAGGCCATCGCCAAGTGGCCCAACGTGCCCCACTGCTACGGCTGGCTGGGGCTGGACGCGCGGGGCCGCTGGTACCTGCGCGACGCTGCGGCGCAGGCGGGGGGGCCGTTCCCGCAAAGCAAAGGCTCGCTGCTGCAGCACGAAAAGCTCATTGAGTTCATAGGCCGCAACTACGAGGCGGACGCGCAGGGCCAGTGGTTCTTCCAGAACGGGCCGCAGCGCGTCTATGTGGAGCTGGAAGCGGCGCCCTGGGTCTGGCGCATCCAGCCGGACTTTGCGGTGCTGTCCCACACGGGCCGCACCGCCGCCGCCGTGCAGGAATGCCTGCTGGACGAACAAGGGCGGCTGTACCTCGCCACGCCGCTGGGGCTGGGCCTGGTCCACACGCTGGACGTAGCCCTGGCCGCCGAGGCCGTGCAAGCCGGGCGTTGGCCCCAGCCCGACGAGGTGCGGGCCGACCAACTGCCCGCGCGCCACGGCTATGCGACGAGCCCGCTGGCCTTGCAGCAAAAACTATAGTTTTGATAGCTGCCTGCGCTTATCCAGTAAGCGCTGGAGGCCGATTTGACCAAAAGAAAAGCCGACCCTTGCGGGGCCGGCTTTGCAGTGTGCGCAGGCTGCTTTATTGGGATGCTGCGGCATCCGGCGCCGCAGCCGGTGGGCTGGGCTCGGCGAACTTGGCGCCAGCCGCGTTCGCCATGTAGGCAGCGGCGCGGGCGATTTCGGTGTCGTTGAAGTCGCCGCCGCCCTGCGGTGCCATGGCGCCCTTGCCCTTGAGCGCCGACTGCACCAGCGCGTCCAGGCCGGTCTTGATGCGGCTGGCCCAGGCTGCGGCGTCGCCCAGCTTGGGAGCGCCCGCCGCGCCCGTGGCGTGGCAGGCAGCGCATTGGCCCTTGAAGACTTCCTCGCCGCTGCGCAGCGGGCGGTTGGCGTCGCGGACCTCGACCATGCCGACCTTTTGAATGCGCTCGGCGATGGCCTTCTCGGGGTTGACCGCGCCCGCTGCGGGCTTGTCGGCCGAAGTGACGTACATGACCAGGCCAATGATGGCGAAGATCGGGACGATGAACGAGAACAGCGTCGCGATCAGCAACTGCTTGGGGTTCTTGATCGGGCCGGTGTGGGCTTCTTCGTGGTGGGTGTCGCTCATGACGTCCTCTGCTTTATCGGGGGCTTTGATTGCAATCAACCCAAAATTATATCTGCGGGGTGGCTGCCGCCCCGCCTGCCTCAGCCACCCGCCGCCGCAGTGGGCGCGCCGCCGCCCAGGGCCTTGTACAGCGCCACCTGGTTCTGCAACTGCGCCAGCTGCACCTGCACCACGGCCTGCTGGGCGGCGAACAGGGAGCGCTGCGCATCCAGCAGGTCCAGGTAGCTCGCCACACCGTTGCGGTAGCGCAGGTCGGCCAGTTGCAGGCGCTTGGCCTCGGCCTCGGCCTGCTGGCGCTGCGCCTGGGCCTGCTCGCCCAGCGTGGCCTGGCCCGCCAGCGCGTCCGACACCTCGCGGAACGCGGTCTGGATGGCTTTCTCGTACTGCGCCACCGCGATGGCGCGCCCGGCCTGCGCGCTTTCCAGGTTGGCCTGGTTGCGGCCCGCGTCGAAGATGGGCAGCAGCAGTGACGGGGCGAGGGAGAAGACCCACGAGCCGTCCTTGAACAGGCCCGACAGTTCGCCGCTGGCCGTGCCCGCCTGCGCCGTGAGCGCGATGCGCGGGAAGAACGCGGCCCGCGCCGCGCCGATGTTGGCGTTGGCGGCGATGAGCTGCTGCTCGGCCTGGCGGATGTCGGGGCGGCGCGTCAGCAGCTCGGACGGCAGCCCGGCGGGCAGCGGCGCCATGGCCGGGGCGCTGGCAAGGCGGCTGCCCGCCAGGCTGGCACGCACGTCGTCGGGCAGCGCCTGGCCCAGCAGCAGCGCCAGGGCGTTTTCGTCGAGCGCGCGCTGGCGCTGCTGCTGGGCCAGCGTGGCGCGGGCGGCCTGCGTCAGCGACTCGGCCTGGCGGATATCCAGCTCGGATGCCACGCCCGCATCCAGCCGCATGCGCGTGAGGCGCACGGACTCCTCGCGGGAGGCCAGGGTCTGGCGCGACAGGTCCAGCAGTTCCTCGTCGGCCAGCAGGTTCAGCCAGCCGTTGGCGACGGCGGCGATCAGGCTCACCTGCGCGGCGTTGCGGCCTTCCTCGGTGGCCAGGTACTGGGCGAGGGCCTGTTGCCTGAGGCTGGCGATGCGACCGAAGAAGTCGATCTCCCAGGCCGAGACGGCCAGGCCCACGCTGAACGTGTTGGTCAGCTCGCCAGTGACGACCGATGGGGCGCGCGTGGCGCTGGCGGCCAGTCCCACGCTGGGGTACTGGTCGGCGCGGCGCACCTGGTAGGTGGCGCGCGCCTGCTCGATGTTGAGCACGGCCACGCGCAGGTCGCGGTTGTTGGCAAGCGCTGTCGCAATGAGCTGGCGCAGCCGGGGTTCGGCGAAGTAGTCCTGCCAGGGCACAGTGGCCGCCGCGCCAGCGATGGCGGGGGCGTTGGCGTAGGCCGGCGGCACGGGCGCGGCGGGGCGCTCGTAGGCGGGGATGAACGAGCAGCCCGCCAGCACGGCGGCTGCCGCCAGGGCGGCGAATTTAGTCATGGGTTCCAACTCCTGCTTCTTGCGCATGGCGCAGGTCCATCGCCTGCTGGCGCGCGCTGCCCTTGAACAGGCTGCGGATCACCACGAAGAAGATGGGCACGAAGAACAAGGCCAGTGCCGTGCCCGTGGCCATGCCGCCGATCACGCCGGTGCCGATGGCGCGCTGGCTGGCCGAGCCCGCGCCGGACGCGATGAACAGCGGCACCACGCCCAGGCCGAAGGCGAGCGATGTCATCACGATGGGCCGAAAGCGCAGGTGCGCGGCCGCGAGCGCCGATTCGATCAGACCCCGGCCCTGGGCCTGCAGGTCCTTGGCGAATTCGATGATCAGGATGGCGTTCTTGGCGGACAGCCCGATGATGGTGATCAGCCCCACCTGGAAGTACACGTCGTTGGCGTAGCCGCGCAGCAGCGTGGCCAGCAGCACGCCCAGCACGCCCAGCGGCACCACCAGGATCACGGCCAGCGGAATGGTCCAGCTCTCGTACAGCGCCGCCAGGCACAGGAACACGGCCAGCACGGCAAAGCCGTACAGCACGATGGCCTGCGAGCCTGCCTGCTTTTCCTCGCGCGAGGTGCCCGTCCACTCAAAGCCGAAGCCGGGCGGCAGCTGCGCGGCCAGCCGCTCCATCTCGGCCAGCGCCGCGCCGCTGCTGTAGCCCGGCGCCGGGTCGCCCGCGATGCGCATGGCAGGGTAGCCGTTGTAGCGCACGGTCTGCTGCGCACCCTTGATCCAGCGGGTCGAGGCGAACGCCGACAGCGGCACGGGCTGGCCCTGCGCGTTGGTCGCGTTCAGGCGCAGCAGGTCCTCGGGCTGCATGCGCCCGGGCGCATCGGCCTGCACCACCACGCGCTGCATGCGGCCGCGGTTGGGGAAGTCGTTCGCATAGCTGGAGCCCAAAGCGGTGGAGATGGCGCTGTTGATGGCGTCGAAGCCCACGCCCAGGGCCTGGGCCTTGTCGCGGTCGATGTCGATCTGCAGCTGCGGCGCGTCTTCCAGCCCTTCGGGGCGGATGCCGGTGAGCACCTTGCTCTTCATGGCCATGCCCAGCATCTGGTTGCGCGCGTTGACCAGGGCCTCGTGCCCCAGGCCCGCGCGGTCCTGCAGGCGGAACGAGAAGCCGCTGCCGGTGCCCAGCTCCGGAATGGCCGGGGGGCTGAGCGGGTAGATGAAGGCATCGCGCACCTTGGACAGCGCGCCGAAGGCGCGGCCTGCCAGGGCGCTGGCGGACTGCGAGGCTTCCCGGCGCTCCTTCCAATCCTTGAGCGTGACGAACGCGATGCCTGCGTTCTGGCCCTGGCCCGAGAACGAGAAGCCCAGCACGCCCACCATGCTCTGCACCTCGGGCTGCTGGAGCATGAAGCCTTCGACCTGCTTCATGGCTTCGAGCGTGCGCTCCTGCGTGGCGCCTGGCGGCAGCTGCACGTTCACCAGGATGTTGCCCTGGTCCTCCTGCGGCAGAAACGCCGTGGGAATGCGCGTGTACACCAGCACCAGCACCGCCAGGATGGCGCCGTAGATGAGGAGATAGCGCGCGGCCTTGCGCAGGATGCGCGCCACCAGGCCCTCGTAGCCCTTGGCGGTGCGGGCGAAGCCCCGGTTGAACCAGCCGAAGAAGCCGCGCTTTTCATGGTGGTGCCCGGCTTCCACCGGCTTGAGCAGCGTGGCGCACAGCGCGGGCGTGAGCGACAGCGCCATGAACGCCGAGAAGCTGATCGACGCCACCATCACCGCAGAGAACTGGCGGTAGATGTTGCCGGTGGAGCCCGCGAAGAAGGCCAGCGGCACGAACACGGAGATCAGCACCACCGTCACGCCGATGATGGCGCCGGAGATCTGGCGCATGGCCTTGCGCGTGGCCTCCAGCGGGGACAGGCCCTCCTCGCTCATGATGCGCTCGACGTTCTCCACCACCACGATGGCGTCGTCCACCACGATGCCGATCACCAGCACCATGCCGAACATGGTCAGCACGTTGATCGAGAAGCCCAGCGCCAGCAGCGTGGCGAAGGTGCCCAGCAGGGCGATGGGCACGACGATGGTCGGGATGATGGTGTAGCGCCAGTTCTGCAGGAACAGGAACATCACCAGGAACACCAGCACCACGGCCTCCACCAGGGTTTCGGCCACCTGCGAGATGGAGATCTTCACGAAGCGCGAGCTGTCGTAGGGGATGGTGTACTTGACGCCTTCGGGGAAGAACTTCTGCAACTCGTCCATCTTCTCCCGGATCAGGCGCGCCGATTCCAGCGCGTTGCCGCTGGGGGCAAGCTGCACACCCAGGCCCACCGCCGGGGCTCCGTTCAGGCGCGCAGAGGTGGCGTAGCTCTGGCCGCCCAGCTCCAGCCGCGCCACGTCCTTGAGCCGGACGGTGGCGCCGTCGGTATTGGCGCGCAGCACGATGTTGCCGAACTGCTCGACGCTGGACAGCTGGCCCTGGACCACGACCGTGGCGGCGATGCCCTGGCCCTGCAGGTTGGGCAGGTCGCCCATGACACCGGCGGACACCTGCGCGTTCTGTGCCCTGATGGCCGCCGTTACGTCAGCCGCCGACAGGTTGAAGCCACGCAGCTTGTCGGGGTCGATCCAGACGCGCATGGCGTTTTCGCTGCCGAACAACTGCACCTGGCCGATGCCCTTGACGCGCTGCAGCTCCGGCTGGATGTTGCGCGCCGTGTAGTCGCCCAGTTCCACCGGGGTGTACTTGGGGTTGTCGGAGGCCAGCATGGCGAACAGCAGGAAGTTGCTGCGCGCCTTGTCCACGCGCACGCCCTGCTGCGTTACCACCGAGGGCAGGCGCGGCGTGGCGCGCGACAGGCGGTTTTGCACGTCCACCTGCGCCAGGTCGGCGTTGGTGCCGGGCTGGAAGCTCAGGGTGATGCTGCCGGAGCCGTCGGCCTGCGCGACGGACTCCATGTAGATCAGCCCGGGCGAGCCGTTCATCTCGCGCTCGATGACGGACAGCACGCTGTCTTCCAGCGTTTGCGCCGACGCGCCGGGGTAGGCGGCGTTGATGACGATGGACGGGGGAGCCACCGGCGGGTATTGCGCGATGGGCAGCTGCGTGATCGCCACGCCGCCCATCACCATGATGAACAGCGCAATCACCCAGGCGAAGATGGGGCGGTCGATGAAGAACTTGGCCATGCTGGAGCGCCCCTTATGGCTTGGCAGCCGAAGCAGCGGATGCCGGAGCCTGTGCCGGGGCGGCGCCCGGCACCTGCCAGGGCACGGGCTTCACCGGCGTTCCCGGCGGCAGCATCTGCAGTTTCTGAAAGCCGTCCACCATGACCTTTTCGCCCGCTTTCAGCCCGTCCAGGACCACCCAGCGGTTGCCCTGCGCGGCGCTGACCTTGATGGTGCGCTGGGACACATTGCCGTCCTCGCCCACCACGCTCACGGTGTCGCCCTGCTGGGTGCGGGTCACGGCCTGCTGGGGCAGGGTGATGGCGTTGCTGGCCTGGGCCTGCTCGATGCGCACGCGCAGGTACAGGCCAGGCAGCAACTCGCCCTTGGGGTTGGGCACTTCGGCGCGCAGCGTGACCTGGCCCGTGGTGGCGTCCACGGACAGGTCGGTGAACAGCAGCTTGCCAGCCTGCGCGTACTCCGTTCCGTCGCCCAGCACCAGCTTGACGCTGGCAGCCTCGCCGCCGACCGCGCGCTTGAACTGGCCGCTTTCCATCGCGCGGCGCAGCTGGAAAACATCGCTGGCCGACTGGGTGAAGTTGACGTACACGGGGTCGATCTGCTGCACGACGGCCAGGGCCGTGGCCTCGCCCTGGCCCACCAGTGCGCCTTCGGTCACCAGCGCGCGGCCGATGCGGCCCGAAATGGGTGCGGTGACGCTGGCGTACCCCAGATTGATGTCCGCCGTGCGCACCGCCGCTTTGGCGGCGGCCACGTCGGCCTGCGCCTGCTTCTCGGCTGCTTCGGCGTTGGCAAAGTCTTGCTTGCTGATGGCGTTGGCACTGACCAGCGGGCGGTAGCGCTCGAGCTGGGCGCTGGCCTGCGCCAGATTGGCCTGGGCCTTCGCCAGCGTGGCGCGAGCGCTTTCGGCGGCGGCGGCGTAGGGCGCGGCGTCGATGCGGAACAGCGGCTGCCCCGCCTTCACGTCGCTGCCCTCCTGGAAGAGGCGCTTTTGCAGGATGCCAGCGGCGCGCGCGCGCACCTGGGCCACACGGGACGCCTCGACACGGCCCGGCAGTTCGGTCACCAGCCCGACATCACCGGGCGTGGCCGTGATCACCCCGACTTCCACGGAGGGGGGCTGAGCGCCGCCGCTCGCCGCCGACGGCGCATCGGCCTTGCCGCATGCGGCCAGCAGCATGGCCACGGCGCCGGTGGATGCCAAGGCCAGGGCCCTGCGGCAATAAAAGGGAATGGCGGATGCATCACGCAGTATGGGCATGGAAGTCCTTTGGATTGGCGTCGGCAGGGTTGCAGGGGGCGGGGAGACTGGCCAAAGGCATCGCCCGGCGAAATTTCAAGCGGGCAATTATACATACATGCGTGAATGTATAATTGCTGCGCATTGAGGAGGTATTGACAACCATGGCGCGCAGAACCAAAGAAGATGCCATCGCCACGCGCAACGGTCTGATCGACGCTGCGGAGCGGGTCTTTGGCGAGAAGGGCGTCTCTCAGGCGTCCCTGAGCGACATCGCCCGGGCGGCGGGGACGACCCGGGGTGCGATCTACTGGCACTTCAAGGACAAGGCGGATCTTTTCGGCGCCATGATGGATCGGGTCACGCTGCCGCTGGAGCGGGGCTATGGCGAGTTTGAAAGCAGCACCTGTCCAGACCCCGTGCAGCGCCTGCGGGCGGTGATGGCGCTGGTGCTGTCCAGTGTCGCGTCGGACGAACGCATTCGCAGGGTCTTCGAAATTGCCCTGTACAAGGTCGAATATGTCGGCGAGATGGTGGGCGTTCGCGACCGCCACATGGCGGCGTCGGAGGGCTTCACACGCCAATTGGCGCGGGACTTCGAAGCAGCCGCGCGACTGCAGAAGGTGGCGCTGCCCGCGACGGCAACGAATGCCGCCATGGGACTGCATGCCATGTTCGACGGCCTGATCCGCAACTGGCTCCTGGGGGGCGGGCATTTCGACCTGGTCGGGGTGGGGCGGGCCAGCACGGATGCGTTCATTCTGGGGCTGGGTCTGCGCTTGCCAGCAGGGAGCGCGGCCTGAGCCTTGCCCGTTGCGTGCGATAATCGCAGGCTGCATCAAGTCACTCACGCGGCTGTAGCTCAGTGGATAGAGTATTGGCCTCCGAAGCCAAGGGTCGTGGGTTCGATCCCCGCCAGCCGCGCCAGATGTCTGCGCCGACAGTCCATGCGGAAGTCGGATGCGGAAAATACGTGCTATAATTCCAAATTCTCCGGAGGGGTGCCCGAGTGGCTAAAGGGGGCAGACTGTAAATCTGTTGGCTTACGCCTACACTGGTTCGAATCCAGTCCCCTCCACCAGATGAAGCCGAGAGGCGGACGCGGGAGTAGTTCAATGGTAGAACCCCAGCCTTCCAAGCTGATGACGCGGGTTCGATTCCCGTCTCCCGCTCCATTTTGGTTTGATCGAGAGAGTTTTGCCCTTGTGGCTCAGTGGTAGAGCACTCCCTTGGTAAGGGAGAGGTCGCGGGTCCGATTCCCGCCAAGGGCACCAAATTTCAGGCGCATCCAGTTGTTGGGTGCGCCAAATCCTGTTGTTGTGTTGGTTTTAGATTTTTTTCGGAGTCGGAAAAATGGCAAAAGGCAAGTTCGAACGCACCAAGCCCCACGTGAACGTGGGCACGATCGGCCACGTGGACCATGGCAAGACCACGCTGACCGCAGCAATCGCCACCGTGCTGTCCGCCAAGTTCGGCGGCGAAGCCAAGAAGTACGACGAAATCGACGCGGCGCCTGAAGAAAAAGCGCGCGGCATCACCATCAACACCGCCCACGTCGAATACGAAACGG
>NZ_JASGDA010000135.1:0-2814 GCF_047607405.1 Acidovorax sp. | reverse complement strand
CGCCGCCGCCGGTGGAGCCGGTGGATTGGTTGTTGGTGCTGGTGGTTGCGCCAGAACCGTTGTCGTTGTTCACACCGGCTTCCAGCCAGAACGAAGCGGACAGACCGCCACCCAGATCTTCAACGCCGCGGAAACCGATGGCACTGCTGTTCAGGCCGGAGTTACCCAAACGCGACATGTTGGAAACGTTGCCGGAGCCATATTGATAGGTCGCGTCCACCGTGCCAAACAGCGTCACAGACGATTGAGCAGAAGCAGCACCAACTACGGCCAGGGCAGCCAGAGCGGCTAGCGTGACACGTGCCAGCCATGAGGGGAAAACGATGAATATCCATAGTTTTCCCTCACCGGCATGCAAAAAATCCACTCCCACTACACCGTCCCGCTCGCGGGCATCGCCGACGAACTGGATGATCTGGTGCAGATCGTCCAGCACCAGCCCGTGGCGGTTCTGGTGCGCGACCAGGCCGTGTTTTATCTGGTGGGCGAAGCATTCCTGGCCGACGACGCACCGCAAAGCGATACGCCCGCCGCCCCTACCTTTGCCGAGGCGGCCGAGAAACTGGTGCTTGTGGAAGCCGACCGCGTCAAGCGCGGCGCTTTCAGCCTGGGTTCGCTGCAGATACTGAAAAACCGCCTGAAGGCCCACATCCTGCCCGTCATGGGCCACGTGCGGGTGGACCGCGTGCAGGCAGACCAGATGCAGACCTTCATGGAGCGCATGAGCGCCCTGTCCGCTTCATCCACCACCATCTCGCAATATCTGGTCATCATCCGCAAGGTGCTCAAGCTCGCGGTGTCCCGTCAATGGATGCGCGAATTGCCCGAGATACCCCGAATCCCCATCACCAGCCAGCCGCGCTCCACGTTCACCGTGGGCCAGTACCGCGCCCTCCTGCGCACGGCCAAACGCCTCGCGCACGAGCGGGCCGAAGCGCCCCGCATCAAGGAAAGCCCCGGCACCCGCAAGCGGTTCTGGATCACGCCCCGCCACCGGCAGCTGCCCCTGGACATGTACTGGCTGATCGGTTTCATGGTCAACAGCTTCGTGCGCCCCAGCGACATCCGCACGCTGCGCCACCGGCACGTCGAGATCGTGCGGCGCGACCACCTGTCCTACCTGCGGCTGACCTTGCCGACGACCAAGAAGCACGACAAACCCATCGTGACCCTGCAGCCCGCCGTGCGCATCTATGGGCAACTGGTGCAGGCCAGGGCGCGGGCGGTGCAACCCGACGACTACCTCTTTCTGCCCGCCGAGAAGGACCGCAGCCACGCGCTGGCCGTGCTCAACTTCTGGCTGCAATGGGTGCTGCGCGAGGCGGGCATACCCCGCATCGACGTGCATGGGCAGGCCCGCACGCTCTATTGCCTGCGGCACACGGCCATCACCTTCCGGCTGCTTTATGGAGAAGGCATCGACATGCTGACCCTGGCGCGCAACGCCCGCACCTCGGTGGCAATGATCGAGAGCTTCTATGCGTCCAGCCTGACGGGCGAGATGAACGTGGGCATGCTGCAGAGCCGCCGTACCAGCCGAAGCCGGTAGCCCCCTGCCTATCTTTTTTCTTCTCTATAAATAGTGCGCCGTCGTCGTCATCACCTTGGCGGCGGCCTTCATGGCCAGGCGTGCCGGGGGCGGCAGCTCCAGCGCGCCGCTGGCGCGGGCCTGCGCGGCGTGGCGCGCTTCGTCGTCCTTCATGCGGGTCACTACGGCACGCGACGCCAGGTCCTGCTCGGGCAGCCGATCCAGATGGCCCTGCAGGTGCGCCGCCACCTGGTTCTCCGTTTCCGCAACAAAACCCAGGCTGGCGCGGTCGCTGACCTTGGCCGCCACCAGCCCCAGGGCAAAGGCGCCCGCGAACCACAGGGGGTTGAGCAGGCTGGGGCGGGCGCCCAGGGCGTCCAGGCGCTGCCGCGTCCAGGCCAGGTGGTCGGTTTCTTCGCGCGCGGCTTCCAGCAGGTGCTCGCGCAGCGCGGGGTTGCGCGTCACCGCCGCCTGGGCCGTGTACAGCGCCTGGGCGCAGACCTCGCCCACGTGGTTCACGCGCATCAGCGCCCCCGCCAGCTTCTTCTGCGCGGGGTCGAGGGCGGCTTCTGCCATGCCTTGGGCGGGCGAGGGCTCGCTCGCGCGAGGTGTTGCAAAAAGTGTGCGGAGCGCGTTGTCGGCAGCCGAGAGCAAAGAGTCCATGAAAGTGTCCGAAATACTGGGGGGCGGCAGTGCAAGCTGCACGGGGGCGCGGGTTGGGCGCCCTTTCGGGCCTGATCGCCGGGCGCAGAGGGGCATTTTGCCGCCGCACGTTCAAATGTTGCAACACTGCAACGGATTTCCCCTTTCGGCCCGATTGTGGGTGAATTCCTTTGCGAAACCCGGCTGGGTCTGGTGCAATAACAGCAACTTCCCCACCAGGAGGTTGGCCCGGGGAACCGGCGGGACTGCGCGGGTGCTACGCCAGCAGCCCTAGACCCCTCGTACCGGCGCCCTATGTTTAACCTTGGAGTAACTCGCAATGAAAAAATCCCTAGTCGCTCTGGCTGCCCTGGCCGTAGTTGGTGCTGCTTCCGCTCAATCGTCCGTGACGCTGTTCGGCGTGGTTGACGCAACCTACGCTTATGGTTCCGGCAACGTGTCCAACAAGTCGCAGCTGACGAACTCCGGCTACAACAGCAGCCGTCTGGGTTTCCGTGGCGTTGAAGATCTGGGTGGCGGTCTGTCCGCTTCGTTCTGGCTGGAAGCCGGTGTGAACAACGACAACGGTTCTGGCGCAACCACCAGCACCAACAACCAATCCACCGGCTCCACCGGCGGCGGCG
>NZ_JASGDA010000134.1:0-29054 GCF_047607405.1 Acidovorax sp. | reverse complement strand
TGTGCCGCGCCTGGGTGCGTGTCATCTGGCGCGCCTGGACCGAGCGAACACCCTACGATCCGGCTCGCCATGCAGCCCTCCAAACTCTTCTCAAAACTGCGGGGGGGTTGACACAGGGTGTCTCATGGCTTCGGCCTGGCGCGCTTGCACGGCTTGGGCCTTGGTGGCCTTGCGCTTGTCGCTGGGGTCGGTGCCTGCGGCCACCAGGCGGCGGGCCTCGTCGGCTTTCTCGCGGGCCAGCTTCAGGCCCGTGTCGGGGTAGGTTCCAAGGGACAGCGTCTTGCGCCGCCCGTTGATGGTGTAGTCCAACCGCCAGCCGTGGGAACCGCCCTTGACGAACAGCAGCAGGTACAGGCCCTTGCCATCGGTCAACCGCTTGCGCGGGTCGCCGGGCTTCACGTTGCGGATGGCGGTATCTGAAAGAGGGGGCAGCGACGCGATCATGCAGTAACTTTTACAGTAACCGAATCAGGCCACAAGGGTGAAACCTAGGATTCATGCGGGTTCCCGGGCATGATTCGGTAGAGTCCCAGCCACCATTATTCAGCGCCCAACCGTTCTCGGTTGGGCGTTTTCTTTTGTGGAGTCCGCACACCGCGCGGACCTCCGCGCCGTTCTGCGTGTGCCAGCCGTGCTGGGCACGGGCGGCATGACCCGCACGGTTCGCCCCTGTTCCGCCCTATCTTCTCTCGAAACCTGCGCCAACTTTTTCGCCGTGGCACACGCAGACGGCAGTTTTCGTCAATGGCTTGTGCGTGTGTCGATGGGAATGGTTGGCTCGCGGGTTTGCTGTTCCAGATTGCCCGAGCAAACTCGCGGGGCCAGCCTCCACGTCAGCCCTTGCGCGGGAACAGGTCGTCACCGTAGCTGTTGCGCTCACGGATCTGGCCGTAACGACCTTGGATGAACATCTCGCTCTGCTGGTTGATGGCGATGTCCCGCGCACGGTCAATCGCCTGCTGCTGCGTGTCGTGGACGGAGGTGATGTTCCAGTACAGGCTGCGCTTGCCTGCATCGGTCACGTATTCGACCCTGCCGCCGTTAACGAGGACGCGGCAGTGTTCCAGGTAGTAGATGTTGGCCCGCTTGGAGTGCAGGATGGTCTTGAGGTCGGATGACGCAATGGGGTCCATGGCGCCAGTGTTGTCCGAAACCAGATGGGGGCGACCCCGGCATCAACCCGCATGGGCTTCATCGCGCGCCGCGCCGTCCAGGTGCTGCGTGTCCGCCCAGCCCACCAGCGTCAGGCCGTCGGGCGTCCACAGCAGGCGGTTGATGGCGGCGTTGGCGAGCTGCCAGGTGCGTGGCGCCTGGATGTCCTGGCGCGTGGCCAGGCGGTACAGCACGTCGAGCACGCCGCCATGGGCGACCAGCACGATCTGCTCGCCGGGGTGGCGGGCGGCCAGCGTGGTGACGGTGTGGGCGATGCGCTCGCGCAGCGCCACCAGCGACTCGCCGCCCTCGGGCGCGTAGTGCGGGTCGCGCGTGCGCCAGCGGCGGGCCTCGTCGGGCAGTTCGGCTTCGATCTCGGCGAAGGTGCGGCCCTGGAAGTGGCCGAAGCTGCGCTCGCGCAGGCCGGGCTCGGGCGTGAGCGGGGCGCCCGTCGTGCGCGCCACGGCCAGGGCGGTGGCGCGGGCGCGTTGCAGGTCGCTGGCGTAGATGGCGGCGATGGCCTCGTCTGCCAGGGCCTGGGCAACGCGCTCGGCCTGCCACAGGCCGGTGTCGTTGAGGGGAATGTCCAGGTGGCCCTGGATGCGGGTATCGACATTCCAGGCGGTTTCGCCGTGGCGGATGGCGACGATGCGAGTGGCGTGCATGGGGCGGGGTCAGGGCTGTGCGGGCAATGGCAGGCGCACTTCGCGCCCGCCGGGCGGGGGCTTGGGAAAGCCGTTCAGCGCGGCGTCGAACAGCACGCCATACACGGCGGGGTCGCTGACCCACACGTCCTCGTGTACGGCGGATGTCTCATAGACCACGGTCTGGCTCGTCGCGTCGCGCATCGTGATGCTGACGGCGCGGCGGTGCAGCGGCGTGGGCGCATAGAAGCCCCAGCCGCCGTGCAGGCCCCAGCCGCGTCCGTGCCAGCCGCCGCCGAAGCCCCAGAGGCCGCCATAGGGGCCACCATAAGGGCCATAGGGGGCGAACGGGTCGGCGCGCGGCACGGCGTCGGCCTGCACGCCGATCTGCACCAGCAGACGGGGGTTGGCATCGTCACGCGTGAGGCCCGCGCGGGCCAGGGCCTGCTCGGCCAGTGCGGCGATGGGCGCGAACGACGGCAACTGCTGCGAGGGCAGGCGCTCCAGCCGGTAGGTGGCGGGCGCGGGCAGGGCAGCCAGGGTGGAGAAGCTCTGGACCTGGCCTTCGACGATGCGGGGGCCGGTGCTGCAGCCCGCCAGCAGGGCCGTGCCAAGAAGGAGGAGGGCAAGCCAGCGGCGTGTCATGGAAAAGCTCCTGATGATGGGAATCTTTCTAGGACTGCCGCACGCCGCGCGAGTTCAAGACAGTTGCACGATCTGCACGCCCGGCAGCGGCGCAGGCTGCGGCGCCGCAAACTCTTCCTTGTCGAACGCCTTGTCGCCGTTCTCGTCCGCCACGCCCGTGGCGCGGGCGTTCTTGAAGTCGTACAGCCCGCCGTCCAGCAGGTGCGAGGGCACCACGTTCTGCAGCGCGTTGAACATGTTCTCGATGCGGCCCGGGTACTTTTTCTCCCACTCGCGCAGCATCTCGCCCACCTGCTTGCGCTGCAGGTTCTCCTGGCTGCCGCACAGGTTGCACGGGATGATGGGGAACTGCCGGTGCTGCGCCCAGCGCGCCGTGTCCTTCTCGGGCACGTAGGCCAGCGGGCGAATGACGACGTGGCGGCCGTCGTCGCTGACCAGCTTCGGGGGCATGCTCTTCATCTTGCCGCCGAAGAACATGTTGAGCAGCAGCGTCTGCAGGATGTCGTCGCGGTGGTGGCCCAGCGCGATCTTGGTGGCGCCCAGCTCGTCGGCCACGCGGTACAGGATGCCCCGGCGCAGGCGGCTGCACAGGCTGCACGTGGTCTTGCCCTCGGGGATCAGGCGCTTGACGATGCTGTAGGTGTCCTCGTTCTCGATGTGGAAAGGCACGCCGGTGCTGCTCAGGTATTCGGGCAGCACGTGCTCGGGAAAGCCGGGCTGCTTCTGGTCCAGGTTCACGGCCACCAGGTCGAAGTGGATGGGTGCGCGGGCCTTGAGCTTTTGCAGGATGTCCAGCAGCGCGTAGCTGTCCTTGCCGCCGGACATGCACACCATCACCTTGTCGCCTTCCTCGATCATGTTGAAGTCCACGATCGCGCGGCCCACCTCGCGGCACAGGCGCTTTTCGAGCTTGTGGGTTTCGCGCTCGATTTTCACTGCGGCGTGCGGGGCGCCGGAGGTTCCGGCATCGGGCGGGTCAAAAAAAATCGCGGTCATAGGACCGCGATTTTCCTCCAATTGTCCGCCGCGAGCGTCGGCGGGCACTGCGTGGGCTACTTCTTCATCAGCTCGTTGGTGGTCACTTCGCGCACCTTGCCGCCTTCGATCACGGCCAGGCGCATGTCGAAGGCCGTGCCGCCCTTGTCGTCCACGCCCTTGAATCCGTGGAAGTTGATCGTGGGGGGCAGCCCCTTGAAAGCCTTGTCGAGTTGGGCGCGGACGGCCTTGGCGTCGTTGGTGGAACCGGCGAGCTTCATCGCCTGCGCCAGCGCGTGGATGGTGATGTAGTTGAGCGTGACCTCGGAAGACGGGTCCTTGCCCGGATGCGTCTTGCGGTAGCGCTGCACGAACGCCTTGGTGTTGGCATCCGGATCGTCCACCACCGGCAGCACGCCGATGGAGCCTTCCAGCGCAGCGTAGCCGCCCGTGACCTTGGCCACTTCGTCGGCCTTGGCTTGGTCGATCAGGATGAAGCCGCCCTTGAAGCCCAGCTCGCGCGCCTGCTTGACCACCAGGCCCGTGGGCTCGGAGGCGCCGCCGATGAACATCACGTCGGGCTTGGAGGCCAGCACCTTGCTGACGCCGCTGTAGAAGTCGGCCGCCTTGTTGTAGCTCATGGGGTTCTCGGACACGACCTTGCCGCCGGCCTTTTCCCAGGCGGGCTTGAAGGCGGCCACCCACACCTTGGCGTAATCATGGTCGGCGGGGGCCAGGCCCACGTTCTTGCCCCACTTGGCCATCGTGTACTTGGTGAAGGGCTCGATGTAGTCGGTGAATTCGGGCGGAATGCGAAGCGTGAGCTTGTTGCCGCGGTTGGTGATCTGCGGCACGCTGGAGTAGGCCAGCAGCAGCAGGTTCTGCCGCTCGTTGCTGGTCTGCACGGCGAAGATGCCACCTGAGTGGGGCACCAGCACCGCAGCGGCCTTGTGCTCCTGCACCAGGCGCTGGGCGTTGATGGCGGTTTCACTGGGGTTGTACTTGTCGTCCAGTGCGACGACTTCGAGCTTGACCTTCTTGCCGCCCACTTCCAGGCCGGTGGCGTTGATTTCTTCCACGGCCATCTGCATGCCGTCCAGCACGTTCTTGCCGTACAGCGCGGCGCCGCCGGACAGCGGGCCGGAGTAGCCGATCTTGATCACGTCCTGGGCCAGGGCGGCCACGGGCGCCAGCGTGAAGCCGGCCAGGGCCAGCGTTGCCAGGATGGTGTTGCGTCGCGTCTTGTGCATGTGTATCTCCTTGGGTTGTATAGGAACTGTCGAAAAATGGCGCGCGTCGTGGCAGCCTGTCAGCCGCCGATATACGCCTTGCGGATGCGCTCGTCGCCCAGCAGTTGCTGGCTACTGCCTTCCATCACGATGCGGCCGCGCTCCATCACGTAGGCGCGGTTGGACACCTTCAGCGCGGCGTAGGCGTTTTGTTCTGCCAGCAGCACGGTGGTTCCCGAGCGGTTGATCTGCTGGATGATCTCGAACATCTGCTTGACCACCAGCGGCGCCAGGCCGAGCGAGGGCTCGTCGAGCATCAGCACCTTGGGTCGGCCCATGAGCGCGCGGCCGATGGCCACCATCTGCTGCTGGCCGCCGGAGAGCGAGCCCGCCGGGTCGTCCTTCTTCTGCAGCAGGATGGGGAACATCTCGTACACCTGGTCCACCCGCTTCTTGTTGCCCGCCGAGTCGGACGAATGCACGAAGGCGCCCAGCATCAGGTTCTTGTGGACCGACATCATCGGAAACAGCTTGCGGCCCTCGGGGCACTGCACGAGGCCCTGGCGCACGATCTGCGAGGGCTTCATGCCCAGCAGCTCGGTGCTGCCGCCGAAGCGGATGCTGCCCGTGGCCTTGTGCAGGCCGCTGGCGGCGCGGAACACCGAGCTCTTGCCCGCGCCGTTGGCGCCCAGCAGCACGACCAGCTCGCCGTCCTCGGCATGCAGGGTCACGTCTTCCAACGCGCGAAAGCCCCCATAGTAGAGCGACAGGTCTTTAAACGTCAGCATGTTCGGCTCCCAGGTAGGCGTCGATCACCGCCGGATTGCTGCGGATCTCGGCCGGCGTGCCCTCGGCGATCTTCTCGCCGTAGCTCAGGACCAGGATCTTGTCGGCCAGGCTCATGATCATGTCCATCTTGTGCTCGATCAGGCACACGGTGAGGCCGCTCTTGACCATCTTGCGGATCAGGTCGGCCAGGCCCCAGGTCTCCTCGGGGTTGACGCCGCCGGCCGGCTCGTCGAGCAGCACCAGGGTGGGCTCGGTCGCCAGCGCCAGCGCGAACGCCACGCGCTTGCGCTGCTCCTGCGTGATGTCGCCGGCCATGCGGTTCTCCATGTGCGACAGGCCGACGAAGTTGAGTGCATCGCGCGCCTTCTCGCGGCAGATGCGCTCCTCCTCCTTCAGGCGGCTGGAGCCGATCAGCACGTCCCACAGCCCGGAGCGCGTGCGCAGCCGGTGGCCGACGATCAGGTTGTCCAGCACGCTGGCCATGTCGAACAGCGTGGTGGCCTGGAAGGTGCGCGAGATGCGCAAGGCCGCCACCTGGTCGGTGCGCAGCGTGGTGATGTCTCGGCCCTCGAAGGTCAGCGTGCCCGAGGTCGGCTTGTGTACGCCGCTGATGAGGTTGAAGAACGTCGTCTTGCCGGCGCCGTTGGGGCCGATGATGGCGTTGATCTTGCCGCGCTCGACCGTGGTGCTCACGTCGTTGACAGCGACGTTGCCCCCGAATTTCTTGGTGAGGTGCTCGACCTTAAGCATGGGTGGACTCCTGGGTCTTGTCGGTTGCGCCGGGCGGTTGTGCGGGCACGGCCTGCGATGCGCGCCTGGCCTTGCGGGCCTGGTAGCTGCCGACGATGCCGTAGGGCACGAAGATCACCAGCAGGATCAGGATGGGGCCGAACACCACGAAGCGGTATTCCTGCAAGAACTGCATGTACTGCGTGATCCACGGCACGATGATGCCGCCCACCAGCGGCCCCAGCAGCGTGCCCAGGCCGCCGATGAGCATGAACATCGTCATGTCGAAGGTGTGGTGCGCGCCGGCGAGGTCCGGGCCCAGGAAGCGCACGAAGCCGGCGTACAGCGCGCCGGCCCAACCGGCGTACAGCACAGAGATCAGAAAGGCCAGCAGCTTGTTGCGCGCCAGGTTGATGCCCAGCGCCTCGGCCAGTTCGTCGCCGTTGCGGATGGCCATGAAAGTGCGGCCCAGCAGCGAGTTGACGATGCGCCGCATGACCCAGATGCCCACGCACAGGAACACGAATACCAGGTAGTACAGCGAACGCGCGGATTCGAACTCGATCGGCCCGATGGGCGAGGGCGCCGGAATGCCGATGATGCCCACCGTGCCGTGCGTGAGGCTTTCCCACTTCTCGATGGCCAGGTAGATGATGTAGCCCACGCACATCGTGAAGATGGAGAAGTAGTGGCCCTTCAGGCGCAGCGAGACCCAGCCCAGCGGCAGGCCCAGCAGCACGGTGAAGGCGCCCGCAGCGACGAACGCCGTCCAGAAGCCCCAGCCGTGATCCACCGTGAGGATGCCCACCACGTAGGCGCCTACGGCCATGAAGCCCGCGTGCGCCAGGTTGAACTGGCCGGTGTAGCCGGTGATCAGGTTCAGCCCCATCGTCGCGATGATGTAGATGTAGGCGGTGGTCATCACCGTCAGGTGGTAGTCGTTGCCCGTGACGAACGGGAACAGCAGGCCGGCGGCGAACAGCAGCGCCCAGCCCAGGCGTCCTTCAAGCATTTGCATGATCAGCGAGCCCTCTGTTTGAACAGCCCCTCGGGCCGCAGCGACAGGATGACCACCAGCAGCACGAAGGCCACGATGTCCTGGTAGTCGGTGGAGATGTAGAAGGCGGCAAAGGCCTCGGCGAAGCCGATGATCAGCCCGCCCAGGATGGCCCCCGGCACGCTGCCCATGCCGCCCAGGATGATGATCACGAACGCCTTGGTGATGACCAGGTTGCCCATGGCAGGGAAGACCAGCCCGATGGGCGAGTACAGCGTGGCCGCCACGGCCGCCAGCACGCCGGAGATGGCGAAGGTGAGCATGGCCACGCGCGTCGCGTCGATGCCCATCAGCGAGGCGCCCTCGCGGTTCTGCGCCATGGCGACGATGGTCGAGCCCGTGACGGTGCGCGTGAGGAACAGGTGCAGCGCCAGCATCAGCGAGAACGCGCCCGCGATGATCAGCAGCCGCTGCACCGGCGCCGTGGCTCCGAAGATGTTGACGATGCCGCCGTAGGGCGTGGACATGCGCCGGAAGTCCGCGCCCCACAGCGCCTGCGCGCCGGCCTCCAGGAACAGCAGCAGGCCGATGGCGGCGATCATCGGGTGAAGGCCCTCGTGGTGGCGCAGCGGGTGGAAGATCAGCCGTTCGGACAGCGCGGCCAGCACGGCGACCACGACCGCCGAGCCCACCATCGCCACCCAGTAGTTGGCGCCCCAGGCCGCCATGAGATGGTAGGACACGAAGGCCCCGACCATGTAGAAAGCACCGTGCGCGAAGTTGGGCACGTGCAGGATGCCGTACACCAAGGTAAGCCCCAGAGCCACCAGGCTGTAGGTGCCGCCCAGGGTCAGCCCGTTCAATATCTGCTGTAGCAGAACGTCCATGTTGTCTCCTCTTCTCTGCCTCCGGCGTCGTCCCGCAAAAGGTGCCGGCGGATAGCTGCCCGAGATGCCCGCGCGAAGAGCCGCGCGTGCATCTCGATGGATTTTTGAGCAAAAAAGAAGAAAGAAAACGACCCCTGCGCGTAATCCCTAGCTGCGCAGAGTCACCAAGGCGTCACCAGCGTCCGGCCTCCATGCGGATCGCAACCTCGCAGTCGTCGAATATTTCGAGCTTGGCGATCTTCACGCGCACGCCCTGCACGCCGGGCAACTGCATCAGGCGCTGGGCCAGTTTGCCGATCAGGCTCTCCAGCAGGTTCACGTGCTCGGCGCGGCATTCGTCGATGATGATCTGGCGCACCTTGCGGTAGTCCAGCACGTGCAATATGTCGTCGTCGCGCGGGCTCAGGGGCTGCGTGCCCAGGTTCAGTTCCGCGTCCACCTGGATGGGCTGCGGGGCCTCCTTCTCGTGCGAGAGGATGCCCAGGTTGGCGTCGAAGCGCAAACCCGTGAGCGTGAGGATCTGGGTGCCGGTGGCGTGGTCGTGCATGGTGGTCACATCAGGGAAAAGTCGCGCTCGAACC
This sequence comes from Acidovorax sp., assembly GCF_047607405.1. Lineage (GTDB taxonomy): Bacteria > Pseudomonadota > Gammaproteobacteria > Burkholderiales > Burkholderiaceae_C > Acidovorax. The sequence goes on along the minus strand of NZ_JASGDA010000134.1, from coordinate 20,426 downwards.
GCATCAGGTGCTGGCCGCCGTCCACCAGCAGCGTGGTGCCGGTGATGGAGCCGTTCTCCAGCGCGAAGCGCACGGTGGCGGCCACGTCCTCGGGCGTGGACGAGCGGCCCAGCGGGCTGAGCGCGTGCAGTTGCGCGAAGCGCTCGGGCGAGAGCATGTGGCTGGTCAGCGTGAGGCCCGGCGCCACGCCCACCACGCGCACGCGCGGCGCCAGGGCCTGCGCCAGCAGCGTGCCGGCGGCTTCGAGCGCGGCCTTGGACAGCGTGTAGCTGAAGAAGTCGGGGTTGGGGTTCCAGAGCTTCTGGTCCAGCAGGTTCACCACGGCGCCCGTGGCGTTGCGGCCTTCCAGGTGCGCATGCAGCGCCTGGGCCAGCAGCACGGGCGCGGCAGTGTTGCTGCGCAGGTGCTGCTCCAGCGCCGCAAAGCCGAAGCTCTGCGCCGTGTCATGCTCGAACAGCGAGGCGCTGTTGACCACCGCATCCACGCCGCCAAAGTGCGCCGCCACGCGCGGCAGCAGGGCGCGCACCGCTGCCTCGTCGGCAAAATCAGCATCAAAATGGGCGCTGGCGCCCGCCAATTCTGCGCAGGCAGCTACTGTTTCGATAGCATCCTGGCGCGAACTGCGGTAGTGGACGGCCACCTGCCAGCCCCCCGCCGCCAGCGCCAGGGCGATGGCGCGCCCCAGGCGCCGGGCGGCGCCGGTGACCAGGACGGTGCGCGCAGGGGGGGGGGAAGTCATTGGGGGAGAATGCGGGCCGTGACGACGACCACGAAACCCGAGAGTTTAACGACCGCCCTGCAGGCCCGCATCCGCGAGGCCATTGCCGCCGAAGGGGGCTGGATCGGTTTCGACCGCTTCATGGCGCTGGCCCTGTACACCCCGGGTCTGGGCTACTACGCCAACGAGGTGCCCAAGTTCGGCGCCATGCCGCAGTCGGGCAGCGACTTCGTGACGGCGCCCGAGTTGACGCCCCTGTTCGGCCAGACCCTGGCCGTGCAGGTGGACGAAGCCTTCACCGCCACGTGTACGGATGAAATCTGGGAGTTCGGCGCGGGCTCGGGCGCGCTGGCGCTGCAACTGCTGGACGCGCTGGGCGACCGCGTGCGGCGCTACACCATCGTGGACCTGTCGGGCAGCCTGCGCGCGCGCCAGCAGGACCGGCTGGCGCCGCACGTACACAAGCTGCGCTGGGTGGACGCGCTGCCTGAAAAGCTCGCAGGGGTGGTCGTGGGCAACGAGGTGCTGGACGCCATGCCCGTGCGCCTGCTGGCCCGCATCGGCGGAACCTGGCACGAGCGCGGCGTGGCCGTGCATGAAAACAATTTCGCCTGGGCCGACGTACCCACCGACCTGCGCCCGCCCGTGGAGATCGACGGCCCGCACGACTACCTGACGGAGATCCACCCCCAGGCCGAGGGCTTCATCCGCACCCTGGCCGACCGGCTCGTGCGCGGCGCGGCCTTCCTCATCGACTACGGCTTTGGCGAGGGCGAGTACTACCACCCCCAGCGCCACATGGGCACCGTGATGTGCCACCAGGGCCACCGCGCTGACGGCGACCCGCTGGCGGACGTGGGCGCCAAGGACATCACCGCCCACGTCAACTTCACCGCCATGGCGCTGGCCGCGCAGGAGGCGGGCCTGCACGTGCTGGGCTACACCACGCAGGCGCACTTTCTCATCAACTGCGGTTTGCTACCAAAAATGGAGCTGCTGCCCCAATCAGGACGGGCGCTGGCGGCCAAATTGGTCATGGAACACGAAATGGGCGAGCTGTTCAAGGTGCTGGCCCTGGGCGCGGGCGCGGCGTGGGAGCCGCGGGGTTTTTCGCACGGCGACCGCTCGCACCGGCTGTGAGTCTTATGCGGATTCCGATGAACCAAGCGCGAAATCAGAAGTTCGCCAGATAAGGTCCGGCTTCTACAGTCCCTGCACACCGCATCACGCGGATAGCAGGAGTTGCCAGAAGCCATGTCCGCCGTCCTCGCCGAAACACCGCAGGCCTTCGAGATCCGCCGCCTGCCCGCCGCCCCGTTCGGGGCCGAGGTGCTGGGGCTCGATCTGTCGCTGCCGCTCTCCGGCGCCGATTTCGAGCGCATCCAGCGCGCGCACTGGGACCACCATGTGCTGGTGTTCCGCGACCAGCGCATCACGCCCGCGCAGCAGGTGGCGTTCACCCGGCCACGGGCCGCAAGGCGCTGTTCGTGAGCGAGCACTTCACCACCCGCATCGTCGGATTGCCTGACGATGAAAGCCGCGCGCTGCTCGGCGAATTGTTCGCCGCCAGCGTGCGCCCGGAGTTCACCTACCGCCACCGGTGGCAGCCGCACGACATGTTGTTCTGGGACAACCGCAGCGTGGTGCATCTGGCCGCTGGCACGCCCGACACCGAGCGCCGCAAGCTCTACCGCACCACCATCGAGGGCGACGTGCCCCGCTGACCTTTCGCTTCTCTTTTAATAGCTGCTGGCGCTTGATGGACGGGCGCTGGAGCCTGTTTTTCCTTAAAAAAAGGAACGCTGCCATGAAACGCTCCCTCCCGAAATCCACCCGCCGCGCCGCCATCGCCCTGTGCGCGGCGGCGGGGCTGCTGCTGCACGGCGCGGCGCAGGCCGCCGAGGGGCAGCTGCGCATCGCCCAGCAGTTCGGCGTGGTCTATCTGCTGCTCAACGTGGCGCAGGAGCACAAGCTCATCGAAAAGCACGGCAAGGCCGCAGGCGTGGACATCCAGGTGGACTTCATCAAGCTCTCGGGCGGCAGCGCGGTCAACGACGCGCTGCTCGCGGGCAACATCGACATCGCCGGTGCGGGCGTCGGGCCGCTGTTCACGCTGTGGGACCGCACCAAGGGGCGGCAGAACGTCAAGGGCGTGGCCTCGCTCGGCAACTTCCCGTACTACCTCGTCACCAACAACCCGGCGGTCAAGGGCATCGCCGACTTCACCGGCAAGGACCGCATTGCGCTGCCCGCCGTGGGCGTATCGGTGCAGTCGCGCATCCTGCAGATGGCGTCGGCCAAGCTGTGGGGCGACAAGGAATTCAACCGCCTCGACAAGCTCCAGGTCGCACTGCCGCACCCCGACGCGGCCGCCGCCATCATCAAGGGCGGCACCGAGATCACCGGCCACTTCGGCAACCCGCCGTTCCAGGAGCAGGAACTGGCCGCCAACCCGCAGGCGCGCATCGTGCTCAAGTCCTACGACGTGCTGGGCGGCCCCGCCTCGGCCACGGTGCTCTACGCCACCGAGAAATTCCGCAGCGAGAGCCCCAAGACCTACAAGGCGTTCCTCGACGCGCTCGACGAAGCCGCGCAACTGATCGCCAGGAACCCCGAACAGGCGGCCGACGCCTACCTGCGCGCGGGCGGCGGCAACATCGACCGCAACCTGCTGCTCTCCATCATCAGGAACCCCGAGGTGCAGTTCAAGGTGCAGCCGCAGAACACGCTGGGCCTGGGCCAGTTCCTGCACCGCGTGGGCGCGATCAAGAACCGGCCCGAGGCGCTCAAGGACTATTTCTTCGACGACCCGCGCATCGCAGGCGGAAGCTGAGATGAAACACCCCCTGAGTCGCTTCGCGCCTTCCCCCTCTCTCACGCTTCGCGTGGGAGGGGGACGCAGCCAGCGCGGCGGGGCGGCCCTTGCGCGGCTGCCCGCGCTTCGGGCCGCGCCGGTTTCATGCGCCTTGGTCGGCCGGCCGCTGTCGGGCGAATGCGCCCACGACTACGCCGCCGATGAACCCGCCGCCAGCACCGCGCCCGGCCCGCTGCTGCGCGTCGATGGCGTCAGCATCGACTACCGCACGCGCGAGCGCGTGGTGCGCGCCACGCACCGCGTCTCGTTCGACGTACACGCGGGCGAGCGCTACGTGCTGCTGGGCGCATCGGGCTGCGGCAAGTCCACGCTGCTCAAGGCCATCGGCGGATTCGTCGCGCCCACCGAGGGGCAGATCCGCCTGAACGGACGGCCCGTCACCGCGCCCGGCCCGGACCGCGTGGTGGTATTCCAGGAATTCGACCAGCTGCCGCCCTGGAAGACGGTGCGCGAGAACGTCATGTTCCCGCTGCTCGCCTCGCGCCGCGCCACGCGCGCCGAGGCCGCCGAACGCGCGGCGCTGTATCTGGAGAAGGTGGGCCTGTCGCGCTTTGCCGACGTGCACCCGCACCAGCTATCGGGCGGCATGAAGCAGCGCGTGGCCATCGCGCGCGCCCTGGCCATGCAGCCGCAGGTGCTGCTCATGGACGAACCCTTCGCCGCGCTGGACGCGCTCACGCGCAGGCGCATGCAGGAGGAGTTGCTCGCGCTCTGGGACGAGCTGCGCTTCACCCTCATCTTCGTGACCCACTCCATCGAGGAGGCGCTGGTCGTGGGCAGCCGCATCGCCATCCTCTCGCCCCACCCGGGCCGCCTGCGCGCCGAGGTCAACTGCCACCAGTACGGGCTGGACAGCCTGGGCGGCGCCGGCTTTCAGGCCACCGCGCGGCGCGTGCATGGCCTGCTGTTCGACGAACCCGTGGACGGCGCCGCGCCCGGCTCGGTCGAGGCCGATGCCGCCGTCATCGCCGCGCAGCCCGCGTCGGACCGCCTGCCTTTCCGCATCTCCATATGAGCACACACTTCATCCCCGTCCGCCCCGAAGTGCTGCACGCGCTGGGGCCTCTCGACGGCGCCGCGCCCGCGCAGCCCCTGCCGCTGGCCGCTCGGGTCTGGCAGGTTGCCGCCGTGCGCAAGGGCCTGATCCTCGTGCTGCTCGCGGCGTTGTGGGAGGCCGTGGCGCGCTGGCAGGACAACGATTTGCTGCTGCCCACCTTCCTGCAGACCGCGCGGGCCTTCGCCGAGGGCGTCTCCACCGGCGAGCTGCTGCAGCGCACGGCCCTCTCGCTCGCGGTGCTGGTCAAGGGCTACCTCGCGGGCATCGCGGGCGCCTTCGTGCTCACCGCGCTGGCCGTGTCCACGCAGCTCGGGCGCGACCTGCTCTCCACCCTCACCGCCATGTTCAACCCGCTGCCCGCCATCGCGCTGCTGCCGCTGGCGCTGCTGTGGTTCGGGCTGGGGCAGGGCAGCCTGGTGTTCGTGCTGGTGCATTCGGTGCTGTGGCCGCTGGCGCTGGGCACCTACGCGGGCTTCCAGGGCGTGCCCGAGACGCTGCGCATGGCCGGGCGCAACTACGGCCTCACGGGGCTGCGCTACGTGCTGCAGCTGCTGGTGCCCGCCGCGCTGCCGTCCATCCTCTCGGGCCTCAAGATCGGCTGGGCCTTCGCGTGGCGCACGCTGATCGCGGCGGAGCTGGTCTTCGGCGCGTCGTCCGGCAAGGGCGGGCTGGGCTGGTACATCTTCCAGAACCGCAACGAGCTTTACACCGACAAGGTGTTCGCGGGCCTGGCGATGGTGATCGCCATCGGCCTCGTCGTGGAGAACCTGGGCTTCCACACGCTGGAGCGGCTCACGGTGCGGCGCTGGGGCGTGCAGCGGTAGGCGCAATCGCGGCCTCCTTGTTTTTGCAGGAACGCCGCCACGACCCTCAAGATCGACCACCTGAGCCTGTCTGCGCGAGCAGGCAGATTTGCTATTGAATGTGTAGCTGCCTGTGCTTTCTGGATAAGCGCTGGAGGCCCATTTTGCTTATATTCTCCGAGTAGCCTGCAGCGTACACTGCGCGCATGCTGCGCTGGCTCCTCGTCGTCTTCCTGGCCCTGATGTTCATCGGTTGGCTGTCGCCGCTGCTGCGGCGCATGGGCTTCGGTCGGCTGCCGGGTGACCTGCGCTTTCGCCGGCTGGGGCGGGACTGGGACGTGCCGCTGGCGTCCACGCTGCTGCTGAGCTTTGCGGTCAGCCTGATCGTGAAGTGGCTCTGAGAGCGTGTTCGGCGGGCTGGCGGTCAGCCCGCAGCGGCCTGCGCATCCAGCCAGCGCGCCATGGCCGCGATGCGCGCCTGGCGGATCATCTCGCCCACCTGCGGGCCGTGCAGGCCCCGCGCGGCGGCCTGCGCCGACACGTCGCGCGTGGCCACGGACTGCGCGGCGGCCAGCACGGCGGCCAGGCGCTGGCGCTGCGGGTAGGCAGACTCCTCAAAGCCCAGCCGCCCGCGCGCGTCGCATTCGCAGGCCAGCAGCACGTCGCCGAAGCGCTCGGGCTTGCGCAGCGCGTCGCAGCGCTCCAGCAGGCGCATCAGCGCGGCGGCGTCCAGCCCGCCGCTGGCGTGGATGTGGCCGTGCTCGCGCGCCACCACCTCGGCGGTCTCGCGGCAGTCCACGGGCACGCGCAGGCGCTCGGCCACGCCTTGCAGCAGCTCGGCGCTGCGCGCCTCGTGGCCGATGTGGCGCGGCAGCACGTCGGCGGGCGTGGTGCCCTTGCCCAGGTCGTGTACCAGGCAGGCAAAGCGCACCGTGAGCGGCGCATTCAGGCGCGCGGCCATGTCCAGCACCATCATCAGGTGAATGCCCGTGTCCACCTCGGGGTGGTATTCGGCGCGCTGGGGCACGCCCCACAGGCGGTCCACCTCGGGCAGCAGCACGGCCAGCGCGCCGCACGCGCGCAGCACCTCGAACATGCGCGAGGGTTTGGCTTCCATCAGGCCGCGCGAGAGCTCCTGCCACACGCGCTCGGGCACCAGGTGGTCGGCCTCGCCCGCCGCCACCATCTCGCGCATGAGCTGCATCGTCTCGGGCGCGACGTGGAAGTCGGTGAAGCGCGCTGCGAAGCGCGCCACGCGCAGGATGCGCACGGGGTCCTCGCGGAAGGCGTCGGTCACGTGGCGCAGCACGCGGGCGGCGATGTCGCGCGCGCCGTTATAAGGGTCAAACAGGCCGCCAGCGCTTGTCCCGTCTGCACAAGCAGCTATCGCATTGATAGTGAGGTCGCGGCGCGAGAGGTCTTCTTCCAGCGTCACGCTGGGCGAGCTATGGACCACGAAGCCCCGGTAGCCGCGCCCGCTCTTGCGCTCGGTGCGGGCCAGCGCGTATTCCTCGCGCGTTTCGGGGTGCAGAAAGACGGGGAAGTCGCGCCCCACGGGCAGGTAGCCCAGCGCCAGCATCTCGTCGGGCGTGGCGCCCACCACCACCCAGTCGCGGTCGTTGACGGGGCGGCCCAGCAGCCGGTCGCGGACGGCGCCGCCCACCATGTAGATTTGCATGGCGGGCAGTTTAGGGGGAGGTGATTGCGGCGGTGCGCCCGTGGAAAAAAAGCATGGCTGGCCGGAAACCCGATGGCTAGCAAAAACGACCTGGGAGACTGTTGCCAGCCTCGGGTCGCCCCACGATGAAGCGTTGGAAAGGGCTGGCCCTTTCGATGCACGCATCATAGCACATGTTGATAATGCTTCTCATTCGGCTGATGAAAAACATCTGAAAGCATTCAGGCCGGGCGCTTGAACCCTGCTTCCCGCTGGTTGCGCACCGCCAGCACGAACACGGTGTCGATGGCCGCCACGTAGTGGTACAGCGCCACGTAGCCCCGCGTGGCGCGGCCGATCACCAGCTCGCGCTTGCCGCCCTGCACGGGGCGGCCCATCAGCGGGCTGTGGGTGAGGATTTGCAGCGCGTCCACGATGGCGCCGATGCGCTCGGGCGCGCTCGCGGGGTCGTATTGCGCGATGTGGTCGAAGAAGCGGTCGAAATCGTCCAGGACTTCCGGCGCCAGCTCGATGTGGGCCATGCTTCCTACTTGGCGGGCTTGCGGGGGCGTTCGCCGTTGGCGCGGGCGGTCAGGTAGGTCTTGGCCTTGTCCCAATCCACTGTCTTGCCGGTGGCGCGGATGCGCGCCCATCTTTCGTCGGCGAGGGCATGGAAGGCGTTGTCTTGCTCCACCTGCTCCACCGTCTGGGCCAGGGCGTCCAGGATGAAGGCGTGGGCCGTCTTGCCCGCTTGTGCCGCTGCGGCGTTGATGCGGGCTTTCAGGTCGTCTTCCAGGCGGATGGTGGTGGTGGACATGGCGGCTCCTGCGTCCAGTGCAATGTAGCACGTTGGTGCTACAAATGTGAAGGCCGCAGGCGGTACGGCTCCTCGAAAGCCAAAAAGTCCTTCTCGGCCAGCGCCTCGTCGATCCACGCCTTCACGCCCGGCAGCGCCTGCACGCGCCGCACGTAGTCGGCAATGTGCGGCGGCACGGGCAGCGCGTAGGCGGACAGGCGCATGCACACGGGGGCGAAGAAGGTGTCGGCGATGGTGAATGCGCCGAACAGCATCGGCCCGCCGTGCTCTTGCAGCAGGGCGCTCCACATGTCCACCAGGCGCTGCACGTCGGCGCGCACGGCGGCCTGGTCGCGCCAGATCAGCGCGCCGGTGTCGGCCAATTGCGCCTCGACGTTCATGGGGCAGTGGCTGCGCAGCGCGGTGAAGCCGCTGTGCATCTCGGCCACCACGCTGCGGGCGCGGGCGCGCGCCTTGGCGTCCTGCGGCCACAGGTGCTTGTCGGGGTGGGTTTCGGCCACGTATTCGGCGATGGCGAGGGTGTCCCACACCACCAGGTCGCCGTCCACCAGCACGGGCACCTTGCCGGTGGGCGAGGTGGCTGCGAGCGTGGTCTTGAACTGCGAGCCCGCGTCGAAGCTGTCGAAGCGCACCATCACCTCGTCGAAGGCGATGCCCGCCTGGCGCAGCAGCACCCAGGGGCGCATGGACCAGGACGAGTAGTTCTTGTTGCCGATGTAGAGCTGGAGCATGGGGGCAGTCCTTTCTTTCATACCGGCCAGACGACGCCGTTGTCGTTCAGGATGGCGTCCAGAGGCAGGTCATGTTCCTCGGGCTCGAATTCATCCAGGTAGCCGTTGGTAAAGCCCAGCCCCACGGTGAAGGGCCTGGGCTGCAGCGTGGCGAGCGTGCGGTCGTAAAAGCCGCCGCCGTAGCCCAGCCGGTAGCCGCCCGCCGCGTAGCCCACGCAGGGCACGAACAGCAGCGTGGGCACGATGGTCTCGGTGTCCTTGGGCTTGGGGATGCCGTAGGCGTCTTCTTCCATGGGGCAGCCGGGGTACCAGGCGTGGAAGGTCAGCGTCTTGTGCTGCTTGTTCACCACGGGCAGGCCGATGCGGCGCAATTGCGGCTCGTCCAGCAGCTCGCCGTCTTCCTTCCAGCGGTGCAGGGCGGGCAGGGGGTCGAACTCGCCCTTGATGGGCCAGTAGGCGCCGATCACCGTGTCGGGCCGGTTCACCAGCCAGATGCGCAGGACCTGCTGGAGTGCGTCCGCGCGCTGCAGGCGGTCGGGCAGGTTCAGGCGTTGTTCTATCAACGCGCGCCGAAGGGCTGCTTTGTCCATCACATAATTCCCCCATGCAATTGCTCTATCGAATTCTGACACCGCTGGCCGCCGCCTTTATCGCCCTGTCACCGGCCCTGGCGCAGACCAACCAGGGTGACGATACCTTGCTGGAGATGAGCCAGGCCTTCCGCAAGGGCGACCGCAAAAAGCTGGAGCAATTGCTGCCCGCCGCGCGCGGCCACGCGCTGGAGCCCTGGGCCGCGTACTGGGAGCTGAAGGCCCGCCTGAACGAAGCGCAGCCGGGCGAGGTGCAGTCCTTCCTGCAGCGCTACGCGGGCAGCTACCAGGAAGACCGCCTGCGCAACGACTGGCTGCTGCTGCTGGGCCAGCGGCGCGACTGGGGGCAGTTTGCCGAATACCACCCGGGCTACCGCATGTCGGACGACCGCGAGGTGCGCTGCTATGCGCTGCTGATCGACCAGATCAAGGGCGCGGCCCCCGCCACGGCGGCGCAGGAGGTGCGCACCCACTGGTACGCGCTGCGCGAGGCCGACGACGGCTGCACCCACGCGGCGGGCGAGTTCTACGCCGACAAGAAGCTGACCGCGCTGGACGTGTGGCGCAAGGCGCGTCTGGGCGTGGATGCCAACCGGCCCCGCGTGGTGCGCGCGGCGGTCGAGATCGTCTCGCCCGAGTCCCTGCCGCAGGCCACGGAGCTGCTGAACGCGCCCGCCAAGTACCTGCACGCCCGCGCCACCGCCGCGGGCCGGGCGCGGCAGGAGCTGGTGCTGCTGGCCATCCTGAAGCTGGCCACCACCGACCCGGACGGCGCCGCGCGTGAACTCGACGGCAAGTGGGGCGTGCATCTTTCGGCCGAGGAGCGCAACTGGGCCTGGGGCGCCATCGGCAAGGCGGCGGCGCAAAAGCTCTCCAGCGACGCCATGGCGCACTTCGGGCAGGTCACCAGGGACAGCGACCTGAACGACGACCTGCTGGCCTGGAAGGCGCGCGCCGCCCTGCGCGCAGGCCAGTGGAAGGCCGTGGCCCGGGCCGTGGACGCGATGAGCCCCGAGGCCCGCCAGGACAGCACCTGGGTCTATTGGAAGGCCCGCGCCCTGCTCGCGGGCAGGCCCGCCGATGCCGACCGCGCCGAGGCGCGCCGCCTGTTCGAATCCATCGCGGGCATGCGCGGCTTCTACGAGCAGCTGGCGACCGAGGAGCTGGGCCAGCGCATCACCATGCCGCCCGCACCCGCCCCGCTCACCGCCGACGAGAAGGCCGCTGCCCGCGCCAACGTGGGGCTGAACCGGGCGCTGTACGCCATCCTGCTCGGCCTGCGCAGCGAGGGCGTGCGCGAGTGGAACTACACCACCAACCTGCACCAGAGCGGCGGCATGTCCGACCGCGAGCTGCTCGCCGCCGCCGACTTCGCCTGCGCGCAGCAGGTGTGGGACCGCTGCATCAACACCAGCGAGCGCACCAAGGGCGTCATCGACGCCGCGCAGCGCTTTCCCATGCCGTTTCGCGCCACCGTGGTGGAGCGCGCCCAGGGCATCGGCCTGGACCCGGCCTACGTCTATGGCCTGATCCGGCAGGAGAGCCGCTTCGTCATGGACGCGCGCTCGCACGTGGGCGCTTCGGGCCTGATGCAGGTCATGCCCGCCACGGCGCGCTGGACGGCCCGGAAGATCGGCCTGGCGGACTTCAGCCCCAGCCAGCTCAGCGACCGCGACACCAACATCACCATCGGCACCGCGTACCTGAAGCTCGCGCTGGACGACTTCGCGGGCTCCATGCCCCTGGCCGCCGCCGCCTACAACGCGGGCCCGGGCCGCCCGCGCAGCTGGCGCAACGGCCCGGTGCTGGACGCGGCCATCTGGGCCGAGAACGTGCCCTTTGCCGAAACGCGCGACTACGTGAAGAAGGTGCTGTCCAACACCACCAGCTACGCGGCGCTGATCACCGGCCAGCCGCAGTCGCTCAAGAGCCGCCTGGGCACCATCGGCCCCCGGGACGCATCCGCGCCCGAGCCGAACAAGGACTTGCCTTGATGCTATTCAAATAATAGCTGTCTGTGCTTGCTGGATAAGCGCTGGAGGCCAATTTGATGCTCAAGTCTCCGACCACATCCGCAACAGGTTGTGGTACTGGCCGGTGAGGGACACGGTCTCCTCGGTCTCGCCCAGCCGGTCGCGCAGCTTCTGGATGGTCTGGTCCATCTCGAACAGCATGGCGCGGCGCGCGTCGTCGCGCACCAGGCTCTGCGTCCAGAAGAACGAGCACACGCGCTCGCCGCGCGTGACGGGCTCCACGCGGTGCAGGCTGGTCGAGGGGTAGAGGATCAGGTCGCCTGCGGGCAGCTTCACCTCGTGCGTGCCGTAGGTGTCCACCACCACCAGCTCGCCGCCGTCGTAGTCCTCGGGGTCGCACAGGAACAGGGTGGACGACACGTCCGTGCGCAGCCGCAGCGGCGAGCCGGGCACGCTGCGCACGGCGCCGTCCACGTGCAGGCCGTAGGTCTCGCCGCCGCTGTAGCGGTTGAACAGCGGTGGCACCACGCGCAGGGGCAGCGCGGCCGCAAAGAACAGCGGATGGGCCGCCAGCGCCTGCTGGATGATGCGGCCCTGCTCCAGCGCCACGGGCGATGTCTCCGGCAGCTGCCGGTTGCGCTTGACCTGCGCGCCCTGGCTGCCCACGGTGGCGCGGCCGTCCGTCCAGTCGGCGGCGTCGATGGCGGCGCGCATGGCAGCGACCTGTTCGCGCGTGAGGACGTTGGGGATGTGCAGCAGCATGGTGCGGATTCTCCAGAAAAAAAGCCCCGGGCAGGCCGGGGCACCCTGTGCGGCTGCGGGATCAGAAGCGCAGGTTGACCGTCACGCGCCCGGAGCGCGGGATGCCGGGGATGTAGCGGTAGCCGCTCTTGTTGATGGCCGCCACGTAGTCCTTGTCGAACAGGTTGTAGATGTTGAGCTGGATGTCCACGTTCTTGTTCACGCGGTAGCTGGCCATGGCGTCGAACACCCAGTACGACTCGGTGTAGTTGGGCGTGCCCACGGCGCCGTCGGTGCCGCGCTTCAAGCCGCCCGAGTGGCGCGCGCCGCCGCCCAGCGTCAGGTCGGGGGTCAGCGCGTAGGTGCTCCACAGCGAGAGGGCGTTGCGGGGCGTGTAGGTCAGCTCGTCCGAGCCGCTGGCCGCCAGCGTGGCGCCCTTGATGACCTTGGTGTCCTGCACCGTGTAGCCAGCGGTCACGCCCCAGGCGGGGGTGATCTGGCCCATGGCCGACAGCTCGATGCCCGACACGCGCTTCTTGCCGGTCTGGTCCACCGAGCCGTCCGTGGTGGCGATGATCTCGTTCTCGATCTCGGTGCGGAAGACGGCGCCGGAGAGCAGCAGCCGCTTGTCCGCCAGCTCCCACTTGGTGCCGATCTCGGCCGTGCGGGCCTTCTGCGGATCGACGTTGGGGCTGTTGGCGCTGTTGGCCGTGGCGCTCAGCGTGAAGTTGGCGCCGCCCGGCGGCTGCTGCGACACGGCGTAGTTGGCGTAGATGCTGCCGTTGGGCGCGGGCTTGTACAGCACGCCGAGCTTCCAGCTCAGGATGGTGTCCGACGCCTTCAGACCGTTGGAGGTGGTGGGCACCACCGTGCCGACGGGGTTGGTGCCGCAGGGCTGCGTGGTGGACGTGGCCGAGCAGGCGGCGGTCTGGTAATACGTCGTCCTGTAGTGGTCGGCGCGCAGGCCGCCGTTGAGCTGCCACTGCCGGTTGAGCTTGAGCGTGTCGAAGGCGTAGAGCGAGTACGTGTCGGTCGCGCCCCGGCTGACCGCGCCGTTGCGCGTGTAGGCGGGCAGCACCACGCTGGAGTCGGGGTCATAGACGCTGACGCGCGGCGCGGTGCCGGTGGTGGTCAGCGTCCAGTTCTCCTGCTCCTCGCGGGTCAGTTCCAGCCCGGCGCTGAGGTCGTGCTGGACCGAGCCGGTCATGAACTGGGTGGTCAGGTTGGTCTGGTTGGTCAGGATCCGGTTGGACTGGTCCTTGGTGTTGATCAGGCGCGCGATGGTCCAGGTCGAAGGGTCTGCCGCATCGGGCGTCTGCAGCCCGTTGGAGCCCAGCACCCCGGCGGCCGAGTAGCCCTGGCCCATGATGGCGCTGAGCAGGTAGTTCTGCGAGGTGCGGCCCCAGCGCGTGGTGTTGCGCAGCGTGGTGCCCGGCGCGAAGTCGTGCTCGAAGCGCACGGTGGCCATGTCGGCGGTCACGTCGTCGCGGTCCGAGCTGGTGCCGTAGAAATTGCGGGAATCGACCCGCGCCGCGGTGTCGAGAAAGCCGCGCCGACCGGCATAGGTGGGCGCATCGGGCGAGGAGTAGCCGGGCATGCCGATGGTGAACACGCCGCCGTCGGGCACGTTGCTTTGCTTGACGTGCAGCAGGTTCACGAAGATGCGGCTGTCGGTGCCCAGGCCGAACGCCAGCGAGGGCGCGATGCCCCAGCGGTCGTTCTCGACGCCGTGGCGGCCCGCCACGCCTGCGTCCTGCGCCACGGCGTTCAGGCGCAGGGCCGCGCCTTCCATGCCGGTCAGGCTCTTGTTCCAGTCCACCGAGGCGCGCTTGTAGCTGCCGCTGCCCACGCCCAGGGACGCGCCGAAGCTGTCCACCCGGCTCGGCTGCTTGGTGGCCAGGTTGATCGAGCCGCTGGGCGCGCTGCGGCCATAGTCGGTGCTGGCGGGGCCCTTGATCACTTCCACCTGCTCGATGTTGAAGATGTCGCGCGAGATGGAGCCCAGGTCACGCACGCCATCGACATAGATGCTGTTGGACGTGTCGAAGCCGCGCATGTAGATCGCGTCGCCGGTGCTGGTGTTGCCGTTCTCGCCTGCGTAGAAGGTGCCCACGCCGGGTACGTTGCGCAGCGCCTCGGTCAGCGTCGTGGCGGCCTGGTCGCGCATGACCTGCTCGTTGATGACGGAGATGCTCTGCGTGGTGTTGACCAGCGGCTGGGTGAACTTGGGCGAGGACGGCGCGGCGGGCGTGTAGCCCGTGTCGCGGCTCGATTCGACCTTGACTTCCTGCAAGGTGGCGGTGGCCTGCTGGGCCTGGGCGGGCAGGCCCAGGGCCACGACGGCGGCTGCGGCGGCCATGCCGACGGTGTGCGGGCGGGCTGCCACGGGGTGTTTGCGGCTCTTGATGTGTGCGGTGCTGTGCGCCATGGAGTGAATCCAATCCGTGTGAAAGAAAAGACGGAACTTGGCTGGCTACAGGACGGCATGGCAGGCTGCAAAGGGCTGGCGCGCTGCCGGTGTTGGCTGGCTGAGACCCTGCGCGACCGGGCGGCGCCGGTGGCTCGCAGGAGTGCATGAATGATAACGATTATCAATTGAAAATGGTTACACATCGCCGCATTGGGGCGGTTTCACAGCGTCAATTGCGGAGAAATTGTGGCGATGCAGCAACGGCGCAGGGCCGTGCCGGTGCCAGCCGGCGTGCTCAGGCGTCGTGCAGCATGCCGCCGTGGCGCGCGGCGGCGCCCGAGCGCACGAGGTCGTCCACCAGGCTGCCGAACCATGCGTCCAGGGTGGCGCTCTGGCTGGCGAAGTAGCGCCCGTGCAGCAGGCCGAAGTAGGGCGTGGCGCGGGCCCAGGCCGCCAGGTCGTCCAGGCGGATCTGCCGCCATTCGATCAGCTTGTACTTGAGCAGCACCTTGGCCGCGTGCAGCGCGTGCTTGGCCGGGTTGCGCACGAAGCCGTCCAGGCGGCGGCGGGCCGTGTCCAGGGCGCGGGGCGCGTCGCCGAACACCGGGCCGTGGCCGGGGATGACGACCAGCGGCGCCAGGCGCTCGATCAGGTCCAGCGTGGCTGCCACGTCGTCAAAGGCGTCGGTGCCTTCCAGCTCGGGGAAGACCACGCCGAAGCCGTTCTCCCACAGCGCGTCGGCGGAGATCAGCACGCGGCCCCGGGGCTCGAACAGGACGATGGAATGCGGGTCGTGCCCCGGCGCGGCATGCACCTGCCAGGGCGTGTCGCCCAGCAGCACGCAGGAGCCTGGCTGCAGCAGCGTGTCGGCGCGGAAAGGCGGGCAGTGCTGGCCCGTGGGGGTGTAGCTCAGCGCGTAGGCGTCCCACTGGCGCACGTGGTCGGCCTGGCCGGGCGGGATGGCCGTGAGTACCCCCGGCCACGCCGCCTGCAGCGCGGCGTTGCCGCCGCAGTGGTCGCTGTGCAGGTGGGTGTTGAGGATGCGGTCCAGCGGGCGATCGCCCAGGCTGGCCTGCACCAGCGCCAGCGTCTGGCTGGCGTGGCTGCAATAGCCGGTGTCCACCAGGGCGGTGTCGTGCTGGCCGATGAACAGGATGTTGTTGGCGGAAAGCCAGCCGCGCTCCAGCATGGTGATTTCGGGCGGCAGCGCAGGTGGGACAAGCGTCATTAGCTATCAAAACAGGAGTAAATTACGCGGCGGGGCCCCGCTGGTCGCTCGGGGACGCCGTCACCGCGTGCGGGCTGCGGCGGGGTTGAAACGGGCCCCGATTGTGGGTGCCGCGTGCGCGCAGTCCTACCGGGCTTGTCCTAGTGTCGCGGCCAGCGCCGCCGCGCAGGCGGCAGGTTCGGCGTCGAACAGCAGGTCCATCAGCGCCTGCTCGCGCGCCTCGATGGTCGCCAGGAACTGGTCCACCGCGCCGCGCTGGCGCGCGAGCTGGCCGAAGGTGTCGAAGCCCGCCTCCAGAAATTGCTGCAGCGCCCCCAGCCCTGCGGCGTTGGCCGGGCCGCGCATCATGCGCAGCATGGTGCGCAGGCCGGGCGTGCGGGTCAGGCGCGCCAGGTCGGCGCCCATGGCGAGTACGCGCTGCAACTGCTGCTGGCGCGCGGGGCGCTGGCCCACCGCGCGCCAGGCCGTGGCGTAGCGGGCGGCGTCGGCGCCCTGGGCGGCGAGCCAGGCGCGGCCCATGTCCTGGTCCAGCGCCTCGGTTTGCGCGTGCAGCTCGGCCAGGGCCACGGCGGTGGCGACCACGGGCGCGGGGAACAGCGTCTGCAGCGTGCCCGCGATGCGGCCGAACTGCTGGTCGCGCGCCGTGTAATCGGCCGCGCTGTACAGCTCGGCCAGGAAGAAGCGCGCCGCCGGGGCGAACGCGGGCGACTGCAGCAGGTCGTCGTAACTGCCCCGAAAGCGCCGCGCCTGCAGCGCCTTGACGGCGCCCACCGCCGCGCCCAGCGCCGTGTCGCCCGCGCGGTGCAGGCGCAGGGCGGTCACGTCGGCGATGCAGTCGCGGATGGTCTGGGCGGCGTCCATGGGGTCTCCTGGGACAATTACAACATCCAACTCCGAATCCAAAGCACCATGATCGCGCGCTTGCAACGAGTTCTCGCCCTGTCCATCCTCGTGTCCATGGCCGCCTGGCTGGCCTGGCGCTGGCCGCATTCGCCCGTGCAGGCGGTGCTGGGCGCGCTGGCGCCGCTGGCCATCCACCTGCTGGTGATGGCCACGCAGTTCGCGCTGATGCACCGCGCCAACCGCGCCGACCCCGCGCCGCGCGCGCGCTGCGGGCAGGTGCTGGCCGCGTGGTGGGCCGAGTCCATGGCGGCGCTGGCGGTGTTCGGCTGGCGCCAGCCGTTTCGCCACCGCTCGCAGCCCGACTGGCTGCCGGGCGAGCCCACGGGGCGGCGCGGCGTGGTGCTCATCCACGGCTTCATGTGCAACCGGGGGCTGTGGCTGCCCTGGTTCGCGCGGCTGCGGGCGCAGGGCCATGCCTATGTGGCGGTGAACCTGGAGCCCATCATGGGCTCCATCGACGACTACGCCGCCACCATCGACGAGGCCGTGCAGCGCGTCACCCAGGCCACGGGCCGCGCGCCCGTGCTGCTGTGCCACAGCATGGGCGGGCTGGCGGCGCGGGCCTGGCTGCGCGCCTACGAGGCCGATGCCCGCGTGTACCGGGTGCTGACGCTGGGCACGCCCCACGGCGGCACCTGGCTGGGGCGCTTCTCCAGCGCCGTGAACGGGCGGCAGATGAACCTGTCGAGCGACTGGCTGCAGGCCCTGCTGCGCGCGGAGCCGCCGGGGCGCGCGGCGCTGTTTGCGTGCTGGTATTCCAACTGCGACAACATCGTGTTCCCCGCCCACACGGCGGCGCTGGCGGGAGCGGACAACCGCTTCGCGCCGGGCCTGGGCCACGTGCAGATGGCGTATGCCCCGGCGGTGGTGGACGCTTGCCTGGCGGAAATCGGCCGCGACTGATTTTCAAGTCAAATTGGCCTCTAGCGCTTATCTGACGGGCGCCATAAGCTATCCTTCTGATAGCGAACCGGCCGCGAACTCGGGCAAGCCGCGCAGGCGCTCGTAGATCGGCGCGAAGTCTGCCGCCGTCAGGTCGAACAGTTGCTCAAAGCTGTCGATCACGAAATACGTCTGCTGGTAGGTGTCGATCTTGTAGCGCGTGCGCATGGTGCGCTCCAGCTGCAGCGGCAGGCGCTGCGGCGCGGGGCTCTGTACGCTGTAGGGCAGCTCGCCCGCCGAGCTGAGGATGCCCGCGCCGTAGGCCCGCAGCCCCTGGGCCTCGCGGATCAGGCCGAACTCGATGGTGTACCAGTACAGGCGCGAGAGCATTTCGCACGCGCCCAGCCGCTCGGCCTTGAGGCCGCCCTGGCCGTAGCGCTGCACGTAGTCGGCGAACACCGGGTTGAACAGCAGCGGCACGTGGCCGAACAGGTCGTGGAAGATGTCGGGCTCGACGATGTAGTCGAACTCCTCGGGCTTGCGGATCCAGTCCGTCACCGGGAACTTGCGGTGGGCCAGCAGGGTGAAGAAGGGCACCTCGGGGATCAGCCCGGGCACGCCCACGATCTCCCAGCCCGTGGCCTTGTGCAGCCGCTCGTTGATCTCCTCGAAGCGCGGGATGCGGTCCTGCGCGCCCAGCGAGGGCAGGGCGGCGATGAACGCCTCGCTCGCCAGCCCCGGCAGCAGGGCGCACTGGCGCTGGTACAGGCGGCGGTAGGTGTCGTGGTCGGCGGCGGTGTAGGCCGCGTAGTCCTGTGGGCAGGTGTAGTCGGTGCTGGCGCGGGTGTAGTCGCCGCGCGGGGGGCGCTCGCTGGCGCCGTAAACGACGGGTTCGACGGCCATGGCGGGTTTTCTCTTGCGCTCAGGCTTTGGCGGCTTCGAGCACGCCACGGTTGATCTGGTCGCGCTCCAGCGACTCGAACAGGGCCTTGAAGTTGCCTTCGCCGAAGCCGTCGCGGTAGTCGCCCACGCGCTGGATGAACTCGAAGAACACCGGGCCCAGCATGGGCGTGGAGAAGATCTGCAGCAGCAGGCGCGGCGTGCCGTCGGCCGTGGTGCCGTCCAGCAGGATGCCGCGCGACTGCAGCTCGGCCACGTTGCGGCCATGGCCGGGCAGGCGCGTTGCCAGCATCTCGTAGTAGATGTCGTTGGGGGCGGTGGCCAGCGGCACGCCCGCCAGGCCCAGCTTGTCCACCACCTCGGTGAGGTCGTCGCAGATCAGCGCGATGTGCTGGATGCCCTCGCCGTTGAACTGCATCAGGAACTCCTCGATCTGGCCGCCGCCCTGCTTGGATTCCTCGTTCAGCGGGATGCGGATCTTGCCGTCCGGCGCCGTCATGGCCTTGGACGTGAGGCCGGTGTACTCGCCCTGGATGTCGAAGTAGCGGATCTCGCGGAAGCCGAACAGCTTCTCGTAGAACCCCGCCCAGAAGCCCATGCGGCCCCGATAGACGTTGTGCGTGAGGTGGTCGATTTCCTTCAGGCCGTGGCCCGCGGGGCGGCGGTCCACGCCGGGGAGGAATTCGAAGTCGATGTCGTAGATGCTCTTGCCGTCCTCGAAGCGGTCGATGAGGTACAGCGGCGCGCCGCCGATGCCCTTGATGGCGGGCAGGCGCAGCTCCATCGGCCCGGTGGGAATCTCGATGGGCTGCGCGCCCAGCTCCAGCGCGCGTTTGTAGGCCAGGTGCGCGTCCTTCACACGAAAGGCCAGCCCGCAGGCCGACGGGCCGTGCTCGGCGCCGAAGTACGCGGCCTGGCTGTGCGGCTCGCGGTTCAGGACGAAGTTGATGCCGTTCTGGCGGTACAGCACCACGTCCTTGGAGCGGTGCTTGGCGACCAGGGTGAAGCCCAGCTTCTCGAACACGGCCTCCAGCACGCCGGGCGTGGGCGAGGTGAATTCCACGAACTCGAAGCCCATCAGGCCCATGGGGTTGTCCCAGGCGGCAGGGCTCTGGGCGGCGGATGGGGGCAGGGCTGCGTTCATGGGGCGTCTCCGGTGGTCGTGGCGAAGGGGGTGTACACCGACGACTGTAGGTGCGCAATGCCTCATGTTTCTGGCGAAATCAAGAGGCACGGCGGCCTTGTTTGCAGGAAACGTGCGCCGCGAAAAAGCTCGGCGCAGAAAAACGCGCTCAGGAGCCGGTTTTCTGGCTGCGCAGGGCCAGCGCGGCCTCCACGCGCTGCTGCTCGTCGGCGGTAAAGAGCTGCTGGCGCAGCTGTTGCAAGGCCGCGCCGTCGCCCTGCGCGCGGGCCTGGCTGTACTGGTCCAGGCGCTGCTGCCAGTCGCGCTCCTCGCGGTCCA
The DNA here is from genome assembly GCF_047607405.1 of Acidovorax sp. Classification (GTDB taxonomy): domain Bacteria; phylum Pseudomonadota; class Gammaproteobacteria; order Burkholderiales; family Burkholderiaceae_C; genus Acidovorax. The sequence goes on along the minus strand of NZ_JASGDA010000134.1, from coordinate 679 downwards.
GCTGGGCCAGGGCGTGGGCGGCGGCCTCGCCGTACTGCGCGCTGCGGGCGGTGTGGCGGGCGTAGTCGCTGGTGTTCTGCGCGTCGAAGGCGGCGGTCTGGGCGGCGGCGGCCAGGTGCGCGGTGGCGGCGGCGCGCTCGGCAAGGCGCTCGGGCGCAAGCTCGCTCTCGGCGGCGCGCAGGGCCTGCGCGCGCTGCTCGGCGCTCAGGTCGGGGTTGCGGGCGATCTCCAGGCGCGCGAGGGTGTAGCGGTCCAGCTCGTCCGAGCGGGCGAACAGGGCGTCGTACTCGGCGTCGTCGAAGAACTGCTGGCGCACGCGGTGGCGCGCCTCCAGCGCGTCGCGCAGGGCAGCCGGGTCGGCGGGGTCCTTGGGGGCGGTCAGGCGGCCCAGGGCCACGCGGTAGTCCACGTAGCGCCCGGCCAGGGCCAGGGCGCGGGCGGCGAGTTCGGCGGGGAAGTGCGCGCTCACCAGGGCCGCCAGCCGCTGCTTGAGCGCCTGAGGGTCGCTGGCCTCGCCCGCGTCGGCCAGCAGGGCTTCCAGGCTGTCGCGCAGGCCGGGGGTGAGCAGAGGGTCGGCGCTGGCCGCCGCCGCGTTGGCCGAGCGCCGCGCAAAGAAGCTGCTGGCGCCCGGCGCCCGGGCGCCGCCGTCCGCCGCGAGGAGGGCGGCGCCTTGCGCGGC
>NZ_JASGDA010000133.1:0-14416 GCF_047607405.1 Acidovorax sp. | reverse complement strand
GCCGCGCGCGCCTGCGTCCCACGCCGCCGCCATGCCCGCACGGTCGGCACCGGCGGCGGGGGCGTTGAGCAGCACCAGCCGCAGGCCGCTGTCGCGCAGCCGCGCCGCGATGTCGGCGGGCCCGAAGGCGTAGGGAAATTGCAGCTCCACCGCCGCGAACCCGTCGCGCGCGGCGGCGGCGAAGCGGTCGAGGAACGGCAGCTCGGTGTACATCAGCGTCAGGTTGGCGGCGAACCGGGGCATGGTGTTTTATGAGCCAAATTGGCCTCTAGCGCTTATGCAGCAAGCACAAGCAGCTATTGTTTTTATAGTAATTCCTCGTCACTTCGCCTGCACGAAGGCGTCCACGGCGGCGCGGCCCACGGCGGGGTCGTCGGTGAAGAAGCCGTCAATGCCTGCGCGCAGGTAGGCGGTGATCTCGCCCACGCTGTCGCCGCGCGCCGTGCCGTCGCTGGCGGGGGCCTTCTTCAATCCTGCGGGCAGGAAGGCGTTCTCGGGCCGCAGCGTCCAGATGTGTACCGCCAGGCCCTCGGCCCGGGCACGTTCCACCAGGCCCGTGGGCTGGCCGGGCAGGCCGTCCTTCACCGGCACCACCTGGGTCTTGTACGGGCCGATGGCGTTGGCGTAGGCCGCCACCTGCTTCAGGCCCTCGGGCGTGAGCAGGTCGGCATAGCCGCGTGTCTCCGCAGCGCCCCGGGCCACGAAGTCGTAGGGGCGGCCCGAGGCCGCGACGAGCTGCACCAGCCGGACGCTGCTGAGTTTGCGGATGGCCTGCAGGTTGGCGACCTCGAAGGACTGCACGAACACGGGCGCGGCCTTGTGGTTCCAGCCGTTCTTGTCCAGAACGGCGAGCAGCGGCGCTTCCAGCGGCAGGCCGATGGACTGGAAGTACGTGGGGTGCTTGGTCTCGGGGTAGATGCCGATGACACGGCCCGCCTTCGCGCTCTGCGCCTTGGCCAGGTCGATCACCTCTTGCAGCGTGGGCACCTCGAACTGGCCGTTGTACGCGGTGTTGGCCGGGCGCACTGCGGGGATGCGCTCGCGGGCGCGCAGGGTCTTGAGCTCGGCCAGCGTGAAGTCCTCGGTGAACCAGCCGGTGACGGCCTGGCCGTCGATGGTCTTGGTGGCCTTGCGCGCGGCGAACTCGGGGCGGTCGGCCACGTCGGTGGTGGCTTCCTTCACGGAGCCGTCGGCGTTCAGCACGGCAATGGCGTTCTCGTGTCGCGCCACCAGCACGCCGTCGCGGGTGATGACGAGGTCGGGCTCGATGATGTCGGCGCCGTCGTCGATGGCCTGCTGGTAGGCCGCCAGCGTGTGCTCGGGCCGCAGGGCGGAAGCGCCCCGGTGGGCGATGACGGTGGGCACGGGCGGCCAGGCGGTCTGCGCGGCGGCGCAGAACGAAGCGGTGGCAAGGAGTGCGGCGGCAAGGCGGTTCATGGTGCGTGTCTCCTGTGGGTTCTAGGCATGCTCGAAGTGGAACACCGCCGTGCTTGCACGCGCGTTGGGCAGCCAGCGCACCTGCCGACCGCCCTGCAGGCCGAAGGATTCGAGGATGCGCAGGCTGTTCTTGTGCGCCAGCACCTCGAAGTCCTTGTACGTGCCCACGCGGATGTTGGGCGTGTCGTACCACTGGTAGGGCAGGCGGCGCGTGACGGGCATGCGCCCGCGCAATATGGACAGGCGGTTGGGCCAGTGCGCGAAGTTGGGGAAGGCCACCACGCCCGTGCGGCCCACGCGGGCCGTCTCGCGCAGCATGGTCTCGGCGTTGCGCAGGTGTTGCAGGGTGTCGATCTGCAGCACCACGTCGAAGCTGTTGTCCTCGAACAGCGCCAGGCCCTCGTCCAGGTTGAGCTGCAGCACCTGCACGCCGCGCCGCACGCAGGCGAGCACGTTGGCGTCGGCGATCTCCACGCCGTAGCCGGTGCAGCCGCGTTCGCGCTGCAGGTAGTCCAGCATCGCGCCGTCGCCGCAGCCCAGGTCCAGCACGCGGCTGCCCGGCGGCACCAGGCGCGCCAGCGCCTGCATGGCAACGCTCTCGGTCATGGCTGCAGCTCCTTGTGAATGCTATCGAAATATGAGCGCATGACGCTCATGTAGCGTGCGTCATCGAGCAAAAAGGCATCATGACCGTGGGGCGCGTCGATCTCCGCGTAGCTCACGGCGCGGCGGTTGTCGAGCAGGGCGCGCACGATCTCGCGGCTGCGCGCGGGCGAAAAGCGCCAGTCGGTGGTGAAGCTCACCAGCAGGAACTTGGCCCGCGCCACGGCCAGCGCGCGGGTCAGGTTGCCGCCGTGGGCGCGGGCCGGGTCGAAGTAGTCCAGCGCGCGGGTGATCAGCAAATAGGTGTTGGCGTCGAAGTAGTCGCTGAACTTGTCGCCCTGGTAGCGCAGGTAGCTTTCGATCTGGAACTCGATGTCCTGCGTGCTGTACTTGAGGTCGATGCCTTCGCGCAGTTGCCGCCCGAACTTCTCGTTCATCACGTCGTCGCTCAGGTAGGTGATGTGGCCGATCATGCGGGCGATGCGCAGGCCGCGCTTGGGGATGACGCCGTGGCGGTAGAAGTGGCCGCCGTGGAAGTCCGGGTCGGTGACGATGGCGCGGCGCGCGACTTCGTTGAAGGCGATGTTCTCCGCCGTGAGGTTGGGGGCGCTCGCCACCACCACGGCGTGGCGCATGCGGTCGGGGTATTGCAGCGTCCAACTGAGCGCCTGCATGCCGCCCAGGCTGCCGCCCAGCACGGCGGCCAGCTGCGTGATGCCCAGCCGGTCGAGCAGGCGGGCCTGGGCGTTGACCCAGTCTTCCACCGTGACCACGGGAAAGTCCGCGCCATAGACCTCGCCGGTGTCGGGGTGCGTGTGCATGGGGCCGGTGGAGCCGAAGCACGAGCCCAGGTTGTTCACGCCGATGACGAAGAAGCGGTCGGTGTCCACGCTCTTGCCGGGGCCGATCATGTTGTCCCACCAGCCCTCGCTCTTGTCCTGGCCCGCATACACGCCCGCCACGTGGTGCGATGCGTTGAGCGCGTGGCACACGAGCACGGCGTTGGAGCGGTCGGCGTTGAGCGTGCCGTAAGTCTCGTAGGCCAGGTGGTAGTCGCGGATCGAGGCGCCCGACTGCAGGGGCAGGGCCTCGGCGAAGTGCATGGACTGCGGTGTGGCGATGAAGGACATAAAAAAAACCCGGCGTCGCTAAAAACGAGGCCGGGCCGGGTCTTTAGCAGTATTTGTAAAGCGCCCGCAAGCGGTGGCAAATCGGCGCGTCTGGGCGGCAATTATGCCAAAAGCGCCAACAGGCCAAGCACCAGGAAAATGACAGCCGACACCCCGTGAACCACACGGATCGGCACCCGCCGCGTGATGCGCTCGCCCAGCCACACCACGGGCGCGTTGGCCAGCATCATGCCCAGCGTGGTGCCCGCCACCACCCACAGGTAGGCGTTGTACTGCGCGGCCAGCATGACGGTGGCGATCTGCGTCTTGTCGCCCATCTCAGCCAGGAAGAAGGCCACCAGCGTGGTGCCAAACACGCCCCAGCGCGGCGAGCCTTCGACCTCGCCCTCGTCGAGCTTGTCGGGGATGAGCATCCACACCGCCATGGCGATGAACGACGCGCCCAATATCCAGCGCAGCACCTGCGGCCCCACGAAGGTGGTCACCCACGCGCCCACCGCGCCCGCCAGGCCGTGGTTGACCAGCGTGGCGGCCAGGATGCCCAGGGCAATGGGCCAGGGTTTGCGAAAGCGCGCCGCGAGCACCAGCGCGAGAAGCTGCGTCTTGTCGCCCATTTCGGCGAGCGCGACGATGGCGGTGGAAATCAAGAACGGTTCCATGTGGGGCAAGCAGTGTACCCAGAGGGTGCGGGTATTCCCTTGGGCTGGCCCGGCGCGCCCACAAATAAACCCCCACATCTCGCGCAAAGTGACTGATAATGGGGCCGTTTTTCTGCGCGCAGGAAAACAGGTTTGCGGTGATTGGTCAGTTTCGCGTCTTTGAAGTCGTCACAGGTTTGTTGATTGCGTCGGGCTCCATCGCGTTTTCATGTTTTTTCAGGAGTCCCTCATGGGCAACAAACTTTACGTGGGCAACCTGCCCTATTCCTTCCGCGACCAGGATCTGGAGCAGACCTTCAGCCAATTCGGCTCCGTGGGCAGCGCCAAGGTCATGATGGAGCGCGACACCGGTCGCTCCAAGGGTTTCGGCTTCGTCGAAATGGGCAGCGATGCCGAGGCGCAAGCCGCCATCCAGGGCGTGCATGGCCAGAACTTCGGCGGTCGTGACCTGGTGGTCAACGAAGCCCGTCCCATGGAACCCCGCCCCCCGCGCAGCGGCGGCTTCGGCGGCGGCAATGGCGGTGGCGGTTACGGCGGTGGCCGTGGCAGCTACGGCGGCGGTGGTGGCTACGGCGGTGGCCGCGGCGGCTACTAAAGAAAACAAAGGAGCTTTCAGGCTCCTTTTTTTACGCGGCAAGCACGCCGCCAACCGCGCCAGCGCTTGCTTTTTCGGCAAAAGTGTGGCGCATAATGCGCTGGCGGGTTTCGCCCGTTTTTCCAAGTTTGAGGTGTCCGTCGGTTTCACGCTGAGAGCGTCGTTGAGATTAGCTGGCTGCGTTTTCGGGACTCCATCGCTTTATCCATGTGTTTTTGAGGAGTCCCTCGATGGGCAACAAACTGTATGTCGGCAACCTGCCGTACTCGGTGCGCGACAACGATCTGGAGCAGGCTTTCGGCCAGTTCGGCGCCGTGACCAGCGCCAAGGTGATGATGGAGCGCGACACTGGTCGCTCCAAGGGTTTCGGCTTCGTTGAAATGGGCAGCGACGCAGAGGCCCAGGCCGCCATCAACGGCATGAACGGCCAGCCCCTGGGTGGTCGCAGCATCGTGGTCAACGAGGCCCGCCCCATGGAACCCCGCCCGCCCCGCAGCGGCGGCTTTGGCGGTGGTGGCGGCGGCTACGGTGGCGGTGGCCGCAGTGGCGGCGGCGGTTACGGCGGTGGCCGTGAAGGCGGCGGTGGTGGTGGTTATGGCGGCGGTCGCGAAGGCGGTGGCGGCGGCTACGGCGGTGGTGGCCGCAGCGAAGGCGGTTTCCGCAGCCCCTATGGCTCCGGCTCCCGCAACGGTGGCGGTCGCAGCGGCGGTGGCGGCTACGGCGGCGGTGGCAACGGCTACTGAGCCACTTTGGTTTTCTGCAAAAAAGCTCCTTCGGGAGCTTTTTTCATGCCTGTTCGTCCCTACTCGCCCTGGCGGCGCTTGCGCGGGCGGCCCGCCAGCACCTTGTCGAACAGCGCGTTCGGCAGCAGGCGCAGCAGCTTGGCGGCCACGCCCATTTGCCAGGGGATGACGCGGTAGCTCACGCCCGCCGCGATGGCGCGGAAGGCGCGGTCGGCAAAGTCGTCGGCCTGCATCAGGAAGGGCATGCCGTAGCGGTTGCGGCGCGTGAGCGGCGTGTCGATGTAGCCCGGGCAGATGGTGACCACGCGCACGCCGTGCGGGCGCATTTCACCGCGCAGGCTTTCGCAGTAGGCGATGGCCGCCGCCTTGCTGGCGCAGTAGGCGCCGTGGCCGGGCAGGCCCCGGATGCCCGCCACGCTGCCGATGCCCACCAGCGTGCCGCTGCCGCGCTGCACCATGGCGTCCACGAAGGGGTGGAAGGTGGCGGTCATGCCGATGTTGTTGGTGGCGAAGGTGCGGGCCATCACGTCGATGTCCTCGCGCACCGCCGTGTCCATGCCGATGCTGATGCCCGCGTTGGCGATGACCACGTCGGGCACGCCCTGGCGGGCGATGCAGTCGCGGCCTGCGGCGACGATGCTGTCGGTCACGGCCACGTCGGCACTATAGATTTCATAGCTACTAGTGCTTATCCCTTGGGCGTCAGCCCATGTTTTGACCTCTGAAGTGCGGCGCGCGGCCAGGGCCAGGCGGTAGCCCGCACGGTGGTAGCAGAGGGCCAGCGCCTGGCCGATGCCGCTGGACGCGCCGGTGATGAAGACGAGGGGAGCAGCCATCTCAGTTCTCCGTTGTGCCGTGAACCGCCCACAGCGCATGAAACTGGCGCGCACCATGCGCAGGCAGCCGCGCAAGGGCCGCCCCGCCGCGCTGGCTGCGTCCCCCTTCCCCTAGCGCGCAGCGCGTAGAGAGAAGGGGGAAGGCGCGAAGCGACTCAGGGGGTTGTCTCATTTCTTGCCAGGCTGCAACACGCCGCGCACCCGACCGCGCAGTTGCAGCACCTGGTCGAGATTGTCGTAGTCCATGCCGTCGGCGGTGAAGCGGTCGTTGCCGCGGGTGAGGGTGACGGCCTGGTCGGACCGCACGCGCTCGGTCTGGGTGTAGGCGTGCAGGAACTCGCCCCGGAATTCCATGCGCGGCTGGGCGGGCGCACCGGCCTTGGCGGGCAGGGGTTCGCGGGTGACGATGGCGTTGCCGAACAGTTGCACCTCGGAGCCGTCGGCGTTGGTCAGCGCGCGGTTGGCCGTGGCGACGGTCACGCGGCCTTCGGGCGTGACGGAGCGCATGCGGGCCTGCTCGATCTCCAGCGTGTCGGTGTCGGGGTAGTGCCGCGCCATGTCGCCCTTCACTTCGCTCTGCAGGCGGCCCGTGGCGTCGAAGCTTTTCACCGAGAAGGTTTTCATGAAGTAGTCCGGCTGGTGCGCCAGCGGGCGCTCGGCGGCGGGCGCCAGCGGCGGCGGGGCGTTGCGCACCAGCCACCAGGTGCCCAGCGCCAGCAGGCCCATGAGGGCGACGGGCAGGTAGAGCGAGAGCCGGTCCCAGCCCTGGCGCAGCCGCTGGTTCCACGTCATGCGGTGTAGTCCGCCAGCAGCGCCGCATAGCGGCCCGTGGCCGTGAGCAGCAGGTCGCACAGCTCGCGCGCCGCGCCGTCGCCGCCGCGCGCCTGGGTGACGTGGTGGGCCGCATGGCGCACCTCGATCTGGGCATTGGCGGGGGCGCAGGCGAAGGCGGCGCGGCGCATCAGGGGCAGGTCGGGCCAGTCGTCGCCCATGGCCGCCGCCTGCGCCCAGCTGAGGTTCAGTTGCGCGAGGATCTGCTCGGCGGCGGGGCGCTTGTCCTCGGTGCCGAAGATGGCGTGCTGCACGCCCAGGGCCTTCAGGCGCACGCGCAAAGGCGCGCTGTCGCGGCCCGTGACCACTGCCGGGGTGATGCCCGCCTTTTGCAGCAGCTTGAGGCCGTGGCCGTCCAGGGTGTTGAAGCGCTTGATGGTCTCGCCCGACTCGGTGAAGTACAGGCCGCCGTCGGTCAGCACGCCATCGACATCGAAGAAGGCCACGCGCACGTCCTGCGCGCGCAGCAGCAGCTCGGGGGGGAATTGCAGCACGGGCTGGGTCATATCACTTTCGCGCGCATGAGGTCGCCGATGTGGACGACGCCGACCAGGGCGCCTGCGGCATCCACCACCAGCACGCAGGTGATGGAGTGCGCTTCCATCATTTCCGCCGCATCCACGGCCAGCGCATCGGGCGCGATGCGGCGCGGCTGCGGGTGCATGACCTCGGCGGCGGTGGCGGCGCGCAGGTCGGCCCCGGCCTCGATTCGGCGGCGCAGGTCGCCGTCGGTGAAGATGCCCAGCACCTCGTCCGCCGGGCCGACGATGGCCGACGCGCCCAGGCCCTTGGCGCTCATCTCGCGCATGAGGTCGCTCAAACTGGCCTCGGGCGGCACGCGCGGGATCTCGGCGCCGCTGCGCATCACGTCACTCACGTGGGTGAGCAGCCTGCGCCCCAGCGCGCCGCCGGGGTGGGATCGCGCGAAGTCCTCGGGGCGAAAGCCCCGCGCGTCGAGCAAAGCCACGGCCAGCGCATCGCCCATGGCGAGCTGCGCGGTGGTGCTGGCGGTGGGGGCCAGGTTGAGCGGGCAGGCTTCGCGCTCCACGCTGCAGTCGAGCACCAGGTCGGCATGGCGGGCCAGCGTGGATTGCAAATCGCCCGTCATTGCCAACAGCGGCGTGCCCAGGCGCTTGAGCACGGGCAGGATGGAGGTCAGCTCGCCGCTCTCGCCGCTGTTGGAGATGGCCAGCACCAGGTCGTCGCCCGTGACCATGCCCAAATCGCCATGGCTGGCCTCGGCCGGGTGGACGAAGAAGGCGGGCGTGCCGGTGGACGCCAGCGTGGCGGCGATCTTGCGGCCCACGTGGCCGCTCTTGCCCATGCCCATGACGACGACGCGGCCGCGCGTGGAGAGCGCCATTTGCACCGCCTGGGCGAAAGCGCCGTCGATGCGCGCGGCCAGGGCGGTCAGCGCGGCGGCTTCGATGTCGAAGGTCTCGCGGGCCAGGCGCTGGGCCTGCTCGGCGTCGAAAGGGGGCGGCACGGCGGTCATGCGGGCGATTCTATCGACCGGCCCCGCCGCACCGCCGCGTCGGATAGCATCGAAGGCTCTATGTCTTCGCTCGCCCTCACCTTGCTGTATTTGCTGGCCGCCGTGCTGGGGGTGGTGGCCTGCCGCAGCCTCAAGCTGCCGCCCATGCTGGGCTACCTGGCGGCGGGCGTGCTGATCGGGCCGCATGCTTTTGCGCTGGCGCAGGACTCCGAGGGCGTGCGCCACCTGGGCGAGTTCGGCGTGGTGTTCCTGATGTTCGCCATCGGCCTCGAATTCAGCCTGCCCAAGCTGCGCGCCATGCGCCGCCAGGTGTTCGGCCTGGGGCTGATGCAGGTGGTGCTGACCATGGCGGTGGTGGCGGGCGCGGCGCTGCTGCTGTCGCGCGCCGTGGGCGGGGTGTGGGACATGGGCTGGCAGACGGCGCTGGCGCTGTCGGGCGTCATCACCATGAGCAGCACGGCCATCGTCGTCAAGCTGATGGCCGAGCGCGCCGAGCTGGAGAGCGAGCACGGTCGCCGCGTGATGGGCATCCTGCTGTTCCAGGACCTGGCCGTGGTGCCGCTGCTGGTGCTCATCCCCGCGCTGGGCTCGTCGCCCGACGAGCTGCTCGCGTCGCTGGGCTGGGCGCTCATCAAGGCGACGGTGCTGGTGGCAATACTGATTACCGGCGGGCAGCGGGTGATGCGCTGGTGGCTCACGCTGGTGGCGCGGCGCAAGAGCGACGAACTCTTCATGCTCAACCTGCTGCTCATCACCCTGGGCCTGGCGTGGCTGACCGAGCTGGCGGGCCTGAGCCTGGCGCTGGGCGCGTTCATCGCGGGCGTGCTGGTGTCCGAGACGGAATACCGCCACCAGGTGGGCACGGACATACGCCCCTTCCACGACGTGCTGCTGGGCCTGTTCTTCATCACCATCGGCATGATGCTGGACTGGCACGTGCTGGTGGACCGCTGCGGCATGGTGCTGGCGCTGCTGTCGGTGCTGCTGCTCGCCAAGCTGGCCATCATCCTGCTGCTGGCGCGCGGCATGGGCGCCACCACCGGCGTGGCGCTGCGCACGGGGCTGTACCTGGCGCAGGCGGGCGAGTTCGGCTTCGTGCTGCTGTCGCTGGCGCAGGACAACGCGCTGGTGCAGCCCGCGCTGATGAACCCCATCCTGGCGGCGATGGTGCTGTCCATGCTGGCGACGCCCTTCCTCATCCAGTACAGCAACCGCATCGTGATGAAGCTGGTGGCGAGCGACTGGCTCCAGCAGTCGCTGCAAATGACTTCCATCGCGCGCAGGTCCATCAACACCAGCGGGCACGTCATCATCTGCGGCTATGGCCGCTGCGGGCAGAACCTGGCGCGCATGCTGGAGCACGAGGGCGTGCCCTACATGGCGCTGGACCTGGACCCGGACCGCGTGCGCCAGGCGGCGGCGGCGGGCGACTCGGTGGTCTATGGCGACGCCACCCGGCTGCAGGCGCTGATGGCTGCGGGCCTGGTGCGCGCCAGCGCCGTGGTCATCACCTACACCGACGTGCCCGCTGTGCTGAAGGTACTGGCCAATGCCCGCTCGCACGCGCCCCAGGTGCCCGTGGTGGTGCGCACACAGGACGACCAACACCTGAACAAGCTGCAAGAGGCTGGCGCGACCGAGGTGGTGCCCGAGGCCATCGAAGGCTCGCTGATGCTCGCCAGCCACGCGCTGGCGCTGGTGGGCGTGCCCATGCACCGCGTGCTGCGGCTGGTGCGCGACCAGCGCGACGCGCGCTACGGCCTGCTGCGCGGCTACTTCCACGGCGCGGACGACGACACCGTGGCCGAGCGCGACCAGGAGCGCCTGTCCACCCTCACCCTGCCGCCGGAGGCCACGGCCCTGGGCCAGAGCCTGGGGCAGCTCGCGCTGCCTGCCATGGGCGTGCGCGTGGTGAACCTGCGGCGCGGCGACGGGCGCATCGGCGCCGCCGTGGACGAGGCGGTGCTGGCGGCGGGCGACACGCTGGTGCTGTCGGGCCACCCCGCAGCGCTGGCGTTGGCAGAAGACAAGCTGCTGCGCGGCAAGAAAATTTAAGCCAAATCGGCCTCTAGCGCTTATCCAGCAAGCGCGAGTAGCTATCAATCAAGTAGCAAACTGGAGTGATTCGGCAGGCGCGGGCCGCCCGAACAGGTAGCCCTGAAAGCGCTTGCAGCCGTTGCGCTGCAGAAAGTCGTGCTGCCCCTCGGTCTCCACGCCCTCGGCCACCACGTTCAGCCCCAGGCTGTGGGCCAGCGTGATGATGGTGCAGGCAATGGTCGCGTCGTTGGGGTCGGTGAGCACGTCGCGCACGAAGCTCTGGTCGATCTTGAGCTGGTCCAGCGGCAGGCGTTTCAGGTAGCTCAGGGACGAGTAGCCGGTGCCGAAGTCGTCCAGCGAGAAGCCCACGCCCTGCGTGCGCAGCGCCTGCATCTTGAGGATGCTGTCCTCCACGTCCTGCAGCAGCAGGCTTTCGGTCAGCTCCAGCGTGAGCTGGCTCGGGTCGGCGCCGCAGTCGCGCAGCGTGCCCAGCACCTCCTGCACGAAGTCGGCCTGGCGGAACTCCTGCGCGCTCACGTTCACGGCCACGCTCCAGCCCGCGGTGGCGGGCGACGCCGCCCAGCGCGCCAGCTGGCTGCTGGCCATGGCCAGCACCTGCCGCCCCAGCGGAACGATGAGGCCCGTCTGCTCGGCCAGGGGGATGAAGTCGCCGGGCGGCACCATGCCGCGCTGCGGGTGCCTCCAGCGCACCAGGGCCTCGGCGCCCAGCACCCGGCCGGCCTCGTCCACCACAGGCTGGTAGTGCAGCATGAACTCGCCGCGCAGCAGGCCCTGGCGCATGTCGCCCTCCAGCGCCGAGCGCGCGGTGGCGGCCTCCTGCATGGCGGGGTCGAAGAAGCACAGCGTGTTGCGCCCCCGCGCCTTGGCCTGGTACATGGCGAGGTCGGCGCGCTTGAGCAGTTCCTGCGGGGACAGCTGCTTGTCGCAAAACAGCGTGATGCCGATGCTGGGCGTGCTGTGTACCTCGCTGTCCTGCACCCTGTAGGGCTGGTTCAGCGCGCCCAGCACCTTCAGCGCCACCACCTCGGCTTCGGCGGCGGCCTCGCGCGGCTCGGCGTGCAGGCCCCGGATCACCACCACGAACTCGTCGCCCCCCAGGCGCGCCACGGTGTCGCTGGCCCGCACGCTGGCGCTGACGCGCTTGCCCACCTGCGCCAGCAGCAGGTCGCCCTGGTCGTGGCCCAGGGTGTCGTTGATGCCCTTGAAATTGTCCAGGTCCAGGAACAGCAGCGCGCCGTGGCTGCCTTCGCGCACGCAGGCGGCGGCGGTGCGCTCCAGCCGGTCCAGCAGCAGGCGGCGGTTGGGCAGGCCGGTGAGTTCGTCGTAGAAGGCCAGGCGCTGGATCTCGGCCTCGGCCTGCTTGCGGTCGGTGATGTTGCGCGCCACGCCTCGGTAGCCCGCGAAGCGGCCCTCGGCGTCGAACAGGGGCTCGCCGCTGATGGACACCCAGATGAAGCCGCCATCCGAGGTGCGCTGCTGTATCTCGAAGTCCTGGAAGACCTCGTGCGCCTCCAGTTGCCTGCGGTGCTCGCGCCACTGCGCCTCGCTCGCCACGAGGTTGGGCAGCTCCCATGGCGTGTGGCCGTGCTTGAGCTCGTCCGGCACGTCGGGTTCCTTGAAGAGCTTGCCCTCCATGCGCACGAAGCGAAACTGCGCGTCCTGCTCCCAGAACCCGTCGGACAGCAGCTGCATCAGGCTGCGCCAGCGGGCCTCGCTCATGCGCAGGGCCTCCAGGGTGGTCAGGTAGTCGGTCACGTCGGTGAAGGTGCGCACGCGACCGCCCCCCTCCAGCATGCGGGTGCGGATCTCGATGTAGCGCCCCGCCTGGGTGCGGCGCACGTACAAGTCAGGCATGTTGAGCCGGTCGCCGTGGGCCGCGTCTTCGGCCGCCACGTAGCTGCGCGCGCCCAGGTCGATGAGCTGAAGCCCCGGGCCGAAGTCGCCCCGCTCGGTCTGCAGGCGCACCACCTCCTCGACGTGGGGCTGCGTGGCGAGCAGGGATTCGGGCAGGTCCAGCAGCTCCAGGTAGCGGCGGTTATAGACGCGGATGCGGCCCTCGGCGTCCACGTTGGAGATGCCTTGCGACACGCTGGCGAGCGTGCCTTCCAGCGCACGGGTCTTCTCGGCCAGCAGCGAGCTGGTGCGCGCCAGCTCGGCCTCGACCGCGCTGCGCGCGAGTTCGGCGCGGCGGGCCATTTCGAGCTGCCCCACCGTGCTCAGCAAGGGCTGCAGGAACTGCACGTCAGCCGGGGCATAGCCCTCTTCCCGATTGGCCAGCCCGATCATCGCCACCAACTCGCCCGCCGCATGCACCGGCAGGCCCAGGTAGGTGCGCAGCAGGGGCAGGCCCGGCGGCGTTGGCGTGCCTGCACCGGCGTGGCGGCCCGCGTCGTTGTCGATGACCGGCTCGCCCGACACCAGCGCGGCGCTCACCAGTGAACCCATGTCGTCGAACACCAGGCCCTGGGCCGTCTGCTGGGCGTGGAGCGCCCGCGCGGCGCCGTCCCAGCCGATGTCGTTCATGGCATGCACGCGCAGGCTGGGGCGACCGTCCGGCGCGCGCTGCACCTCGCCCACCAGGCCGAAGGCGCTGTGCGTGAGCGCCATGAGTTCGTCGAGCAGCGCCTCGAACGCGGCTCCCGGCCCGGTGCTGGCGATGAACATCGCCTGCGCGCGGGAGATGGCCTGCAGCAGGCGGTGCTGGCGCGCCAGCATGGCCTCGGCCGCGCGCCGGGCGCGCACGGTGGTGCTGCGTTCGAGCACCCCGTCGATCAGCGCGGGCAGGGTCAGCAGGTAGTCGAGCGCGGGGTCCTGCACCGCGAAGTCGTCGAAGCCGTGCCGCATGGCCTGGGCGGCGTGGGTCTCGGCCCTGGCGCGCACGATGATCATGGCCGGGATGCCGTCGAGCATCTGCAGCAGGTCGAAGGCCGTCCCGTCCACCGTGCGCTGGGCGGCCAGCACGATGTCCGGCGCCCGGCTCTGCAGTTGCACGCGCGCATCGGCCAGCGAAGCCGCCACGTCCACCCGCCAGCCCGACCAGGGGTCCGCCAGCGCATCGACCACGGCCTGCGCGTGGTGGCTGTCGCTTTCAATCAGCAGGATGGAAATGGGCATGACCCGCTTGAGAGCGCGTGTATTAGCGATGAAACATTATGAGGGCACGGCCTGGCGAATGGGCGTGTACTTGAAGCATATTGACACTCTTGCACTGCGGGAATCGGCTCTGCCGCCTCGCCGGTTGTGGCCCCTACAGGGCTGTTTACATCCTTGGGCGGTCTGGCCATGAAATGAAAAAGGCCCCGACAAGCGGGGCCTGGAGCGCGGCGTGGGCCGGGCGACCGGTCAGGCGGCCACGGACTTGAGGGCGTCGTTCAGCGTCTTGCTGGGGCGCATCACGGCGTCCAGCTTGGCCACGTCGGGCAGGTAGTAGCCGCCGATGTCGGCGGGCTGGCCCTGCACGGCGTTCAGTTCGTCCACGATCTTCTGCTCGTTGTCGGCCAGTTGCTTGGCCAGGGGCGCGAACTTGGCGGCCAGCTCCTTGTCCTCGGTCTGCGCGGCGAGTTCTTGCGCCCAGTACAGCGCCAGGTAGAACTGGCTGCCACGGTTGTCGAGCTGGCCGGTCTTGGGGCTGGGGTTCTTGTTGTTGTCCAGCAGCTTGCCGGTGGCGGCGTCCAGCGTCTTGGCGAGCAGCTTGGCGCGGGGGTTGCCGTTCTTGATGCCGAGGTCCTCGAACGACACGGCCAGCGCCAAAAATTCGCCCAGGCTGTCCCAGCGCAGGTGGTTTTCTTCCACCAGCTGCTGCACGTGCTTGGGCGCCGAGCCGCCCGCGCCCGTCTCGTACATGCCGCCGCCCGCCATCAGCGGCACGATGGACAGCATCTTGGCGCTGGTGCCCAGCTCCATGATGGGGAACAGGTCGGTCAGGTAGTCGCGCAGGATGTTGCCGGTGGCGCTGATGGTGTCCAGCCCGCGGATCACGCGCTCCAGCGTGTAGCGCATGGCGCGCACCTGGCTCATGATCTGGATGTC
>NZ_JASGDA010000132.1:0-4776 GCF_047607405.1 Acidovorax sp. | reverse complement strand
TCGCAAGGCGCGCGCCGCCGCCAAGGCTGGTGGCCTTGGCAAGGGCTGCAACACCGCGAGCGCTGGCCTTTTGGCCCAACCCTTCGGGAAAGCCGGGGAAAGGCCCGGCCACGTTGTTGCAGGCCGCTTGCGGTATCCATACCGCGGCGCGTCCTGCGCCTAGTTGCCGGGCCTTTCCCCGGCTTTCGCGGGCACGTAAAAGTGCATAACACGCTCTAACCATGACCATCAAAGTAGCCCTGGCAGGCGCAGGCGCCTTCGGCATCAAGCACCTGGACGGCATCAAGAACATCCCCGATGTCGAAGTCGTCTCCCTCGTCAGCCGCGACCTGGACAAGACCCGGGAAGTGGCCGACAAGTACGGCATCAAGCACGTCACCACCGAGCTGGCCGACAGCCTGGCCATCAAGGAGGTGGACGCCGTCATCCTCTGCACCCCCACGCAGATGCACGCCAGCCAGTCCATCGCCTGCCTGCAAGCGGGCAAGCACGTGCAGGTCGAAATCCCGCTGTGCGACGTGCTGGCCGACGGCGAGAAGGTGGTGGCGCTGCAAAAGCAGACCGGCCTCGTCGCCATGTGCGGCCACACGCGCCGCTTCAACCCCAGCCACCAGTGGGTCCACAAGAAGATCACGGCGCGCGAATTCAACATCCAGCAGATGGACGTGCAGACCTACTTCTTCCGACGCACCAACATGAACGCCCTGGGCCAGCCGCGCAGTTGGACAGACCACCTGCTGTGGCACCACGCCGCGCACACCGTGGACCTGTTCGCCTACCAGTGCGGCAGCCCCATCGTCAGGGCCAACGCCGTGCAAGGCCCCATCCACAATCAACTCGGCATCGCCATGGACATGAGCATCCAGCTGAAGGCCGCCAACGGCGCGATCTGCACGCTGAGTTTGAGCTTCAACAACGACGGCCCGCTGGGCACCTTCTTCCGCTACATCGGCGACACGGGAACCTACATCGCACGCTACGACGACCTGTTCAACGGCAAGGAAGAAAAGATCGACGTGAGCCAAGTGGACGTGTCGATGAACGGCATCGAGCTGCAAGACCGCGAGTTCTTCGCCGCCATCCGCGAAGGCCGCGAGCCCAACGCCAGCGTGGCCCAGGTGCTGCCGTGCTACCAGGTGCTGCACGACCTGGAGCAGCAGCTGAACGCTGGCTGATTTCAAGCCAAATCGGCCTCCAGCGCTTATCCCATAAGCGCCATCAGCTACAAAATCAGGAGCGTTTTGCCGCCTCGTACAGCCCCTGCACGCGGGGTACGTTCTGCTCCAGCTCCTTGATGCGCGCGGGCCCCGAGGGGTGGGTGGACAGGAACGCCAGCCCGCCCTGCCGGCTGCCCGTGGCGTTGCCCATCTTCTGCCACAGGCTCGCGGCGGCCCGGGGGTTGTAGCCCGCGCGGGCGGCCAGCTCCAGGCCTACCAGGTCGGCCTCGCTCTCGTCGCTGCGGCTGAACTGCAAGGTGAGCAGTTGCCCGCCCAGGTTGGCCGCCGCGTTGCCCAGGTCGCCCAGGCCCAGCAGCGCCGAGCCCAGGCGCAGCGCCAGGTTGGTGCCCTGCGTCTTGGCGATGCGCTCGCGCGCGTGCTCGCGCAGGGCGTGGGCCATTTCGTGGCCCATGACCATGGCCACCTCGTCGTCCGTCAGCTTGAGCTGGTCCAGGATGCCGGTGTAGAACGCGATCTTGCCGCCCGGCATGCAGAAGGCGTTGATCTGCTGGCTGCCGATCAGGTTGACCTCCCAGCGCCACTGCCGGGCCCGCTCGTTCCACGGCGCGGTGAACGGGATCAGCCGCCCGGCGATGGCATGCAGGCGCTGCAACTGCGGGTGCCCCTGGGGCGCCAGGGCGCGCTTGGCGCGGGCCTGCTCCAGCATCTGCCGGTATTGCCGGGCGGCGGACTGCTCCAGCGTCTCGGCGGGCACCAGCTTGCGCAGGCTGGACGCATCGCCCACGTCCACCTGCGCCAGCGCGGGCGTGGCGGCACCCGCAGCACCTGCACCGGCGGCCAGCAGGAAGGCGCGGCGCGAAGACCAGGGGGATGAAAGGGCGGAGCAGCGCAGGCACATGGGCGGGAATAATAGACGCCTTCATGACGGACACCAGCCCCCACCCCCCCCCAAAAACCCCCTGGCTGCAGACCCTGCGCGTCTATCTGGAGCCCGCCAGCCTGCGCATGCTCGCCCTGGGCTTTTCCGCCGGGCTGCCGCTGCTGCTGGTGCTGGGCACGCTGTCGTTCAGGCTGCGCGAGGCGGGCATCGACCGCAGCACCATCGGCTACCTGAGCTGGGTGGGCCTGGCCTATGCCTTCAAGTGGGCCTGGGCGCCGCTGGTGGACCGCATGCCCATCCCGCTGCTGACGCGCGCCCTGGGGCGGCGGCGCAGTTGGCTGCTGCTGTCGCAGTGCGCGATCGTGGCGGGCCTGGTGGGCATGGCCGTGGCCGACCCGCTTCTCGCGCTCGGCCCCATCGTAGGGTGCGCGCTGGCGGTGGCCTTCGGCTCGGCCACGCAGGACATCGCGCTGGACGCCTTCCGCATCGAGTCCGCCGACGCCAGTCGCCAGGCCGCGCTGGCCGCGTCGTACCAGACGGGCTACCGGCTCGCCATGATCTGGGCGGGCGCGGGCGTGCTGTGGATCGCTGCGCGGGCCGAGGTGGCGGGGCAGGTCGCCGCGTACCAAAACGGCGCGTGGCAGACGGCCTACCTGGCCATGGCGGCGTCGATGGCGGTGGGCATCGTCACCGTGCTGTTCTCGCGCGAGCCCGCGCCCGTGGCGCTGCCCCCGGCGCGCAACGCGGCCGAGTGGGTCCAGGGCGCGGTGGTGGCGCCGTTCGCCGACTTTCTGCGCCGCTACGGCTGGCATGCGGCGCTGATCCTGGCGCTCATCGCCGTCTATCGCATCAGCGACGTGGTGATGGGCATCATGGCCAACCCGTTCTACGTGGACATGGGCTACACCAAGGACGAGGTGGCCGCCGTCACCAAGATCTACGGCGTGGTGATGACGCTGGCGGGCGCCTTCGTGGGCGGCGTTCTGGCCATGCGCCTGGGCGTCATGCGCGTGCTGATGCTGGGCGCCATCCTGAGCGCCGCCAGCAACCTGCTGTTCGCCTGGCTCGCGGGCCACGGGCACGACGTGACGGCGCTGATCGCCGTGGTGTCGGCCGACAACCTGGCGGGCGGCATCGCCTCGGCCGCGTTCATCGCCTACCTGTCGAGCCTGACCAACGTGAGCTACTCGGCCACGCAGTACGCGCTGTTCAGCTCCATGATGCTGCTGGCCCCGAAGTTCATCGCGGGCTTCTCGGGCGACTACGTCAACGCCTTCGGCTACGCGCAGTTCTTCGTCTCCACGGCCCTGCTGGGGGTGCCGGTGCTGGGGCTGGTGTGGCTGGCATCCAGAATAAAAACAGCCCCCAGTGCTTGATGGACGGGCACTGGCAGCTATCAAAACAGAAGCGGTTTACCTAACTTTACCGCCACTTCAACCTAGCGAGATACCCCCGCCGCAGGATGCCCCCCATGAGCGCACAACTCTTGATGATCGAAGACGACGCCCGCCTCGCGCAGATGGTGGGCGAATACCTGGGCCAGTCGGGCCTGCAGGTCGCGCACTGCGCCGACGGCGGCAGCGGCCTGGCGCAGCTGCAGCAGGGCCCGGCCCTGCCCGACCTGGTGATCCTGGACCTGATGCTGCCCGACATCGACGGCCTGGAGGTCTGCCGCCGCATCCGCGCGCTGCAGGGCCCCGCCGCGCAGGTGCCCGTGCTCATGCTCACCGCCAAGGGCGACCCCATGGACCGCATCATCGGCCTGGAGCTGGGCGCCGACGACTACCTGCCCAAGCCGTTCGAGCCGCGCGAGCTGCTGGCGCGCATCCGCGCCATCCTGCGCCGCCGTGCCGATGGCGCAGGCGGCGCCAGCGCGCCCGCCGCGCAGGTGCTGCGCTTCGGCTCGCTGGAGATCGACCGCGACGCGCGCACCGTCACCGTGGGCGGGCAACCGGCGGACCTCACGTCCTACCAGTTCGACCTGCTCGTCGCCCTGGCCGAGCGCGCGGGCCGCGTGCTCACCCGCGACCAGATCATGGAAGCCGTGCGCGGCCGCGAGCTGGAGGCCTTCGACCGCAGCATCGACGTTCACATGGGCCGCATCCGCGCCGCCATCGAGGCCGACCCCAAGAACCCGCGCCGCATCCTCACCGTGCGCGGCGTGGGCTACGTCTTTGCCAAGCAGCAAGATTGAAATGGAACACCCCCCTGAGGCCCTGCGGGCCTTCCCCCCGCTCTCGCGCTGTGCGCGGGCAGGGGGACGACGCCAGTGGCCGGGCCAAGCCCGCTCCACGGCGTCCGCTGGCCTTGGGCCGCGCCGGTTTCATAGGCCGTGGGTAGTGCGCAGCGCTATGGATCGCTGATATGTCCAATCCTGTCTCGCGCCGCCTGTCCCTGCGCATCTGGCTGACTTCGGTGGGCGCCATCGTGGTGCTCACCCTCGCCGTGGGCTGGGCCTGGCGCATGGCCGAGGAGCAAAAGGCCAGCAGCGAGCAGCCGCCTTTCGTGCCCCCCTCGCGCGAGATGGTGCTGCGCGACCCGGCGGGCCGGGAGGTGCTGCGCGGCCTGTCCACGCGCCAGCCCGCCGAGCCGGGTGAGGCCGTGGCGTTTCACATCGAAGACGGCAACGGGCAAATCTATGTGATGCAGATGGCCCCGCGCCAGCCGCGCCCCGAGCACGGCGGAGGCGGCCCAGGCCGCCCGGGCGGCGGCGGCCCG
>NZ_JASGDA010000131.1:0-58129 GCF_047607405.1 Acidovorax sp. | reverse complement strand
TGCTCGCGTTCGAGGAAATCTCCGAGCGCCGCTTCGGCGGCTGGACGATGGGCCAGGTCAACCTCGCCAAGCTCAACCATTCCATCGTGCTCAAGTATTCCGAGCGGCCCGAGTTCGATCCCTACGCAGCCTCGGGCAAGGTCTCGTTCGCGCTGCTTGAGGAGTTGATGGCCACCGCGTCCATCATTGGCCGGGCCTGATTGAGCGCCCAGGCTTTCGCCCTCATCCTCCTCGCGGGCCTGATCCACGCCTGCTGGAACATCGCCGCCAAGAAGGCGGGCGGCGACGCGCGCTTCGCGTTCTTCACCTCGGTGCTCATGATGCTGTTCTGGGCGCCGCTGGGCTGGTGGCTGGGGCGCGACGCCGTGCCGCAGTGGGGTGCGGTGGAGTGGGGCGTCATCGCCGCCAGCGGCGTGCTGCACGTGCTGTACTACGTGGTGCTGCTGCGCGGCTACCGCAAGGCGGACTTGACCGTGGTCTATCCGTTGGCGCGCGGCTCGGGGCCGCTCCTGTCGTCGCTGGTCGCCATCACGCTGCTGGGCGAGCGCATCTCGGCGCTGGGCGCCTTGGGGCTGGCGGGCGTGGTGGGCGGCGTGTTCCTCATCGCGGGCGGGCCGGGGCTGCTGCGCGCGGCGCACGACCCGGTGGCGCGCAAAAGGGTTCACAAAGGCATGGCCTACGGGCTGATGACCGGCGCCTTCATCGCCAGCTACACGGTGGTGGACGGCTACGCGGTCAAGGCGCTGCTGATGTCGCCCATCCTCGTGGACTACATGGGCAACCTGCTGCGCGTGGGGCTGCTGGCGCCCGTGGTGCTGCGCGACCTGCCCACCGCCCGCGCGCTGTGGCGGGCGCAGTGGCGCTTTGCGCTGCTGGTGGGGGTGGTCAGCCCCGTGGCCTACGTGCTGGTGCTGTACGCCATGCGCGAGGCGCCGCTGTCGCACGTGGCGCCCGCGCGCGAGGTCTCCATGCTGTTCGCCGCCCTCATCGGCGGCCACCTGCTGGGCGAGGGCGACCGCGTGGCGCGCATCCTGGGCGCGCTGTGCATCGCGGCGGGCGTGACGGCGCTGGCGCTGGGGTGATGCAAGCCGCCCGGGCGTGACCCTGCTTTTCCGGCGATCGTGTCGGCGCAGCCTGCGTAGCATGCTGGCCATGCGCACCGTTTTCTGCTGCTCGCTGCTTCTGGCCGCCTTTGCGGCCCATGCCGCCCCCGCGCCCTGGTACTACTGGCGCGGCAAGGTGCCTGGCGCGCGTGTCTGCGCCCAGGTACCGCCCGGCCCCGGCTGGGTGCGCGACAGCGCCGCCTACGACGGCGCGGGCTGCCAGCGGCGGCCCAAGGTGTACGTCATCCCCATGCGCTGATTTTGTTATAAAAATAATAGCTGCCAGCGCTTGCTGCATAAGCGCTAGAGGCCGAAAATGCTTGTATGACAGAACTCATCCTCATCCGCCACGGAGAGACCGACTGGAACCGCGAGCTGCGCTTTCAGGGCCACGTGGACGTACCCCTGAACGCCACAGGCCACGCCCAGGCCCGCCGCCTGGCCGAGCGCCTGGCTGCTGAGCGGCTGGCGGTGGACCACCTCGTCTGCAGCGACCTCACCCGCGCCCGGCAGACCGCCGCGCCCAGCCTGCAGGTGCTGTTCCCGCACCTGCACATCGACACGCTGACCGACGCCAGCCTGCGCGAGCAGAGCTTCGGCATCGTGGACGGCATGCGGGTCGAAGACATCAAGACGGGCCACGCCGACGCCTGGGAGCGCTGGCTGCGCTTCGAGGCCGACTCCGGCATGCCCGGCGGCGAAACCACGCGCCAGTTCCACGCCCGCGTGATGGACGCCATGCGCCGCATCGCAGGGCAGCACGCGGGCAAGACGGTCATGGTCGTCACCCATGGCGGCGTGCTCGACATGGTGTGGCGCACCGCGCGCGGCACGGGGCTGGACGGCCCGCGCCAGAGCGACATCCCCAACGCGGGGCTGAACCGCGTGCGCATAGCCGGTGATGCGGTCGAGGTGCTGGACTGGGCCGACACGCGGCACCTGGCGGATTTGCCTGCGCAGCCGGTGTATGACCAGAAGAAGCTGCTGGTGCGGTGAGCCTGATCAGCGGTGGCGGCCCTGCCACGCCGCCCATTCCAGCGGGCGGATGCCAAAGCGTACGGCGTTGCCTGCGTGCAGCGTGCTGAACTCGTTCAACACCAATTCGATGAAGCGGGCCTGCTCGTCGGCAGGCACCGTGGGCGGAACGTGGCCCGCGATGCGCTGCGGCGCGGCGTCTTCATCCGCCCGCACGATGGCAGCCACCACGGCGGCCAGCGCCTGCCGGTGGCGCAGGCGGAAGGTGTCGGGCGGCACCAGGCCCTGCTTGACGGCCACGTACTGCTGGCACGACCGCTCGTAGGCCCAGACGAACACGTCGCGCAGCAAGTCCACCCGGTTCAGCTCGTACACCCCCAGCATCGCGTCCACATAGGCTTGCTGCGGCACGTCGATGAACGACAGCGGGCACAGGTTGTGGCGTATGAACGGGATGTTGGCCGCGATGCGGGACACGCGCTTGTTCACGTCCTCGAACGGCTGCAGGTAGGGCAGGTGCACCATCAAAAAGAACGCCTGCTCGAACGGGTCGGCAATCTCCGCCGCCATCTGCACCGTGATGCCGAACAACTCTTCCAGCCGCTGGGGCAGCGCCAGGGGCAGGTACACGCTGCCGCCTATCTCCACCGCCCGGCGGCGGATGCGGCCCACCGCCGCCGGGTCGGCCATCAGTCCGTCGGCCAGGAAGGCGTGCAGCGCGATGAGCGTGCCGGTGTCCACGCGCGCATGCTCGGGGTCGTGTACCAGGTATTCGATGGCCTGCTTGTGGTTCAGGATCATCTGCGTCTCCAGCGCATTCTTGCCCTCGGCGGCCTGGCCGTGTTCGATCAGCCGCTCGGTGTCGAGCTGGCTGTAGGTATTGCCTTCGAGGTGCGACGAAGCCCAGGACAGGTCGATCAGCAGGCGGTTGAGAATGCCCTGGGCAAAGGTGCCAGCAGGCGTCCGCTCCGCAGGCGGGCGCCCCAGCGCATGCAACTGCTCCCGCAGGCCCGGCGGCAGGTAGGCCGTCTGGTTGGGGTGGTACTGCTGCAAGAACTCCACTTGGTACCCCGCCGGGCGGCGAAGCTGGCGCGGCTGGGTGACGTAGGCGCGGACCTCCTGTGCCTCGGCAGATAGCAGAGGCACATAGTGAACCGTCGCAGCGGGGCCTGGGGAGGGGGCCGCTGCAGTCGGCAGGTAGCGCACCGAGCGCGCCCCGCCCTGCATCTGGATGCGCCCCTGTGCAGCCAGCATGCCCAGCCGCCGTTGCAGGGTGCGGCGCTGCATGGTGTTGCCCATCTGGCGTGAAATGGCATCGATGCCCAGGCCGTCAGGCCCCGCCGCCGCGATCAATGCGGCGATGGCGTCCAGTTCTTGTGGCGAAGCGAGGCGGGGCATGGGCGAGTACGTGTCAGGGCAGGTTGGCAGTATCGCGACAAATAATGTGTCGCGAAAACACTGTATCGCGACAAGTAATGTGTCGCAATACCTTGGCGCCGGTCAGCGTCCAGCCGTCGCCATGGAGTGCCATGGAGAAGAGAGGGCATCTTGTGCCCGAGCCGACAACCCCAGTGCCGCATTGGCGCTTGCCGCCATCCGCGCCAGCCGCAGCGACTCGGGCTGCGCATTGGCGAGCGGCTGCAGCAGGTTCTGCGCCGCCGCCCACTGGCCGTTGCGCTGCAGGGCATCCAGCCAGACCTGGTGGAACAGGTCGCGCTGCGCGTGGCTGCCGCCGATCTCCACCATGCGCGGCAGCGCTGCGCCCAGGTGGCGCGCCGCGCTGGCCCAGTCGCCCTGGGCGTGTGCCAGCAGGCCGTGGGCGGCGGGGACGCACACGTCTCGCCACACGGTGCGCTCGTGGGCCTCGGTGCGGGTGGCGGCGTGGGCCTCGATGTTGTGCAGCAGCGTTTGCGCGGCGTCGGCGCGGCCCGCGCGGGCCAGGCCATAGAGGTACTGCAGGTCCAGAAAGGGCAGCACGTGGTCGGCCAGGCGCAGGGCCAGGTGGTCGGCCACGTCGGCCCAGCGGTTGCCGACATCCACGCCTGCCAGTTCCAGCCGGGCGAGCAGCGAGACGGCGCCGATCTGGTCCTGCGTGTATTCCTTGACCACGCCCCACACCTGGCTGTCGTACAGGCGCAGGACTTCGGCGTGGCGGTCCTGCTCCAGCAGGAACAGCGCCTGGTGCCACCAGTTGTGCGTGAGCATGAAGGAGTTCAGGCCCGTCCAGGTATCGCTCACACCGGCCATAAAGACGGCACCTTCGGCGATGCGGCCCTGGGTCAGCAGGACGTGGGCCAGCGCGTGGTGGGCCCAGGGCTCCTTGCGGCGCAGGGTGATGGCGTGGCGTGCGGCGGCTTCGGCCTGCGGCAGAAAGTGGCATTGCTCGTAGCCGAAGGCCAGCATGCCGTGCAGGTAGGGCACGTCGGCGGCGGCCTGTTGCGCGTGCAGGGCCAGGCGCAGCATGCCGGGGGAGTCGCCCCGGTTGAACAGGTGGTACTGGCCGAGCTTGAGCGAGGCCAGGTCGCGCGGGTGCAGGCGGGCTTGTTCCTCGTGCAGGGCGATGGCGCGGGGCAGGTCGCCATCCACCCAGGCGGCGACGGCGGCGACGAAGCGCTGTTCGCGCTCGGTGGCTCGGGTGGCCTGGGCTTGTGTGATGAAGGGGCGGGCGTTGCGCGGGGCGTCGCCGGATTCGGCGAACATGTGCAGCGCGGCGCAGCACGCCTGCACGATGGGGCTGGTGTCCTGCGCGACGGCCAGCACGTTGACGGCACGGGCCTCGCAGGCGATGAAGCCTTCGACGAAGTCGTTGACCGCTGCCGCGCTGCCCGCGCCGTGCAGCAGGGTGATGGGGTTGCCCAGGCTGTCGGTGGTCATCCCCGGATGAGCGCCAGGTAGGCGCTGCGTGTTTCGGGGGACACGGAGTCGATCAACTGCGCGTGCGGCGTCTGGTGGCGCGCCAGCATGCGGGCGGTGGCGATGGTTCTGGACTTGCAGTACCAGTGGCAGGTGTGCTGCATCAGGAGCAGCTCGGCCGTCATCATGAAAGCCCTGTCCTTGGGCGCCAGGTGGCTGGTGTTCTGCGCCACGTGGGCGATGCCGCGCGCGTGGATGGCCAGGGCGCGGCGCATGTCGAAGCTGAGGGCGGGCAGGACTTTCTCGGCGAACGGCAGCGCCACGGCCAGGCGGCTGACGCGCGCGTCGGCGTCGTCCACCCTGGCGAAGTCGGCGGCGAAGCGGCTGAACTGGTCGGTGAGCTGCGCTTCGGTGCTGCCCAGCAGGCTCCAGACCTGGTCGCGCCGCTCGTCGGTGGCCTCGCCCAGGGCGCGCAGGTAGCCGTCGGTCAGCGTCTGCATGAGCTTTTCGATCTGGTAGGGCGCGAGATACCGGCCCAGCAGCGCGATGCGGCGGCGCTGCGCCTTGGCGTTGAGCAGGTAGATGCCGGTGGCGATGAAGATGGCGAGGATCAGAACGTCCATGCGTTTCCTCACACCTGCGGGGGCGTGGGCCAGGGGCGCTGCGGGCCGCGGACCCGCTCGAAGGCGCGGGCCACTTGCAGCACGCCCAGGTCGTCGAAGCGCGGCCCGGCGATCTGCAGGCCGATGGGCAGGCCGCTGGCGGTGTAGCCGCAGTTGACGGACGCTGCGGGCTGCTCCGACATGTTGAACGGCACGGTAAAGCCGATGTGCTCCAGCGGGCGCAGTGGGTCGTTGGTGGGCGAGGGCAGCTCGGCCTGGAAGGCCACGTTGGGCGCCACGGGCGAGATCACGTAGTCGAACGCGCTGCACGCGCGCACGGTGGCCACGCGCGTCAGGTGGAACTGGTGGCTGGCGTTGAAGACCTCGGTGCCGCTCAGGCCCGCGGCGCTGTCGGCCCAGGCGCGGATGTAGGGCAGCACCCTGGCGCGGCGCTCCGCAGGCAGGGCCAGCAGGTCGATGTGCGAGCGCATGCGCCAGAAGTGGTCCATGCCGTCGAGCATGGCCTGGGTCATGAAGGGGCGCATGGGTTCGACGATGGCGCCCGCGCCCTCCATCAGGCGCGCGGCGCGCTCCACGGCGGCCTTCACCTCGGGCTCCACGGGCAAGCCGCAGCCCGCGTCGAGCAGCAGGCCGATCCTGAGGCCGCGCAGGCGCTCCACGCCCTGGTCGAAGTCGCCCCAGGCGATGTCCTGTGCGGGCAGGCTCATGCTGTCGCGCGCGTCGGGCTGGCTGAGCACCTGCATCATCAGCGCGGCGTCGGCCACGGTGCGCGTCATGGGGCCTGCGGCACGGCCCGTGTAGGGCGGGTCGATGGGGATGCGGCCCAGGCTGGGCTTCAGGCTGAAGATGCCGCACCAGCTGGCGGGCAGGCGCAGCGATCCGCCGATGTCGGTGCCGATGTGCAGCGGCCCGTAGCCCGCCGCCGCCGCCGCGCCGCCGCCCGCGCTGGAGCCGCCGGGGCCTTTGCTCACGTCCCACGGGTTGCGCGACAGGGGGTGGAAGCTCGACAGGCCCGAGGACAGCATGCCGTAGTCCGGCATGGTGGTCTTGGCGACGATGACGGCGCCGGATTCGCGCATGCGGGCAGCGGGCGGCGCGTCTGCCGCTGCGGGCACCAGCTCGACGGCGGCGGTGCCCAGCGGCGTGGGGTCGCCCTGCGTGGCGATGTTTTCCTTGATGGTGCTCGGCACGCCGTCCAGCAGTCCCTGCGGCGCACCGCGCAGCCAGCGCGCTTCGCTGGCGCGGGCCTGGGCCAGCGCGGCCTCGGGCCGCAGCAGGTAGGTGGCCTTTATGTGCGGCTCCCAGCGCTCGATGTGCGCCAGCACGGCCTGCGTGACCTCGACGGGGGAAAGCGCGCGCGCGCGGTAGGCGGCCAGGAGTTCTTGGGCAGGCAGGTCGTGCAGGGCGGCAGTCATGAAGGTTTATAAGCAAAAAAGGCTGCCAGCGCTTATGGGGTAAGCACTGGCAGCTATTGTTTCAGGAGCACATCGCTCCTGCGTAAACGTCAGGACCAGGACAGCGTGGACAGGTCGTTCACGAACACCGGGAAGTCCTTCCACAGCCCCTTGAGGCCCTTGTTCGCCACCGTGATCCACTGGTTGGAGTACAGGAAGGCGTGTACCGCGTCGGTCGCCAGCAGGCGCTGCGCCTCGCCCAGCAGGCGGGCGCGGTCGGCGGGGCGGGCGGCGTTCTTGAGCTGGTCGAACAGTTCGTTGAACTTGGCCGACTTGTAGCCCCAGTAGTAGTCGGGCTTGGTGAAGTTGACCAGGTCGAACGGCTCCACGTGGCTGATGATGGTCAGGTCGTAGTTGTGGGGGCCGCCGTAGGTGTTGGACATCCACTGCGCCCATTCCACGTTCTGCAGCTTGGCGACGATGCCCACCTTGGCCAGTTGCGCCGCGATCACCTCGCCGCCCTGGCGGGCGTAGGGCGTGGGCGGCAGCGTCATGGTCAGCTCCAGCGGGGTCTTGACGCCCGCCTCGGCCAGCAGGCGCTTGGCCTTTTCGGGGTCGTAGGGGTTGATGCCGGTGGTGTCCACGTAGCCGAAAGCGCCGGGCACGTAGTGGCTGCCGATGGGCGCGCCGTAGCCGTCCGCCGCGCCTTCGATGACGGCCTTGCGGTCCACGGCGGCGGCGATGGCGCGGCGCACGCGCACGTCGTCCAGGGGCTTCTTGGCGTTGTTGATCGCGAGGATGGTCTTGGCGCGCGAGCCGCTCACCACCACCTGGAAGCGCGGGTTGGCCTTGAACTGCGCCACGCTGCGCGGCGTGACGCGGGGGAAGGCGTCCACGTCGCCCGCCAGCAGGGCGGCCACCTGGGCGGCGGGGTCGGAGATGAAGCGGAACGTGGCGCGCTTGATCTTGATGGACGCCGGGGCGCGGAACCCCGGCCAGGCCGTCAGCACCACGGACGAACCCTTGTTCCAGGCGTTGAGCTGGTAGGGGCCGGTGCCCACGGGCTTGTTGGCGTTGGTGTCGGCGCTCTTGGGTTCCACGATGATGGCCGTGGCCTGGCCCAGCAGGAACAGCAGGTCGGGGTCGATCTCCTTGTTGAGCAGTACCACGGTGTAGTCGTCCACCACCTGGGTGGTGAGGGCGGCAAAGGTACGCTTGTCCTTGTTGGTGCTTTTTTCGGCGCCCGCGCGGTCGAACGAGAACTTGACGGTGGCGGCGTTGAAGGGCTCGCCGTTGCTGAACTTCACGCCCCGGCGCAGCTTGAAGGTGTAGGTCTTGAGGTCGGGCGAGACTTCCCAGCTCTCGGCCAGCAGGGGCGAGACGCTGCCGTCGGGGTTGATCTTGGTGAGCGTCTCGAAGATGTTGTACTGCACGACCTCCGCGATGGCGGACGCGGCGCCCGCCGTGGGGTCCAGGCCCGGCGGCTCCAGCGTCATCGCCAGCGTCACGGCGTCCTTGCGGCCTTGCGCGAGCGCGCCGAACGGGGTGGACAGGGGCACGGCGGCGATGGCGCCAGTGGCGAGGACGGTGCGGCGGTTCAGCGTCATGGTGGGAGTCTCCAGAAAAAAACGAACAAGGCTTTTTACACCATCGCGGGCGAATGAGCTTATGCGGCTTTCGCGGCAGCCCGCCGCGCCCGCGCCCGCCCCGGCTGCACCTGCGGCACGGCGCCCACCAGCGCCTGCGTGTACGGGTGCTGCGCGTGGCTGAACAGCTCGGCGGGCGCGCCGCGCTCCACGATGCGGCCCTGGTACAGCACCACCACCTCGTCGCACAGGTGGTTGACCACGGCCAGGTCGTGGCTGATGAGCATGTAGGTGATGCCGAATTGCTGCTGCAAGTCCTGCATGAGATTGAGCACCTGGGCCTGCACCGATACGTCGAGCGCGCTCACGGGCTCGTC
This sequence comes from Acidovorax sp., assembly GCF_047607405.1. Lineage (GTDB taxonomy): Bacteria > Pseudomonadota > Gammaproteobacteria > Burkholderiales > Burkholderiaceae_C > Acidovorax. The sequence goes on along the minus strand of NZ_JASGDA010000131.1, from coordinate 49,218 downwards.
GGCCACGATCAGGCGCGGGCGCGTGATGAGAGCGCGCGCGATGGCGATGCGCTGGCGCTGGCCGCCGGAGAATTCGTGCGGGTACTTGCCCAGGTCGCTGGTGCGCAGGCCCACCTGCGACAGCACCTCGGCGGCCCGCTCGCGTTGTTCGGCGCGGGTGGCCTGGCCCTGGGCCTGAGTCTGCGCTTGAAGTGGCTCGGTAACGATGCGCTCCACCGTCTGGCGCGGGTCCAGCGAGCCGTAGGGGTCCTGGAACACCATCTGAAAGTCGCGCCGCGCCGCGCGCAGTTCGGCGGGCGGCAGCTGGTGCAGGTCGCGGCCCAGCAGATGGACGCTGCCGGACGTGGGCACGTCCAGCGCCATCACCAGGCGGGCCAGCGTGGACTTGCCCGAGCCCGATTCGCCCACCACGCCCAGGCTGCGGCCCGTGGTGATCGAGAGGCTGACGCCGTTGAGCGCATGCACCTTGCCCGGGGGCTTGAACAGGTGCTCGCGCGGCAGCGCGTACTCGCGCACCAGGTCTTGTACTTGCAGCAGGTCGCTCATGCCATGGCCTCCGGGCGCAGGCAGCGCACGGCATGGTCGGCGGCCACCTGCACGGTGGGGGGCGGCTCGCTGCGGCAGGCATCCACCGTGTAGCCGCAGCGCCCGGCAAAGGGGCAGCCCGCAGGCAAATCCACCAGCTCGGGCACCGTGCCGGGGATGGTGGACAGACGCCCGCTGCGCACGCCCAGGTGCGGGCGCGCCGCGAACAGGCCGCGCGTGTAGGGGTGGGCCATGGCGGAGAAGACGCTGGCGGTCGAGCCGCTCTCCACCACCGTGCCGCCGTACATCACCATCATGCGGTCCACGTTCTGCGAGATCACGCCCAGGTCGTGCGAGATGAGGATCATGGCCATGTTGCGCTCGGCCACCAGGTCGCTGATGAGGTCCAGGATCTGCTGCTGGATGGTCACGTCCAGGGCCGTGGTGGGCTCGTCCGCGATCAGCAGGTCCGGCCCGCAGGCCAGCGCCATGGCGATGGTGATGCGCTGGCGCTGCCCGCCCGAGAACTGGTGCGGGTAGGCGTCGATGCGCTGCGCCGCGCTGGGGATGCCCACGCGGTCGAGCAGCGCAATCGCCTCCTGCCGTGCCTGCGCGGCGGGCATGCCCCGGTGGCGGCGCAAGGGCTCCGCCACCTGGCGACCGACGGTGTGTACGGGGTTCAGCGCCGTCATCGGCTCCTGGAACACCATGCCGATGCGGTTGCCGCGCAGGGCGCACATCTGCGCGTCGGTGCGGCCCACCAGCTCTTCGCCGTCGAAGCGGATGCTGCCGCTCACCTCGGCGCTCTCGGGCAGCAGGCCCATGAGCGACATGGCGGTGATGGACTTGCCGCAGCCCGATTCGCCGATCAGGCCCAGGGTTTCGCCGCGTGCCAGACCAAAGCTGACGCCGCGCACGGCATCCGCCGGGCCGCGATGGGTTTGCAGGCGGATGCGCAGGTCGGTCACTTCAAGCAGGGTGGTCATCAGCGCTTCCTCGAAAGGCGCGGGTCCAGCAGGTCGCGCAGGCCGTCGCCCAGCAGGTTCAGCCCCAGCACGGCCAGCGCGATCGCCACGCCGGGCCACACGGCCAGCAGCGGCGCCTGGAACATGAGCGTCTGCGCCTCGCTCAGCATGCGCCCCCACGAGGGCTGCGGCGGCTGCGTGCCCAGGCCCAGGTACGACAGCGCCGCCTCGGCCAGGATGGCGATGGCGAACTGGATGGTGGCCTGCACGATCAGCACCGACAAAATGTTGGGCAGCACGTGCTCGACGGTGATGCGCCAGCCGCCCTTGCCGCAGGCGCGCGCGGCCATGATGTATTCGCGCCCCCACACGGCGTTGGCCGAGGCGCGCGTGACGCGGGCAAACGTGGGAATGTTGAAGATGCCGATGGCGATGATGGAGTTGACGATGCCCGCGCCGAACACCGCCGTCATCATGATGGCCGACAGGATGGCCGGGAAGGCGAAGGTGAAGTCCGCCAGCCGCATGATGAGTTCTTCGACCCAGCCGCGCTTGGCGGCGGCCAGCAGGCCCAGCGCCGTGCCGATGGACAGGCCGATGCCCACCGCAATCACCCCCACCAGGATGGAGTTGCGCGCGCCCACCAGCAGCAGCGAGGCCACGTCGCGCCCGAAGGCGTCCGTGCCCAGCCAGTGCGTGCCGGAAGGGGCGGCCAGCTTGTTGGCCAGGTCCATCTCGTAGGGCGACCAGGGCGTCCACACGAACGAGAGCAGGGCGGCCAGCACCAGCAGCAGCGACAGCACGGCGCCGATGACGAAGCTGCGGTGGCGCAGCGCGCGGTGCCACCAGCCGGGCGGCGAGGAAGTAGGGAGTGCGGCGGCGTTCATGGATGGGTGGATCAGATGTCGCTGGCTTTCACGCGCGGGTCGATCACGGCGTACAGCAGGTCCACCACGAAGTTCACGACCACCACCATGGCAGCCAGCAGCATCACGCAGTTGCGCACCACGATCAGGTCGCGGTTGGCGATGGACTGGAAGATCAGCCGCCCCAGGCCCGGCAGGTAGAACACGTTCTCCACCACGATGGTGCCCGCCAGCAGGTTGGCGAACTGCAGCCCCATGACGGTGACGACCGGGATCATCGCGTTGCGCAGCACGTGGCCCCAGAGCGCGGCGCGCTGCGACAGGCCCTTGGCGCGCGCGGTGCGCACGAAGTCCTCGCGCAGCACTTCGAGCACCGCCGAGCGCGTGATGCGCGCCAGGATGGCCGCCTGCACCACGGCCAGCGCAATGGCGGGCAGCAGCAACGCCTTCAGCGCTTCGAGCGGGCTGCCGCCCGCGTCTTCCGTCCAGCCCGGAAAGCCCCCAGCCGAGAACCACTGCAGCTTCACCGAGAACAGCAATATCAACAGGATGGCGAACCAGAAGTTGGGAATGGCGATGCCGATCTGCGCGAGGCCCATCACGCCCACGTCACCCAGCCTGTTGTGCCGCGCCGCCGCATAGACGCCCGCCGCCAACGCCAGCACGGTGGTGATGGCCATGGCCATCAGCGCCAGCGGCACGGTGAGCGCCAGGCGCTCCAGCACCAGGTCGAGCACGGGCGAGCTGTAGGCGTAGCTCTCGCCCATGTCGCCCACCACCAGGCCGCTCACCCACTGCCAGTAGCGCGTGGCGGCAGGCTGGTCCAGCCCCAGCTTGGCGGCCAGCGCGGCCACGGCGTCGGGGGAGGCATCGGGCCCCATCAGGATTTGCGCGGCGTTGCCCGGCAGAATCTCCAGCACCAGGAAGACGACGATGGACGCGCCGACCAGCGTAGCCAGCAGGGTGATGAAGCGCTTGAGGAAGAACAGGCCCATGGAATGCCAGCATACCGGCAAAACCGCATAATCCGGGCCATGAACGCTGCCGAGGAACCCGCATGGCACTGATGATCACCGAGGAGTGCATCAACTGCGACGTGTGCGAGCCAGAATGCCCCAACCAGGCCATCTACCTGGGCCAGGAGCACTACGAGATCGAACCCGGCAAATGCACCGAATGCGTGGGCCACTTCGACGAGCCCCAGTGCGTGGCGATCTGCCCCGTGGCCTGCATCCCCGTGAACCCGCAGCACGCCGAAACGCGGGAGACGCTGTGGCAGAAATTCCAGCGCCTGCAGGCGGCCACGTCGGCCTGAAAATATCAGTGTTTTTGGCCTCTAGCGCTTGCTGGACAAGCGCAAGCAGCTAGCAAATCAATAGTAATCAGTCTTCCACCGGGCGCGGCGGCTTGGGCCGGGGCGGCTTGGTGGTGTGGATGAGCAGCGTGGCCTTGTCCATGTCGCCCGCGAGCAGCGCATCGCGCGCCTTGAGCGCGTGCGCGATGCCGTCTTCGATCAGCACGCGCTGGTCGGGCGCGGGTTTTTTCAGCACCCAGTGGATCACCTCGGCCTTCACGCCCGGGTGGCCGATGCCGATGCGCAGGCGCCAGTAGTCGGCCGAGCCAAGCTGCGCGTGGATGTCGCGCAGGCCGTTGTGCCCGCCATGGCCGCCGCCGCGCTTGAGCTTGACCTGGCCGGGCGGCATGTCCAGCTCGTCGTGGGCGACGAGGATTTCATCGGGCGCGATCTTGAAGAAGCGCGCCAGCGCCGCGACGGACTTGCCCGAGAGGTTCATGAAGGTCTGCGGCTCCAGCAGCCACACGCTCTGGCCCTGCACGTTCACCCGCGCGGCCAGGCCCCAGTAGCTGCGCTCGGGCACCAGCGTGGCTTTGAGTTCGCGCGCCAGCGCGTCGATGAACCAGAAGCCCGCGTTGTGGCGCGTCGCCTCGTAATCCGGGCCGGGGTTGCCCAGGCCGACGAAGAGTTTGATCATGGGTTGCGATTATTTCAGGCGCAAAAAAGCCCACCGAAGTGGGCTGTCTGGTTGTGCAAAAACAAGGCGGGAATTACTTCTTGCCCTTGCCCTTGCCCTTGGCGTCCGCAGCAGGAGCCGCCTCGGCAGGCGTCTCGACCACCACTTCGGGGGCCACCACGGACACCAGCACCGGGTTGGCGCGCGTCTGGCCGCCACGCAGCACGGGGGTCACGCCCCTGGGCAGCTTGATGTCCTTCAGGTGCAGGGAGACGCCCTTTTCCAGCTTGGACAGGTCCACGGTGATGAACTCGGGCAGGTCGGAGGGCAGGCAGGTCACGTCCAGTTCGTTGACGACGGGGTTGACCATGCACTTGTCCACCTTCACGGCGGGCGATTCCTCGGCGCCGCTGAAGTGCAGCGGCACCTTCAGGTGCAGGCGGGTCTTCTCGTCCACGCGCTGGAAGTCCACGTGCAGCACCTGGGGCTTGTAGGGGTGGTATTGCGCATCGCGCAGCACGACCTTGCTGGTCTTGCCAGCCACTTCCATGTCCAGCACGCTGGAGTGGAAGGCTTCCTTCTTGAGGGCGTGCCACAGTGCGTTGTGGTCGATCTCGATCAGTTGGGGCTCGGCGGCACCGCCATAGACGACACCGGGCGTCTTGCCCGAATTGCGCAGACGGCGGCTCGCACCCGTACCCTGCTTGGCGCGCTCAAAAGCGACGAATTGCATAACTAGCTCCTGATAAGAGGCGACCGCGACCAGCCGTCCCCTGTGGTGAAAAAGGCCCGCTGGGCGGGCCTGCTTGGTGCTGCTCCCGAACGGTCAGAAAAGGTTTTCCTGGTCCGAGAACAGGCTCATCACCGAATCGCCCCTGGCAATGCGCTGGATCGTCTCTGCGATCAGCGGCGCCACGGACAACTGGCGAATCTTGGCGCATCCCTTGGCGTTGTCGCTCAGGGGGATGGTGTTGGTCACCACCACCTCGTCCAGGGCCGAACCCTGGGCGATGCGGTCGATGGCGGGACCCGAAAAAATGGGGTGGGTGCAGTAGGCGTACACCTTCTTGGCGCCGCGCTCCTTCAGCACCTCGGCGGCCTTCACCAGCGTACCGGCGGTGTCGATCATGTCGTCCATGATCACGCAGTTGCGGCCTTCGATCTCGCCGATGACGTGCATCACCTCGGACACGTTGGCCCTGGGGCGGCGCTTGTCGATGATGGCGAGGTCGCAGTTGAGCTGCTTGGCGAGCGCACGGGCGCGCACCACGCCGCCCACGTCGGGGCTGACGACGATCAGGTCGTCATAGTTCTTCTGGCGCAGGTCGCCCAGCAGCACGGGGGATGCATAGATGTTGTCCACCGGGATGTCGAAGAACCCCTGGATCTGGTCGGCGTGCAGGTCCATGGTCAGCACACTGGCCACGCCCACGGCCTGCAGCATGTTGGCGACCACCTTGGCGGTGATCGGCACGCGCGTGGAGCGCGGGCGGCGGTCCTGGCGGGCGTAGCCGAAGTAGGGGATCACGGCGCTGATGCGCTCGGCCGAGGCGCGCTTGAGCGCGTCCACCATGATCAGCAACTCCATCAGGTTCTCGTTGGTGGGCGCGCAGGTGGACTGCACCACGAACACGTCGCGCGCACGCACGTTCTGCTTGATCTCCACGGTGACTTCGCCGTCGGAGAAGCGGCCTACATTGGCTGCGCCGAGGGGGGTGCCGAGGTGCTGGGCGATTTCAGCCGCCATGCCGGGATTGGCATTGCCGGTGAAAACCATGAAGTCGGTGTGGTTGGCTTGCATGAGAGTCCCAGCGGTCTGACTGAATTTAAAGCCTGAAAGATACAAGACTTACGCAAACAAGGATGCACAAGCGGCGGTTCTTGCAGGGCAGGCGTCTTGCCGGAACCCGCTTTGCGCAAGTCATGACATTTGGCAGGGGAAGAAGGATTCGAACCTTCGCATGCCGGAATCAAAATCCGGTGCCTTAACCAGCTTGGCGACTCCCCTACACAGGTTGATTGCCGCAAGGCAAACCACCTCAATTCTCGCCCAATGCCCAACCCGCAAGAGGGTGGATCATCAGGTTGTCGCATGCCCTGACCTGCCAGCCCGGCGGGGCTCCATCCAGGTCCACGGCATGCAGCATTTGCGCAAACACCGCACTCCCCGAACCCGTCATCCGGGCCTGCAATCCGCGTGACCCGAGCCATTCAATGGCTTCGGTCACCTCGGGGCAAAGCGCCTGGGCAACAGGCTGCAAGTCGTTTCGACCGAAATCGAAGTGTGCTGCAGCAAAGCCTAAGATTGTAGCACTATCCGAATCGCGTTTCAAACCAGGATCGGAAAAAATTGCTTTCGTCTCCAGGCCTGCGGCGGGCTTCACCACGGCGAACCGCGTTGGCGGCGGCTGACGCTCTTTCTCAAGCGGCGTGATTTTCTCACCGATTCCTTCGACCCAGGCGTTGCGTCCACGCAAAAAGAACGGCACGTCTGCCCCCAGCGCGAGGCCGATCTTCTCCAGCGCGGCACGCGGCAGGTTCAGGCCCCAGAGCCGGTTCAGCGCGAGCAGCGTGGTCGCCGCGTCCGACGAGCCGCCGCCCATGCCCGCCTGTGCGGGAATGCTTTTGTGTACGCCGATGCGCGCGCCCAGGGTGCAGCCCGTGGCCTGCTGCAGCGCGCGCGCGGCCTTCATGGTGAGGTCCACGGCGGGCAGGGCGGTGCCAAGGTCTTCGCGCGTGACTTCGTCGCTGGCCGTGTGGCGCTCGAAATGCAGCGTGTCGCACCAGTCGATCAGCATGAACACCGACTGGAGCTGGTGGTAGCCGTCGGGGCGCCGACCCGTGATGTGCAGGAAAAGGTTGAGCTTGGCCGGCGCCGGTACGTCGTACAGGGCTTGCATATCCGTTCAGCGGGTCAGGGCGATGCGCAGCGTGGCCTGCGGCACGGGGTCGTCGCGGTGCGCGATGAGCCTGCCGTCGGCCAGCCCCGACAGGTCGGCCCGCCAGCCGGGTACCGTGGCCTGCGTGCCCTGGAGCCAATGAAACAGCGCGGCGACGGGGATGCGGGTGCCGGTCACGTCCTGCAACAAGGCATCGAGCGAGTCGGACGTGCGGGTCTCCTGCGATGTCGTCAGTTGCGCATGCCCGTGCTGCCAATCGAGCTGGGCGAGCTGGTTGCCCAGGGGACTGAGCAGCACCAGGCCGCCGCTGCGCGCAGTGCCCCGCAGCTCGAACAGGGCGGAAAAGGATTGCGATGCCTGGCCCTCGACCTGCAGCGCGAGGCGACCGCTCCAGGCGTCTTCCTCGGCGTGGGGCCTGGCCTGGGGCTGGGCGCAGCCCGCCAGCCACAGTGCGCAAATGGTGATCGCCAGCCAGCCCGCCAGCCGGACCCGCAGGGTGCGCATCAAGGCTTGGCTCCGAGGCGGGTCAACGTCTCCTTCAAGGTCTCGTTGTCCGGGTTCACGCGCTGGCCTTCCTTCCAGATCCGCAGGGCGGCTTCCTTGTTGCCCTGGCTCCAGAGCACTTCGCCCAGGTGCGCCGCGATCTCCACGTCGGGCCGCGCCTTGTAGGCGGCTTCCAGGTGCCGCCGTGCTTCCGCAGCGTTGCCCATGCGGAATTCCACCCAGCCCAGGCTGTCGGTGATGAAGGGGTCGGCGGGGGCGAATTCCAGCGCCTTCAGGATGAGCTGCCGGGCCTCGGACAGTCGCACACCGCGTTCCGCGAGCGCGTAGCCGAGCGCGTTGTACGCGTGGTAGTGGTCGGGCTTTTGCGCGATGACCTGCCGCAGCAGTTGCTCCATGGCATCGGGGCGGCCCGCCTTTTCGGCCAGCATGGCCTGGTCGTAGATCAGCTCGGTATCGCCCGGTGCAAGGGCCACGAGTTCGGCTTGTACCTCGTAAGCCTCTTGGTACAAGCGCAGATCACGCAGCAGTTGCACCTCGGCCTGTAGCTTCATGCGCCTGTCGTCGGCGGATGTGCCAGGCAGGCTGCGCAGCAGGGCGCGCGCTTGCGCCACCTTGCCTTGGCGCGCCAGCAGCGAGGCGCGGCGGAGCTGGGCGCCAAGGACTTCCTCCGCGTTGGCGATGCGCTTGAGCCAGTTTTCCGCCCCGGCATAGTCCTGCTTCTTCTCGGCGATCTGGGCGTGCAGCAGGTAGCCCTGCGTCTGCGCGCGCTGGCGTACTTCCTCGTTCGGGGCGGCGGCTGCCAGCTCCATGAAGCGTTGCAGGGCCGATTCCGCCTCGGGCAGGCGGTTGTCCTGCAGCTGCAGCGTGGCCAGCACCAGCCAGGCTTCCAAGAGGTCGGGCTTTTCTTTGGTGGCGGCTGCCAGTTGGCGGCTGGCTTCCGGGTAGCGCTGCAGGCCGAGCAGTACGCGCGCATAGGCCATCCGCAACTCGGGAACGGGCTGCCTGGCGAGCGCCTGGGTGACCAGCGGCTCGGCCTCGGGCGTGCCGTCTTCCAGCAGCTCCAGGGCGAGCTGCGCTGCGGGTTCGCTGGCGTCGTCCAGCGTCTGGGCGCGGCGTGCGGCGTCCAGGGCGCCTGCCTTTTCGCCTGCGGCCAGGCGCAGGCGACCCAGCGACACCCACGCAACGGGGCCAGTGGCAGGGTGGGCCAGTTCGTCCACGAGGGCGGTCTCGACCACCTTGGCCGCCAGTGCCTTGTCGCTGGCGCGACCGTACATCTGGGGCAGCGCCGCCAGCGTGGCGGCCTTGGTGCGGGGCGGGGACTGGGCCAGTTCCTGGCGCAGCAGGGCGGGCGTTTCACCGATCCGGTTCAGCGCGATGAGGATCTGCAGCACGTAGCGGTTGGCTTCGCGGGAGTCGGGCTGCGCTTCTTTCCAGGCCTTGGCGGCCGCCAGGGCGTAGTCGCCGGAGCGGGCCTGCAGGGCGATGTCGGCGGCCCTCTGGTAGAGCTGCCCGTCCCCGCTGCGGCGGGCGGCTTCGAGCATGAAAGCATAGCCTGCGCCCGGGTCTCCGGTGCGGGCGCTGACTTCGCCCAGGAGGATTTCGTAGAACAACTCCGCATCCAGGGCGGGGTTGGACTCCACCACGGGCTCGCTGGCCTTGGCGGCGGGGGCATCGCTGCCGCCGGAAGATTGCGCCCAAGCGGGGCAGGCCGCCACTGCGATCGCGGTGGCGCATGCGGCGGTCCGGAGGCTGTGAAATAGCACCATCGGGCCATAATAATCCATGCCCGTGAAGCCATCGCCCGCCCGTTTCCATGCCTGAGTTGCCCGAAGTGGAAGTGACCCGCCGCAGCTTTGCGCAGGCCATTTCGGGCGCGCGCATCGAGTCCGTGGCGCTGGGCAAGCCCCTGCGCTGGCCGCTGGGCTGCGAGCCGCAGTTGCTGGTGGGCCAGCAGGTGCTGGGCCTGCGCCGCCGGGGCAAGTACCTGCTGGCCGACACCAGCGGCGGGCTGCTGCTGTTGCACCTGGGCATGTCGGGCAGCCTGCGCTTCGCCCACGGGCTGCCGCCTGCGGGCGCGCACGACCATTTCGACCTGGCGACCGACCGGGGCACGCTGCGGCTCCACGACCCGCGCCGGTTCGGCGCGGTGGTGTATGCCCGTGGCGAAGAGGACCCGGTGGCGGTCAAGCTCCTGGGCGGGCTGGGCATGGAGCCCTTGTCGGAGTCGTTCTCCCTGGCAGCCTTCCAGGATGGGCTCAAGAAAAGCCGCATGCCGATCAAGCAACTGCTGCTGGGCGGTCGCCTGGTCGTGGGCGTGGGCAACATCTATGCGTCGGAAGTGCTGTTCCTGGCAGGCATCCGGCCCACCGCAGTTGCTTCGCGCATCGGGCCCGCCCGGGTGCGCAAGCTGCATGCCGCGATCCAGACGGTGCTGGCCCGGGCCGTGGAACTGGGCGGGAGCACGCTGCGCGACTTCTCCAGCGCGGACGGCATGGCCGGGCACTTCCAGACCCAAGCCAGGGTCTATGGCCGCGACGGCGCGCCCTGCCATGTGTGCGGTGCGCCGATCCGGCTGCTGCGCCAGGGGCAGCGCAGCAGTTACTTCTGCCCGGGGTGCCAGCGCGCCTGAGCCGCCGCGCCGCGCGAATTGCGGGCGCTACGGACGGTCGATGCTATATTTTGTGCATGCCTGCTCCGCCGTAGGCCGCCTCTAGACACGTTTGGGAGCAAAGTGGGACCTTCATTCAACGAGCAGTTCGACCAGCACGGCGTCTGGCGGCGGGACTTCGCCCTGCAGCTCAAGCGGCTGGCCGACTGGATGTCCTCGCACGAGCTCATGGATGCGGCCGTGCAGGAGCGCCTGCACAGGCTTGAAGAGCAGGTTCGCAGCGACAAGGTCATGGTGGCGTTCGTGGCCGAGTTCTCGCGTGGCAAGTCGGAGCTGATCAACGCCATCTTCTTCGCCGGCTACGGGCGGCGCATCATGCCCGCGAGCGCCGGGCGCACCACCATGTGCCCCACCGAGCTGGGGTACGACGCCGCCGTCGCCCCCAGCCTGCGCCTGCTGCCCATCGAGACCCGGCTGCAGGCGCAGAGCCTGGCCGAATGGCGGCTGCGACCCGAACGCTGGCAGGAGATTCCCCTGGACGTGCATGACGCGGACCAGATCGCCAAGGCGCTCGAAAAAGTCGCCGAAGTGCGCAAGGTCAGCGTGGCCGATGCCCGCGCGCTAGGCTTCTGGCACGACGACCTGGCCGACGAAAACCCCGTGCCCGATTCACAGGGCCTGGTGGAAGTGCCCATGTGGCGCCACGCCCTTATCAACATACCGCACCCGCTGCTCAAGCAGGGCCTGGTGATCCTGGACACGCCGGGCCTGAACGCCGTGGGCGCGGAGCCCGAGCTGACCGTCAACCTGATCCCGCAGGCGCACGCGGTGGTTTTCATCCTGAGCGCCGACACGGGCGTGACGCGCTCGGACCTGTCCATCTGGCGCGAGCACTTGGCGATCTCGCCCGACAGCATGGATGCGCGCCTAGTGGTGCTCAACAAGATCGACACGCTGTGGGATGCGCTCAACTCCGCCGATCAGGTGCAGGCCCAGATGGAACGCCAGTGCCGCACCTCCGCAGACATGCTGGGCGTGCCGCTGGACCGCGTGGTGCCCGTGTCCGCGCAGAAGGGCCTGGTCGCCAAGATCACCGCCGATGACCTGCTGCTCGAAACCAGCGGCCTGCCGGTGCTGGAAGAAGCGCTGGCCCGGGGCATCATGGGGAGGCGGCAGTCCATTTTGCGGGCGACGGTGGCCCACGGCGTCGCCAGCCTGCGCAGCGAGACCTCGCGCGTCATCAACATCCGCCACCGCGACCTGGACGACCAGATGGCCGAGCTGCGCAGCCTGCGCGGCAAGAATGTGTCGGTGATCGAGGCCATGCGCCACCGCATCGAGCAGGAGCAGCGCGAGTTCGACCTGAGCACGGCCAAGATCCAGGCCGTGCGCGCCGTTCACCTGAAGCTGCTGCGCGACGTGTTCCAGCAACTGGGCGCCAAGGCCCTCAAGGCCGAACTGTCGGAGCTGGCGCAGACGCTGCAGCAAAAGGGCCTGAAGCTGGGCGTGAAGAAGATCTACCTGCAGACCTTCGACAGGCTGCGCGGCACGCTGGACAAGGCCCAGGCTTCGGGCACCGAGATACAGGCCATGCTGGGCGGCACCTTCCGGCAGCTGAATGCCGAGTTCGGCTTCTCGCTGCAGGTGCCGCAGCCGCCGCAACTGGAGCACTTCACGCACGACCTGAACCAGATCGAGCAAAGCCACCTGCAGTACCTGGGCGTGGGCAATGCGCTGAAGCTGGCCCAGCCCGAGTTCGCCGAGCGCCTGGTGCGGGCCATGGCGATGCGCCTGCGCACCGTCTATGAGTCCGCCGCGAACGACCTGGAGCTGTGGAGCAAGTCGGCCACCGCGCAACTGGATGCGCAACTGCGCGAGCGGCGCCGCAGCTTCTCGCGCCGCATCGAGGCGGTGGACCGCATCCAGCATGCCGCCAGCGGCCTGGACGAGCGCATCGCGGAGATCGAGGCGGGCGAGGACGAGCTGATGCAGCTGGAGCGCAAGCTCCATGAACTGACCGCCAAGCTGGTGGCGCCGCCCGAATGGGCCCCGACGGACAGGCTGCCTCTGCCGTCGGCATGAAGCGGTCGGTGCAGGAGAGCGCCGCCGCCCGGGTGGTCGCCTGGCAGGCCGCCCATGGCCGCAACCACCTGCCCTGGCAGCAGACCCGCGACCCCTACCGCGTATGGCTGTCGGAGATCATGCTGCAGCAGACCCAGGTCGCCACGGTGCTGGACTACTACACGCGCTTTCTCGCGCGGTTCCCTGACGTGCAGGCCTTGGCCGAGGCGCCGCAGGACGAGGTACTGGGGCTGTGGAGCGGGCTGGGCTACTACACCCGCGCCCGCAACCTGCACCGCTGCGCCCAGCAGGTGGTGGCGGAGCACGGCGGCGTGTTTCCGCGCACGGCCGAGGTGCTGGCGACCCTGCCGGGCATCGGCCGTTCCACGGCGGGGGCGATCGCCGCGTTCTGCTTCTCCGAGCGCGTGCCCATCCTGGACGCCAACGTCCGCCGGGTGCTGACGCGCCTGCTGGGCTTCGACGCCGACCTGGCGCAGGCCCGCAACGAACGCCTGCTGTGGGAGCAGGCGCAGGAGCTGCTGCCGCGTGATGACCTGGACAGCGCCATGCCGCGCTACACCCAGGGCCTCATGGACCTGGGCGCGGCCCTGTGTACGCCCCGCGCGCCGCAGTGCAGCAAGTGCCCGCTCCATGAGGACTGCAAGGCTTTCAGGGACGGCGACCCGCAGCGCTACCCGGTCAAGACGCGCAAGCTGTCGCGCAAGGCGGAGGCGTGGCAACTGCTGGTGCTGAAGAACGCGCAGGGGCAGGCGTGGCTGCAAAAACGCCCCCCGAGCGGCATCTGGGCGGGCATGCACTGCGTCCCGGTGTTTGCCGACCACGCGGACCTGCAGCGGTGCGTGGCGGCGCTCGGGCCCGCGTCCGGCCTGGCCGTCAACGAGCTGCAGCCTTTCGTACACGTGCTGACGCACAGGGATTTGCACCTGCACCCCGTGCTGGTTTCCGGGGCGGTGCTGGAAAAGCCTCTGGAAGAGGGCGCCTGGTTCGGCGCGCACCAGTGGGGCGCCGTCGGCCTGCCCGCGCCCATCCGCAAGTTGCTGGATGCGACCATGGCACGGCCTTGATAGAAATATGAGTCAAATTGGCCTCTAGCGCTTACTGGATAAGCGCATGCAGCTATCAAAACAATAGTATTTCAGCTTATTTGCCGTCGAGTTCGCGGTGCCTGCGCAGGGTCGTCCAGCGGTCGCCAAACGCGTCGGCCAGGCGTTCCGCCAGATAGACCGAGCGGTGCTGCCCACCCGTGCAGCCGATGGCGACGGTGACGTAGCTGCGGTGGTTGCGGTCCAGCATGTCCAGCCAGTGCGTGAGGAACTGCGCAATGTGCGCCTGCATCAGCGCCACCTCGGGCTGCTGGCGCAGGAACTGCGCCACGGGTTCGTCCAGCCCCGTCAGGTCGCGCAGCGCGGGCTCGTAATGCGGGTTGGGCAGCATGCGCACGTCGAACACGTAGTCCGCATCCATGGGAATGCCGCGCTTGAACGCGAAGGACTGGAACACCAGCGTGAGCTGCCCCTGGGCCGCCGTCGCCATCAGGCTCTTGACGTAGCTTTGCAGTTGCGAGGCGCGGATGGCGCTGGTGTCGATGACGTGGGATTGCTCGCGCAACTGCGCCAGCAGCTCGCGCTCCACCTCGATGGTCTGCACCAGGGCCTGGCGTCCCTGCTGCAGGTCGGTGTGCGACAAGGGGTGGCGGCGCCGCGTCTCTGAGAAGCGCCGCACCAGGGTGTCGGTGGTGGCGTCCAGGAAGATCGAATGCACGGCCACGCCCTCGCCGCGCAGGCGGGTCAGCTCCTGGGGCACCTGGTGCAGCGACGTGGCGCTGCGCACGTCCATGGCGATGGCCAGGCGGTGGCCGTGGTGGCGGTGCTCCAGCGCCACGAAGGCGGGCAGCAGCTCGGGCGGCAGGTTGTCCACGCAGTAGTAGCCCGCGTCTTCCAGTGCATGCAGGGCCACGGACTTGCCCGAGCCCGACATGCCGGTGATCAGCACGATCTCCAGCGCCATCTAGCGGCCCCCCTGCGTGGCGGCCTCGGCCAGGCCGAGCATCTCGCGGGCGTGGGCGAGCGTGGTCTCCGTGGACTTCTCGCCGCCCAGCATCCGGGCGATTTCCGCGACGCGCGGCGCGCCTTCCACCGCCAGCACGGTGCTGGTGGTGCCTTCGGCGCTGCGGCGCTTGGCGACCTGGAGGTGGTGGTGCGCGCAGGCCGCCACCTGGGGCAGGTGGGTGACGGCCAGCACCTGGCGGTCGTTGCCCAGTTGCTGCATGAGGCGGCCCACGGTTTCCGCCACCGCGCCGCCGACGCCGGAGTCCACCTCGTCGAAGATGAGGGTGGGCGCGGCGCCCAGCTCGCTGGTGGTCACCGAGATCGCCAGCGCGATGCGGGACAGCTCCCCGCCGGACGCGACCTTGCCAACGGGCTTGGGCGTCATCCCGGGGTGGCCCGCCACCAGGAAGGCCACGTCGTCCATGCCGTGCGATGCGGGCTCGGCCAGCTTGCTGACGGAGACTTCGAACCGGCCGCCTTCCATGCCCAGCCCCTGCATGGCCTGCGTGATGGCGGCGGACAGTTTGGGCGCCGCCTTGGCGCGCGCTTGCGACAGGGTGCGGGCGGCTGCGTGGTACGCCTTGGCGCTGGCGGCTTCGGCGGCTTCCAGCTGGGCGAGGTCTGCGGCTGCGTCCAGGCGGCGCAGCTCGTCCGTCCAGCCCTGGAGCAGCGAGGGCAGCTCTGCCGGCGTGCGCCGGTACCGGCGCGCCAGGGTCATCCACAGGGCAATGCGAGCGTCGAGTTCCGACAGGCGCTGCGGGTCGATCTCGGCATGCCGCAGGTACTGCTGGATGGAGTGGGCGGCGTCGCTGGCCTGCGCGAGGCTGGACGACAGCACGTCGGCCAGGCTGGCGAATTCGGGCTCGATGTGCTCCTGCTCCTGCAGCAGCGCGTGCGCGCGGGCGAGGCCCGCCAGCGCTCCGGCGTCGTCGTCCTGCAGCGCGCTCAGCGCGCCCTGCGCGCCGTCGAGCAGGGCCTGCGCGTGCGACAGGCGCTTGTGCTGGGCTTCCAGCTCGTCCCACTCGCCCTCGCCGGGGGCCAGCTTGTCCACTTCGCCGATCTGCCACTGCAGGCGCTCGCGCTCCTGCTGCAAGGTGGCCTGGTCCTGGCGCGCCTGCTGCAGCGCCTTCTGGTCGGCGCGCCATTGCGCCCATGCCTGGGCGATGTCCGTGGCGCGCAGCCCGGCGTAGGCGTCGAGCAGCTCGCGCACCGAATCGGGCCGGGTCAGGCTCTGCCATGCGTGCTGGCCGTGGATGTCCAGCAGCAGGTCGCCCAGGGCGCGCAACTGGGTGGCGGTGGCGGGCGCGCCGTTGACCCATGCGCGGCTCTTGCCCTGCGCGTCCACCGTGCGGCGCAGCAGCAACTGGTCGTTGGCCTCGAACCCGGCCTCGTCCAGCAAGGGGTGGATGTGGGCGGGGCAGTCGAACTCGGCGCTCAGGTCCGCTCTGGATGCGCCTTCGCGCACCACGCCTGCGTCCGCGCGCGCGCCCAGGATGAGCTGCAGCGCGTCGATCAGGATCGACTTGCCCGCGCCCGTCTCCCCGGTCAGCACCGTGAAGCCCGGGCTCAGCTCCAGATCCAGCGCCTGGACGATCACAAAATCACGCAGGGTGATCCGCCTAAGCGCCATGTCAAGAGCCCCCTTCGTTCCAGCGCAGCTTCTTGCGCAGGGTGGCAAAGTAGTTCCAGCCCCGGGGGTGCAGAAAGCGCACGCAGTGCTCCGAGCGCTTGACGAGAATGCGGTCGCCGTGCAGCAGCGAGGCCAGGGACTGCATGTCGAAGTTCGCGCTGACATCCCTGCCGCTGACCACTTCCACCGCCACTTCCGTCGCGTCGGACAGCACGATGGGCCGGTTGGACAGCGTGTGCGGCGCGATGGGCACCAGCACCCAGCCCGGAATGGACGGGTGGAGCATGGGCCCGCCCGCCGACAGCGAGTACGCCGTGGAGCCCGTAGGCGAGGCGATGATGAGGCCGTCGGCGCGCTGGTTGGCGACGAGCTGCCCGCCCACTTCCACCCGCAGCTCCACCATGCCCGACGTGGCGCCGCGGTTCACGACCACGTCGTTCATCGCCAGGGCCTCGAAGACCACCCGGTCGTCGCGCACCACGGTGGCGTGCATCAGCGGCCGCAGGTCTTCTTCGTACTCGCCGCGGAGCATGGGCGGCAGCGTGGCCTGGTAGGCGTCGAACGGAATGTCGGTGATGAAGCCCAGCCGCCCCTGGTTGATGCCGATCAGCGGCGTGCCGAACCGCGCCAGCCGACGACCGATGCCGAGCATGGTGCCGTCGCCGCCCACCACCAGCCCCAGGTCGCATTCGCGGCCTATGCCATCCACGTTCAGGGTGGGGTAGTGCGTCATGCCGGTGTTGCTGGCGGTCTCTGCTTCCAGCACCACCTCGCAGCCCTGCCGCTCCATGAAATGGGCGATGTCTTCCAGTGCCTTGCGCGGGCTCTCGCCCGCAGGCCCAGCCGATGAAGCCTGGTACTTGCCTATGAGCGCGACATGGCGGAAATTGGAAGTCATCGCGAAATTACATCATTAAAATCATTGCATGCTCGATGACCGTGCCAAGTTGTTGCTCAAAGCGCTGGTCGAGCGCTACATCGCGGATGGCCAGCCTGTCGGGTCGCGCACCCTGTCGCGCGCGTCGGGGCTGGATTTGTCGCCAGCGACCATCCGCAACGTCATGGCCGACCTGGAAGACCTGGGGCTGATTGCGAGTCCGCACACCTCGGCAGGGCGCATTCCCACGGCGCGGGGCTATCGCCTGTTCGTGGACACCATGCTGACGGTGCAGCGCGACCCACTCACCGCGCCGCAGCTCGCGCCCGAGCAGCCGCAGAAGGTGATCGCCAATGCGGCGCAACTGCTGTCCAATCTCTCGCAGTTCGTGGGCGTGGTCATGGCGCCGCGGCGCACGTCCGTGTTCCGGCACATCGAGTTCCTGCGGCTGTCCGAGCGGCGTCTCCTGGTGATCATCGTGTCGCCCGAAGGGGATGTGCAGAACCGCGTGATCTTCACCGACGTGGATTACTCGGCGTCCCAGTTGGTGGAGGCCGCGAATTTCTTGAATGCCCACTACGCGGGTTTGGCCATGGAACAGGTGCGCGAGCGCCTGAAGTCCGAGGTGGACGCGCTGCGCGGCGAGATCGCTTCGCTGATGCAGGCGGCAGTGAATGTGGGCTCCGAAGCCCTGTCGGCGGCGCAGGACGAGGTCGTGATCTCGGGCGAGCGCAACCTGCTCGCGGTCAGTGATTTCTCCAGTGACATGGGCCATCTGCGGCGCGCTTTCGACCTGTTCGAGCAGAAGACGCAGATATTGCGGCTGCTGGACATCTCCAGCCAGGCGGAAGGTGTGCGGATTTACATCGGCGGTGAAAGCCAGGTCGTTCCCTTCGAGGAGTTGTCCGTGGTCAGCGCGCCGTACGAGGTGGACGGCAAGGTCGTCGGAACGCTGGGGGTGATCGGCCCCACGCGCATGCCCTATGACCGCATGATCCAGATCGTGGATATCACGTCCAAGCTTGTCTCCAACGCCTTGAGCCACCGCAAATGAGTCACTGCCGCAGGGCGCGGTTGCCCAGCGCGCAAATGTGGTAAATCTATGTCGCCGAGGGCGCACTGTGGCCTGTTTTCCCTGGTGTGGTGGACATTACGCACCTTGTGCGTGGGCGGACGCCCGTTACGCTCAAGTCACATAAATCTATAAAGGAGACAAAAAATGGATCAGTCATCTGATCGCCTGATCGTTTTGAGCCTGGGCCTCAAGTCCTGCGTGCTGTCCATGGCGACAGACGGCAGCGATGTGCGGGTCCTGGTGGATGGGCTCGATTCCAAGCCCGATGGCGTGAGTATCGATCACGCGCGCCGCCACATCTTCTACTCCTTCATGGGCGTCACGCGCGACGGCGAGGACTTCTGGGAGAACGAAGGCTACATCGAGCGCTGCAACTACGACGGCTCCGACCGCCAGGTCGTGGTGCCGTTGGGCAGCTTCGTCACCGGCAAACAATTGGTGTTCAACGACGCGATGCAGCGTCTGTACTGGTGCGACCGCGAAGGCATGGCGGTGCTGAGTTGCCGCCCAGACGGTTCCGACCTGCGCACCGAAGTGCGTACCGGCAGCGGCCAGGACAAGCTTGACCCGCGCAACCACTGCGTGGGCGTGGCGGTGGATGCCAAGGGCGGCTATTTGTACTGGACGCTCAAGGGCAAGCCCAACGGCTGCGAGGGCCGCATCATGCGCATGCCGCTGCAACTGCCTCCCGGTGCGGATCCGGCGCGCCGAACCGACCTGGAAACCCTGCTGGATGGCCTGCCCGAGCCCATCGACCTGGAGTGGGACGAAACCACTGATTCGCTCTACTGGACCGACCGTGGCGACCCACCGGCGGGCAACACGCTCAACCGCGCCAAGCTGCGGGACGGCAAGCTGGTGGATCACGAAATCCTCTTGTCCAATCTGAACGAAGCCATCGGCCTCGCGCTGGACTTGCCCGGTCGCCGCGCTTTCGTGACCGAGCTGGTGGGTGGCAACGTCCGCATGATGAATCTGGATCGTCCGGGCGAAAGCACCGTGATCTACCACACCAAGGGGCGCCTGGTAGGCTTGGCCTACCTGCGTGCCTGAGTACCTTCAAAGGAGACAGAACCCATGTCCTTTCAACTTCCTGACCGCATCGATACCCGTCCCATCGCCATCCTGGGCGCGGGCACTTTGGGGCGACGCATTGCGCTGATGATGGCGACCCGCGGCGCCGAGGTGCGCCTCTTCGACCCCAACGCCGAGGTGCGCGAGGCCGGTGTGGCCTATGCGCGGGAGCAGTTGCCTGCCGTGCTGGAGACCATCCCCGATGGCAAGGCGGGCACCATCGTCGGCTTCGACGACATGGCTGCCGCGCTCAAGGGCGCCTGGCATGTGGTCGAAGCCGTCCCTGAAAAGCTGGAGCTGAAGAAGAGCATCTTCAAGCAGATCGACGAGCTGTCCGATCCCGACGCCATCCTGGCCAGCAATTCCTCGTCCTACCCCACCAGTGCCTTCGCTGACAGCGTGAAGAACCCCGCGCGGCTGCTCAGCATGCACTACCTGATGCCGCCGCGCGCCACGCCGGTGGAACTGATGAGCTGTGGCCAGACCGACCCGGCGGTGATCGACCTGATCGCCAAGCTGATGCCCAGCTACGGCCTCACGCCCTACATCGTGCAGCGCGAGAGCATGGGCTTCATCTACAACCGCATCTGGGCCGCCATCAAGCGGGAATCGCTCAACGTGGTCGCCAGCGGCGTCGCCTCCCCGCAGGTGGTGGACGCCATCTTCCGCCAGGCCATGAACACGCGCGTCGGCCCGTGCAGCGCCATGGACGCTGTCGGCCTGGATGTCGTGCTCTCGATCGAGGAGCACTACGCGCATGAAATCCCTGGCCTGCCCGAGGCACCACGCGAGCTGCTGCGCAAGATGATCGCCGAGGGGAGGCTGGGGGTGAAGACTGGCAAGGGGTTCTACGACTACCCGGCGCAGAAATAGCACAAGACAATTCACATCGCATCCACTAAAACATACAGGAGACAAACCATGGCAGCCCTACACGCCCCTCAAAGTGGCCCGCTCGTTGAGACCGAGGCCGAGAAGAGGATTTTTTCCAAGGTCAATTGGCACATCCTCCCGCTGCTGCTGAGCGCCTACATCTTCGCCTTCATCGACCGCGTGAACATCGGCTTCGCGCAACTGCAGATGAAGACCGACCTGCACCTGAGCGACGCCGTGTTCGCGTTGGGCGCGGGCCTGTTCTTCGTCGGCTACTTCCTGTTCGAGGTGCCGAGCAACCTGTTCCTCGAAAAGATCGGCGCGCGCAAGACAATCCTGCGCATCATGATCTGCTGGGGCGCCTGCGCCACGCTGATGGCCTGGGTCACCGCGCCTTGGCAGTTCTACGTGCTGCGCTTTCTGCTCGGCGCGTTCGAGGCGGGCTTCTTCCCCGGCGTGATTCTTTACTTCACGTACTGGTACCCGTCGGCGCGGCGTGGCCGGGCCATCGCCGTCTTCATGACGGCCACGGCGCTGGCGGGCGTGCTGGTGGGACCGCTCAACGGCGCGCTGATGAAGTACGGCGAGGGCTTCATGGGCTGGCACGGCTGGCAGTGGATGTTCATCGCCAACGGCGTGCCCTGCCTGATCATCGCGGTGCTGGTCTTCTTCATGCTGGTGGATACGCCTTCCCAGGCCAAGTGGCTGACCGAAGAGGAAAAGCGCATCCTCATCGAGCGCGTTGAGGGCGAGAAGACCTCCATCGGCCACAAGCACGGCGCCATGATGACCTTGCTGAAGGACAAGAAGGTGTTTGCCTTGGCAACCATCTACTTCCTGATGAGCGCAGCGGTGTACGCTCTGCTGTTCTGGGCGCCCACCCTGATCCGCAGTTGGGGCGTGTCCGATGTGTTCCAGGTTGGTCTGCTGAAGGCCGTGGCCAGTGTCGCGGGCATCATCGGCATGGTGCTGATTGGCCGCAGTTCCGACCGCATGAACGACCGCCGCTGGCACTTCGTGTTCGCCATCTGCTGCATCACCGCGGGCCTGGGCCTGATCGCCCTGATGGCGCCCGGCCTGACGCCGTCGGTGGCCTTGTACTCGCTGGCCATGGTCGGCACCTCGGCGGCCACGCCACTGTTCTTTGCCTTCGTCAGCGAATATTTGCCCAAGGAAACGGCGGCCGGCGGCATTGCGTTGATCAGCTCGCTGGGCAACCTGGGGCCTGCCATCTCTCCGTCCATCAGCACCTGGATCCTGACCACGACGGGTGATGCCAAGTACAGCCTGTTCTTCATCATCGGCATGTACATCGTGGCAGCCGTCATCATGGTGGTGGCAGCGCGCAGCAGGGTGCCGAGCCAGGTGGTCGCTCAGGCGGCCTGATCTGCATGCAATAATCCAACGCTGTGGGCCGTTAGCTCAGTTGGTTAGAGCAGAGGACTTGACGGGTGAATCCCTGCGCCGTGGCCCGTGGCCACGGCATGGGATGATGCCGATGGGTTGCTCAAGGTAAGTTCACTCTGCCTTGAAGTAGAACTTCTCAAATTCGGTGAACGCTAAGGCGCGCAAGCGCGATGCCAACGCCGAGCGAAGCCCCCGCCAGGGGGAACGTGTAGAGACTCGACGGGAAGGCCGAAAGGCAAGACAGAGTCCAGACCACGAACCGGAAACGGGCGGCGAAAGCCGAGGTGGCAAGCATAATCCTTTGGTCGCTGGTTCGAGCCCAGCACGGCCTACCATCCCCATGAAGCCGCTGACGCATTGTCGGCGGCTTTTTTTTCAGGGAGCGGCGTGCATTACAATCGCTGCTCCTGTTTTGAATGGAGCAGTTGCCGCAGCGCTCCGGTGGTGCAAGGCAACAAAAAACGATGATTTCAAGGGATGCCAAGAAATCATGCTATAATTCAAAGCTTAGCGGCTGTAGCTCAGCTGGATAGAGTACTTGGCTACGAACCAAGGGGTCGTGGGTTCGATTCCTGCCAGCCGCACCAATGTTGAAAGCCTGCAATCGAAAGATTGCAGGCTTTTTCATTTGGAGATTGATTGCCCATGAGCAAGGCTTTTACCAAAGAAACCGACGGGGATGGCGACGATGAATTGACGTTGCCTCCATTGCCCGCAGGCGGCAAGAACTACATCACGCCGGGCGGCTATGCGCGCTTGCGCGGCGAGTTGCTGGATCTGATCGACAACGAGCGCCCGAAGATCGTGGACGTGGTGCATTGGGCGGCAAGCAATGGCGACCGCTCCGAGAACGGCGACTACCTCTATGGCAAGAAGCGTCTGCGCGAGATCGACCGGCGCATCCGCTTCCTGACCAAGCGGTTGGAGATCGCGGAAGTGGTGGACCCGAGCCTGCACACAGGCAGTGACCAGGTCTTCTTTGGCGCGACGGTGACCTACGCGGATGACGAAGGCGCGGAGCGCACGGTCACCATCATGGGCATCGACGAGGCCGACAGCCGCGCGTCGCAAGTCAGCTGGATTTCTCCCGTGGCGCGTGCGTTGCTGAAAGCGCGCGTCGGCGACGAGGTGCAGTTGCCGACGCCGGGCGGTGTGCGCAATCTGGAAGTGATCGCGGTGCGGTATCCGCCCGCTACGCCTGCGGCGTGATCCGGGCCGCGCGGATGACGGCCTGGGTGCGGCGCAGGTTGCGCAGGGCAGTTTCCACATGGGCCTGGTCGCGCACCGCTACGGTGAACCGCAGGTCCGTGGTGTCGAGCGCGACCTCGTCGTCCATGTCCACGTGGGTGATGTCAGCCTCGGAATTCGCCAGTTCGGCAGCCACGCGGGCCAGCACACCCTTGCCGTTGTTCACGGTGACGACGATGCCGGTCTCGAACATGCGCGTGGGTTCGTCCGACCAGTCCACTGCGATGAAGCGTTCGCTGTCCTTGTGCTGCAGCCGCTTGGCGACGGCGCAATGCACGTTGTGGACGACCAGCCCTTCGCCGCGACCCAGGTAGCCGACGATGCTGTCACCCGGCACGGGGCGGCAGCAGGTGGCGTACTGCACCGATGCGTTTTCGCTGCCGTCGAGCGTTACGGCGCCCTGGGACAGCGTTTCGTGCGAGGTGTAGCGCTCGCGGGTCATGAGCAGGGCGTCGGGGCGGTGGCCGTGCTCGGACATCAGCACCACGAGCCGCTTGGCCACGATGCTGGCGATGCGCTTGCCCAGGCCCAGGTCGGTCATCAGCTCGCTGCGGGTTCGGTTGCCGGTAAAGCGCAGCAGCTTGTCCCACATGGGCTGGGTTTCCGTGTTGAGCGGCGGCAGGCGCTCCAGCCCTTCGGCGCGGATCGCCTGGGTGAGCAGTTTCTCGCCCAAGCCTTCGGACTCGGCCTGCGCCAGCGTCTTGAGGTAGTGGCGAATTTTTGACCGCGCGCGGCCCGTGCGTACGAACCCCAGCCAGGCGGGGTTGGGCGTGGACACAGGCGCCGTGATGATTTCCACCACGTCGCCGTTTTTCAGCTCGGTGCGCAGCGGCACCTGCTCGTTGTTGATCTTGGCGGCAGTGGTTCTGTCGCCCACGTTGCTGTGGATGGCATAGGCAAAGTCCACCACCGTGGCGCCGCGCGGCAGCGCCATGATCTGGCTCTTGGGCGTGAAGACGTACACGGCATCCGGGAACAGGTCCACCTTCACGTGGTCCCAGAACTCGGCGGCATCGCGGGTCTCGTTCTGGATGTCGAGCAGCGATTGCAGCCACTTGGTTCCCAGGCGTTCGGCTGCTGTGCCGTCGCCGTCCTGCGCCTTGTACAGCCAGTGTGCCGCCACGCCTGCCTCGGCGATGACATGCATCTCGTCCGTGCGCATCTGGAACTCGATGTTCACCCCGGACGGCCCCACCAGCGTGGTGTGCAGCGACTGGTAGCCGTTGAGCTTGGCGATGGCGATGTGATCCTTGAACTTGCCGGGCACGGGCTTGTACATCTGGTGCAGCACGCCCAGGGCCGTGTAGCAGTCCGTCACCGTCGGCACGATGACCCGAAAGCCGTAGATGTCCGTCACCTGGGCGAAGCTCAGGTGCTTCTGGCTCATCTTCTGGTAGATGGCGTACAGGGTCTTCTCGCGGCCCGCCAGGCGCACCTTCATGCCGATCCTGGAGAACGCGGCGTCCACCTCGGCCTGCACCTTCTGCACCAGGTCTCGGCGGCGGTTGCGCGATTTGTTGGCCGCCTTCGACAACGTGGCGTAGCGCCACGGGTGCAGGTGGCGGAAGGCCAGGTCCTGCAGTTCGCGGTAGGTCTGGTTCAGGCCCAGGCGGTGGGCGATGGGCGCATAGATCTCCAGCGTTTCGGACGAAATGCGCCCCCACTTGCTGCGCGGCATGTCCGACATGGTGCGCATGTTGTGCGTGCGGTCCGCCAGCTTGATGAGAATGACGCGCACGTCCCGCGCCATGGCCAGCAGCATCTTGCGGAAGGACTCGGCCTGGTTCTCCTCGCGGGTGTTGAACTGCAGCTTGTCGAGCTTGGTCAGGCCATCCACCAAATCCGCCACTGGCGCGCCAAAGCGGTCGATCAGGTCGGCCTTGGTGACGCCGCAGTCTTCCATGGCGTCGTGCAGCAGGGCGGCCATCAGCGCCTGGGCGTCGAGCTTCCAGGACGCGCACTGCGCGGCCACGGCGATGGGATGGGTGATGTAGGGCTCGCCGCTGTTGCGCAACTGGCCCAGGTGAGCCTCGTCGGCGAAGCGGTAGGCCCGGCGCACCTGCTCTATGCTGGCCGCGTCCAGGTAGTCCAGGCTGTCGGTGAGCGCAGCGAAGCTGGCCGCAGCAGCGTTGGCCGCTGCGACCGTGGCCGAAAGGGCGCCCGCCGCAGGCGGGTCGCCCGGCCGGGGCGGGGTGGTAGGAGAAGGTGTGTTGAGCACCGCGTTCATCCCTTAAATGTATAACGCGAGCGTATCAAACGGTTTCGGGGCAAAAAAAAGCACCGCAGCAGCGGTGCCTTTATGCGGAGCGCTTGCTCTGGAGGTCAGCCAGGAACCTTCTTGAGCATCTCCAGCCCGACCTTGCCCTCGGCGATTTCGCGCAGGGCCGTGACTGCGGGCTTGTTGCGGCTTTCGATGCGGGGCGCGTGGCCCTGGCTCAACATGCGGGCGCGGTAGGTGGCGGCCAGCACGAGTTGGAAGCGGTTGGGGATCTTTTCCAGGCAATCTTCTACGGTGATGCGGGCCATCGTTTTACTCCGGGATTCTTCAGGTGATGTTGAGCGACTGGAAGGTGTCGGCACGGGCGCGGCGCTGGGCGGCGTACTTGAGCCGCTGGGCGTGAACGACGGCTTTCAGGTCGAAAAGCGCGCGCTCAAACTGCTCGTTGATTATAACGAAGTCGAATTTGGCGACCTGGGCCATCTCCTCGGCAGCGTTCTTCAGGCGCACCTCGATCACCTCGGGCGAATCCTCGCCCCGCCGTTCCAGGCGTGAGCGCAGTTCTTCCCAACTGGGCGGCAGGATGAACACCAGCACGGCGTTGGCAAAGGTCTGCTTGATTTGCAGGGCGCCCTGGAAGTCGATCTCCAGGATCACGTCCGAGCCCTGGGCGATGCGCTCCTCGATGGCTTTCTTGGATGTGCCGTAGCGGTTGCCATGCACGTGCGCCCACTCCACGAAGGCGTTGCTCTTGATCATGGCGTCGAACTCGGTCTGGGACGCGAAGTAGTAGTCGCGCCCATGCTTCTCCTGCCCGCGCGGGGGGCGGGTGGTGTGGGAGATCGACAGGTGTACGTGGGAGTCCAGCTCCAGCAGGGCCTTGACCAGACTGGATTTGCCAGCTCCGCTGGGCGCCGCCACTACGAAGAGATTTCCGGGATAGTCCATATGGGATAAGCGCTGGGCGCTATCAAAAGATGAGTTTTATTCGATATTCTGCACCTGCTCGCGCATCTGCTCGATCAGCACCTTCATGTCCACGCTGATGCGCGTCAGCTCCAGCGCGGCGGACTTGGAGCCCAGCGTATTGGCCTCGCGGTGCAGTTCCTGGATGAGGAAGTCCAGGCGTTTGCCGACTTCGCCGCCTTTCTTGAGCAGGCGCTCGACCTCGTCCAGATGCGAGTCCAGCCGGGTGATTTCCTCGGCCACGTCGATGCGGATGGCAAAGGCCGTGGCCTCCGTCAGGGCGCGGTCGCGGGCGGCCTCGGGCGGGGTGGCGCCGTCGGTCAGGGCCATGGCTTCGTTCCAGCGGTCCAGAAAGCGCTGGCGCTGCTGCTCCACGAGCTGGGGCACCAGGGGCACGGCCTGCTGGGCCAGGGCGCGCAGCTGCTTGACGCGGTCTTGCAGCATGGCAGCCAGGCGCTTGCCCTCGCGCTCGCGGGCGGCCATCAGGGCGGTGAGGGCTTCCTCGGCCAGCGCGGGTACGGTGGCGCTCCAGTCCTCGTCGCCGCCCGAATGGGCATTGGCGCACAGGCGCAGAACGTCGGCTACCGAGAGCGGGGCGGCGCCCGGCAGCCAGGCTTTGACGGAGTCCTGCAAAGAATTGAGGCGCTGCAGCAGGCGCGCGGGCGGGTCTTGCAGGGCGCTGGCGTCGTCGCCGTCGAGCGCGGCGCGCACCTCGACCTTGCCGCGCTTGAGGCGTGCGGTGAGCAGGCTGCGCAGGGCGGGTTCCAGGGCGCGCAGTTCGTCGGGCAGGCGGAACGAGAGGTCCAGAAAGCGGCTGTTGACCGAGCGGATTTCCAGCCCCAGCCGGCGCGTTTGCAGAGCACGAGTATCGGTGCGGGCGTCGGTTTCAGCGCCAGTGGCGGACCCGCCGTGCTGTGCGCTGGCGTATCCGGTCATGCTGTAAACTGGCATTGGACTTTTGATGGTTGCTTGCGATCCGGCGATTATCCGGCCTCCGACCTACCCCCGAGTCATCTTCGCAAAATATGTCAAAAATCAAACCGGCCCCGCTGCCGCCCGATACCGTCATTGGCGGCTACCGTGTGGTGCGCCGGTTGTCCTCCGGCGGCTTCGGCGTGGTCTATCTGGCCATCGACCCCGAGGGCCAGCAGGTCGCCATCAAGGAATACCTCCCGTCGTCGCTCGCCACCCGCGCTCAGGGCGAGCTGCTGCCCAAGGTGCCGTCCGAGAAGCTGTCGCTCTACCGGCTGGGGCTCAAGAGCTTTTTCGAAGAAGGGCGGTCGCTGGCGCAGATCTCGCACGCATCCGTGGTGAGCGTGCTCAACTTCTTCCGCGAGAACGAAACCGTCTATATGGTGATGAACTACCTGGAAGGCGCGACCTTGCAGGACTTCATCATCACCGCGCGCGACCTCAAGACGCAGAAGGTGTTCCGCGAGTCCACCATCCGCTCGCTGTTCGACGAGGTGCTGCGCGGCCTGCGCATCGTTCACCAGCACAAGATGCTGCACCTGGACATCAAGCCCGCCAACATCTTCATCACTGACGACAACAAGGCGGTGATGATCGACTTCGGCGCCGCGCGCGAGGTGCTGTCCAAAGAGGGCAACTTCATCCGCCCCATGTACACACCCGGTTTCGCCGCCCCCGAGATGTACCGGCGTGACTCGCAAATGGGCCCGTGGACCGACATCTACGCCATCGGCGCGTGCATCTACGCCTGCATGCAGGGCTTTCCGCCCAACGAGGCGCCGCAGCGCATCGAGAAGGACCGCCTGTCGCTCGCGCTGACCAAGCTGCGCGGCGTGTATTCCGACAACCTCATCGAAGTCGTCGAATGGTGCATGGCGCTGGACCCGCTGTCGCGCCCGCAGTCGGTGTTCGCCCTGCAAAAGGAGCTGAGCCGCGAGGGCGAGCGCCGCTACACCAAGCTCACGGTGGCCGAAAAGATGCGGCTGCAGCTCGACACCCTGGTGGCTGACACCAAGAAAAATGTGCAGAAGGTCGGCGAGGCCACTGGCATCGGAGTCAAGCCGAAATGAAATTCTCGGTATTCCAGATCAGCCGCCGGGGGGGGCGCGAGAAGAACGAAGACCGCATGGGCTACTGCTACACGCGCGAATCGGGCCTGTTCGTGCTGGCCGACGGCATGGGCGGCCACCCCGAGGGCGAGGTGGCGGCGCAGATCGCGCTGCAGACCATCTCGGCCCTGTTCCAGCGCCAGGCCAAGCCCCAGATCAAGGACGTGCAGGAATTTTTGTCGGGCGCGCTGCTGGCCGCGCACCACCAGATTTTGCGCTACGCCAGCGACAAGGGCATGCTCGACACCCCGCGCACCACGCTCGTGGCCGCCGTGGTGCAGGCGGGCACCGCCACCTGGATTCATTGCGGCGACTCGCGCCTGTACATGGTGCGCGACGGCGACCTGCTCACGCGCACGCGCGACCACTCGTACATGGAGCTGCGCAACAACCCGCCGCCGGGCCTGGAGCGCATCAACCGCAACGTGCTGTTCACCTGCCTGGGCTCGCCGACCAAGCCCATCTACGACATCACTGGCCCGGTGTACCTGGAGCAGGGCGACCGCATTCTGCTGTGCTCCGACGGCCTGTGGGGCACGCTGGGTGACGAGGAGATCGCCAGGCAGATGGCCGCCAATGCCGTGTCCCACGCCGTGCCCGAGCTGGTGGAAAGCGCCCTGCGCAAGGCGGGCGACAGCAGCGACAACGTGACCGTGGTGGCGCTGGAGTGGGAGACGCCCGATGCGTTCGAGTCCACCCAGGGCGTGTCCACCGACAGCATCAGCGACGACGTGTTCGCATCCACCATCCAGGCCGGGCCGCTCGACGGGCTGGTGGACGATCTGGACGACGCGGCCATCGAACGATCCATTGCCGAAATCAACGAGGCCATCCGGCGCTCTGCCGCCCGGAAGGCCTAAGAGGCTGGGAGTGCTTTGTCCATGCCCGCCTTGCACGCCAAAACGCCCCGGCTCGTCGTTGCAAATGCTCGCCATAGCCCGAGCTATGGTTGCGCTTTGCGCCTAGATCCGAGGCGTTTTGGCGCGCCTTTCGGGCACGGCCAAAACACTCCCAGCCTCTGAAGACTTTCACCATGACTTTTGAACGCAGCGGCCAGCGCGCCGCCGATCAACTGCGCCCCGTGCGCATTACCCGCCGCTACACCATGCACGCCGAAGGCTCGGTACTCATCGAGTTCGGCAACACCAAGGTGCTGTGTACCGCCTCGGTGGAGGAGCGCGTGCCCCCACACAAGCGCGGCAGCGGCGAGGGCTGGGTGACGACCGAATACGGCATGCTGCCGCGCTCCACCCACACCCGCAGCGACCGCGAGGCCGCGCGCGGCAAGCAGAACGGGCGCACGCAGGAGATCCAGCGCCTCATTGGTCGATCACTGCGCGCCGTGTTCGACCTGAAGCGCCTGGGCGAGCGCACCATCCAGCTCGACTGCGACGTGATCCAGGCCGACGGCGGCACGCGCACCGCCGCCATCACCGGCGCGTGGGTGGCGGCGCAGGACGCGGTCAACCACCTGCTTGCCAGCGGCAAGATCACGCAGTCGCCCCTGCTGCAACCCGTGGCCGCCGTGTCGGTGGGCATCGTGCAGGGCACGCCGCTGCTCGACCTGGAGTACGTGGAAGACGTGAGCTGCGACACCGACATGAACGTGGTCATGACCGGCGCGGGCCACTTCGTGGAAGTGCAGGGCACGGCCGAAGGCGTGGCCTTTACCCGCGCGGAGATGGACCAACTGCTGGCCCTGGCCGAAAAAGGCATCACCGAACTGGTGGCGCTGCAAAAGCAATCACTCACTAATTGATAGCTTAAGGTGGTTGCTGCATAAGCGCCAGAGCCTGATTTGACTCATGAAAATCGTCCTCGCATCCAACAACCGCGGCAAGCTCGCCGAGCTGCAAGCCATGCTCGCGCCCCTGGGTGTGGAACTGGTGCGCCAGGCCGACCTGGGCGTGGGCGAGGCCGAGGAGCCGTTCCACACCTTCGTCGAGAACGCGCTGGCCAAGGCGCGCTTTGCCAGCGCCCACACTGGCCTGCCCGCGCTGGCCGATGACGCGGGCCTGTGTGTCGATGCCTTCGGCGGCCTGCCCGGCGTGCAGACTGCCCACTACGCCACGCAGTTCGGCTACGAAAAGAGCGACGCCAACAACGTGCGCGCCCTGCTGGAGCAGATGCAGGGCCAGGACAACCGCCGCGCCGCCATGGTCAGCACCTTGGTGGCAGTGCGCAGCCCCGAAGACCCCGAACCCCTGATAGCGGTAGGCCGCGTGGCGGGCGAGATCACCCGCGCGCCGCGCGGCACGGGCGGCTTTGGCTTCGACCCCGTGATGTTCATCCCCGAATTCGGCAAGACCTTCGCCGAGCTGCCCACCGAGGTGAAGAACGCCCACAGCCACCGGGGCCGCTCCGCGCAGCAGATGCTGGCATTGATGCGGGAGCATTGGCTATGAAAACAGGAGCTGCTTGCGCCTGATGAATAAGCGTTTCAGATGGTTTTATCTTTGAAACCATTGAATGACAGGTGCTTGCAGCTATGGTTTTGATAGTTACAGCCCCATGAACATCCCCATCCACCCCGCCCCAAGCGCCACACCTGGCTCGGCGCCGCGCGACGCGCTGCACTACATGCGCCCCGGCCTGCTGCAACTGTCCAGCCTGCCGCCGCTGTCGCTGTACGTTCACCTGCCCTGGTGCCTGAAGAAGTGCCCGTACTGCGACTTCAACTCGCACGAACACCGCCAGTCGGATTTGCCCGAGCAGCGCTACATCGCCGCGCTGATGGCCGACCTGGAAGCCGCTCTGCCCCTGGTCTGGGGCCGCACCGTGTACAGCATCTTCCTGGGCGGCGGCACGCCCAGCCTGTTCTCGCCCGCGTCCATCGATGAACTGCTGGGCGGCATCCGCGCCCGCCTGCGGCTGGAGCCGGACTGCGAGATCACCCTGGAAGCCAACCCGGGCACTTTTGAAAAAGAGCGCTTTCGCGCCTACCGCGCCGCAGGCATCACGCGCCTGTCCATCGGCGTGCAGAGCTTTGACGACGCGCACCTGCACGCCCTGGGCCGCGTACACGACCGCGCGCAGGCGCTGGCGGCGGTGGAAGAAGCCGCGCAATCGTTCGACACCTTCAACCTCGACATCATGTACGCCCTGCCGGGCCAGACCCTGCCGGGGCTGGAGCAGGAACTGCGCACGGCGCTGGCCTTCGCGCCGCCGCACATCTCCATCTACCACCTGACCATCGAGCCCAACACGCTCTTTGCCAAGCACCCGCCGCCGCTGCCCGAGGACGACGAGGCGTATGCCATGCTCGACCGCATCACCGAGATCACGGGCGAAGCGGGGCTGGCGCGCTACGAAGTCTCGGCCTACGCCCGCGACGGGCACCCGTGCTTTCACAACACCAACTACTGGCAGTTTGGCGACTACCTCGGCATAGGCGCGGGCGCGCACAGCAAACTGAGCTTTGCCCACCGCGTGGTGCGCCAGGTGCGCCTGCGCGAGCCGCGCCTGTACATGGACGGCGCGCTGGCGGGCCGCGCCCTGGCGCAGGACGAAGACGTGAAGCGCGCCGACCTGCCGTTCGAGTACATGCTCAATGCCCTGCGCCTGCGCGAAGGCTTTGCGCTGCAGGACTTCACCGAGCGCACCGGCCTGCCGCTGACGGCCATCGCCAAGGGATTGCAAGAGGCCGAGCGCAAGGGCCTGATCGAGCGCGGCATGGGGCGCGTGCGGCCCACCGAACGGGGCTTTGATTTCTTGAGCGACCTGCAGTCGCTTTTCTTGCCGGATTGATGGCAGGGCGAACCGGCATCGTCCTACAGGCGGGCGCGGGCGGGCGGCTTAACATTACCCCGTCGATACCCCCTCTCGACATCCCTCCCGCTTGCAGCAAGCAAGTGTTCAAGCCCGCCCCGTGCGGGCTTTTTTTTGCGTGAAGGGGGGAGGGGTGGCGGAGACTGTGAGATTCGAACTCACGGACGGTTGCCCGTCGGCAGTTTTCAAGACTGCTGGTTTAAACCACTCACCCAAGTCTCCGCAAAGGCGGCTGGCATTTTAGCTGGCAGAGAGCGGGTTCATGATTTTTTATGGGGTTCGCAGGGCAGCAAACGGCCACGATCTAGGCGCACGCCGCAGCCCATGCTGTAGTGGCCTGGGCAAGGCGGGGAACGACGAGCGTGGCCGTTTGCTGCCCTGCCCGAAGGGTTGCCCCGCAAAGGCAGCGTCTGCCGCGTTGCAAATCCTCGCCGGGCCGCCAGCCCGTCTGCGGTTTGCGCCTCGCAGCCACTGCCTTTGCGGGGGCAACGAACCCCATAAAAAATCATGAACCCGCTCTCAGCATGCCCCGCGCCTCGATGAAGGCCACCACCTCGTCCAGCCCCGTCAGGGTTTTGAGGTTGGTCATCACGAAGGGCTTGAGCGCGCCCTGCGCATTGGTGCGCATGCGCACGGTGTCGGCGTGCATCACGTCGAGGTTGGCGCCCACGTGGGGCGCGAGGTCGGTCTTGTTGATGACGAACAGGTCGCTCTTGGTGATGCCAGGGCCGCCCTTGCGCGGGATTTTTTCGCCAGCGGCCACGTCGATCACGTAGATGGTGAGGTCGGAGAGTTCAGGGCTGAACGTGGCGGCCAGGTTGTCGCCGCCGCTCTCCACAAACACGATGTCGGCGTCAGGATGCTCGCCCAGCATGCGGTCGATGGCTTCGAGGTTGATGGAGCAGTCCTCGCGGATCGCCGTGTGCGGGCAGCCGCCCGTCTCCACGCCCAGGATGCGCTCGGGCGGCAGCGCGCCGCTGACGGTGAGCAGGCGCTGGTCTTCCTTGGTGTAGATGTCGTTGGTGATGGCGATGAGGTCGTAGTCGTCGCGCATGGCCTTGCACAGCATCTCCAGCAGCGTGGTCTTGCCTGAACCCACGGGGCCGCCGATGCCCACGCGCAGCGGGGGCAGGGGCTTGGTGCGGTTCGGAACGTGGTGCAGGTGGGGCGTCGTGGTCATGATCGGAATAGGCGTGAGTACTGGGTTTCGTGCCGGGCCGAGAGGATGGCCAGCATGGGCGAGAAGGCTTGGCGTTCATCGTCGGCCAGGCCGATGGCGTGATCGGCGGCGGCGGGGATGGCCTGGGCCAGCCGGGCCAGGATGCGCTGGCCCGCGCTCTGGCCCAGGGGCATGGATTTGAGTGCGGCCTGCACCATGTTCTCGGCCCAGCCGAAGGCATAGGCCAGCAGCACGTCGCGGGCCGGGGCTTCGGTGAAGGCGGCGGCCAGGGCGAAGGCCACGGGGTAGGTCGGGGGCAGGGCGGCGAGCCACTGCACGTCGCGCAGGCGCGCGTCGTCGCCCTGGTGCTGGTTGCGCAGCCAGTCGGCCAGCGACCGGCCCATTTGCTCGGACTGCAAGCGCAGCTCGCTCGTCTCACGCGTGTGCAGCACCCAATCGTTGAGCGCGTGGATGCGTTCATGGCCCGCATGCCGCCATGCGTGCAGCGCCTGCGCCACCACGGCCATGTCGCAGCGTGCCTGGGCGATGTGCAACTGATCCAGCAGCCATTCGGCCACGGCGGCTTCGGATGCGAGGCCAGTGTTCTCGATGGCGCTTTCCAGCCCTTCGGAATACGAGAAGCCGCCCACCGGCAGCGCGGGCGATGCGAGCCAGATGAGTTGCAGCAGGCTCGCGGCAGGCAGCGCGCCGGTCATCCTGTCAGTGTGAATGGGCGTGGCCGTGGTCATGGTCGTGCCCATGCCCATGTCCATGCGCGTGGTGCCCCCCCGCATACGCGCCGCCCTCGGGCTCGAAGGGCAG
Organism: Acidovorax sp.; assembly: GCF_047607405.1. Taxonomy (GTDB): domain Bacteria; phylum Pseudomonadota; class Gammaproteobacteria; order Burkholderiales; family Burkholderiaceae_C; genus Acidovorax. The sequence goes on along the minus strand of NZ_JASGDA010000131.1, from coordinate 15,552 downwards.
GTTCTCCGCCACGACGATGAGGTGCATGGCGCGCAGCATGTCGGCCAGCACGTGGTCGGGCTCGATCTTCAGGTGGCCGGGCTGCAACTCGATGGGCACGTGGCGGTTGCCCAGGTGGTAGGCGGCGCGGGTCAGGTCGAACGGCGTGCCGTGCTGCGGGCAGTGGGTGATGACCAGCACCGGCTGCGGTGCGGCCAGCACGCGCACCAGCGAGCCGTCCTCGGCCACCAGCACGTCGCCGCCGCGCACCAGGGTGCCGCGCGGCAGGAACACGCCCAGCTCGCGGCCCGTGGAGTCGGTGGCGGAAAAGCGGCTTTTCTGGCGCACGTCCCAATCGAGTTCGACGGTGGGAGCGCGTTTCAGGAGTACGGGCGCGAGGCCCTGGCCTTGGGAGATGAGTTTGCTGGCGGTAATCACGGTTAGAACAAAAAGTAGCGCTGCGCCATGGGCAGCACCGTCGCAGGCTCGCAGGTCAGCAGTTGCCCGTCAGCGCGCACGGTGTAGGTCTGCGCGTCGATCTCCATGCGCGGCGTGTAGCCGTTATGCACCATGTCGCGCTTGCGCACGTTGCGGATGTTGCGCACGGCGCTCAATGGCTTGGCGAGGCCGAAGCGCTCGCCAATGCCTGCACTCAGCCCCGCTTGCGAGACGAAGGTGAGCGAGGTTTTGGCGATGGCCCCGCCGAACGCGCCGAACATGGGGCGGTAGTGGACAGGCTGGGGCGTGGGGATGCTGGCATTCGGGTCGCCCATGGCGGCCAGGGCGATGAAGCCGCCCTTGAGCACCAGCGCGGGCTTGACGCCGAAGAAGGCGGGCTTCCAGATCACCAGGTCGGCCCATTTGCCCACTTCCACCGAGCCGACTTCGTGGCTGATGCCGTGGGCGATGGCGGGGTTGATGGTGTACTTGGCGACGTAGCGCTTGATGCGCGTGTTGTCGTTGCGGGCGCTGTCGCCCGCCAAAGCGCCGCGCTGCGCTTTCATCTTGTGCGCGGTCTGCCAGGTGCGCAGGATGACTTCGCCCACGCGGCCCATGGCCTGGCTGTCGCTGCTCATCATGCTGATGGCGCCCAGGTCGTGCAGGATGTCTTCGGCGGCAATCGTCTCTTTGCGGATGCGGCTCTCCGCAAAGGCCAGGTCTTCGGCGATGCTGGCATCGAGGTGGTGGCAGACCATGAGCATGTCCACGTGCTCGTCCAGCGTGTTGCGCGTGTAGGGCATGGTGGGGTTGGTGGAGCTGGGCAGGAAGTTCTCCTCGCCCACCACGCGCAGGATGTCGGGCGCGTGGCCGCCCCCCGCGCCTTCGGTGTGAAAGGCGCAGATGCCGCGCCCGCCGACGGCGGCGATGGTGTTTTCGACAAAACCGCTTTCGTTGAGGGTGTCGCTGTGGATCGCCACCTGCGTGTCGGTTTCGTCGGCCACGTCGAGGCAGTTGCTGATGGCGCTGGGCGTGGTGCCCCAGTCTTCGTGCAGCTTCAGGCCGATGGCCCCTGCGTTGATCTGTTCATGCAGCGCGCCGGGCAGGCTGGCGTTGCCTTTGCCGAGAAAGCCCAGGTTCATGGGAAAGGCGTCCGCCGCCTGCAGCATGCGCTGCATGTTGAACGGGCCGGACGTGCAGGTGGTGGCCAGCGTGCCCGTGGCCGGGCCAGTGCCGCCGCCGAGCATGGTGGTGATGCCGCTGGCCAGGGCTTCTTCGACCTGCTGGGGGCAGATGAAGTGGATGTGGCTGTCGATGCCGCCTGCGGTGACGATGTTGCCTTCGCAGCTGATGACTTCGGTGCCGGGGCCGATGATGATGTCCACGCCCGGTTGGGTGTCGGGGTTGCCTGCCTTGCCTATCGCTGCGATGCGGCCGTTTTTCAGGCCGATGTCGGCCTTGACGATGCCGGTGTGGTCGATGATGAGTGCGTTGGTCAGTACCGTGTCCACCGCGCCCTCGGCGGTAGAGCGCTGCGATTGGGCCATGCCGTCGCGGATGGTCTTGCCGCCGCCGAACTTCACCTCCTCGCCGTAGCTGCCTGCACGCAGGGTGTGGTCGGCCTCTACTTCCAGGATCAGGTCGGTGTCCGCCAGCCGCAGGCGGTCGCCCACGGTGGGGCCGAACATCTCGGCATAGGCGCGTCGGGCGATGGTTGCCATGGTGCTTAGTCCTGTTGGGACTTACGCAAATAAGGATGCACAGCTGACGTATCCCTGGGAGATGTGTCTTGCATGAACCTGTTTTGCGTAAGTCATTCCTATTTTGATAGCTGCCAGCGCTTGCTGCATAAGCGCTAGAGGCCGATTTGGCTTGTATTTTCTAGAGCGGGCCTTGCATCAGTCCACGGAAGCCATAGACGGTGCGCTCGCCCGCGTAGTCCACCAGTTCCACCGTGCGTTCCTGGCCCGGCTCGAAGCGCACCGCCGTGCCGGACGCGATGTTCAGCCGCATGCCGCGTGCGGCGTCGCGGTCGAAGCCGAGGGCGCCGTTGGTCTCGGCAAAGTGGTAGTGCGAGCCGACCTGGATGGGGCGGTCTGCCGTGTTGCGCACCACCAGCGTCAGCGTGCGGCGGCCCGTGTTCAGGGCGTGTTCGCCGGGGTCGATGAGGAGTTCGCCGGGTGTCATGTCATTTGCAGCAGAAGGGCACCGCCAAAAGCCGCCACGCCCGCACCGGCGGCGCGTGCCAGCCACACGTGCCGCTGGCGCAGCGCCCAGCCTGCGGCCAGGCCCGCGCAGTGCAGCAGCACGGTGGCGAGCAGCATGCCTGCCAGCGTTTGCCACGCCTGGCCGTCGCCCGCCAGTTCGTAGCCGTGGGCCGCGCCGTGGAAGAATGCGAATGCGCCCACGCCCAGCGCGGCGACGATGCCCGGCACGCGCAGGCGCGTCGCTACGAGCAGGCCGGTCGCCAGCAGCGATGCGGCGATCATGGGCTCCACCGCAGGCACCGCCACCCCTTGCAGGCCCAGCACCGCGCCGACGAGCAGCAGCGCGGCGAAGCCCAGCGGCCCCCAGAGCAAGTCCGGCCCGGCGCGGCGCGCGGCCAGGGCGCTCCACAGGCCCACGGCCACCATGGCGGCCAGGTGGTCCATGCCCAGCAGCGGGTGCAAAAAGCCGTCGATAAAGCTGTTGTGGCTGTGCGATTGGGCACCAATATGGGCGCTGGCGCTGATGGATAAAGCGCTGGCAGCTATGAAAAGAGTAGCTTTGTGGTAGGGGCGCATGCGGGCGGGTCTCCGGTCAGACGATGGGTTGGTGTACGGTAACGAGCTTGGTGCCGTCGGGGAAGGTGGCTTCCACCTGGATGTCCGGGATCATCTCGGCCACGCCGTCCATCACGTCGGCGCGGGTGAGCATGGCGCGGCCTTCGCTCATCAGCTCGGCCACGGTCTTGCCGTCGCGCGCGCCTTCCATCACGGCGGCGCTGATGAGGGCCACGGCCTCGGGGTAGTTGAGCTTCAGGCCCCGGGCCTGGCGGCGCTCGGCCAGCAGGGCGGCGGTGAAGATCAGGAGCTTGTCTTTTTCACGCGGAGTGAGTTCCATGGGGTTTTCATACGCAAACCCCGTGCCTGCGGGCATGGAATCTGCACCAGCAAGGGGCATGTCCGCCCAGCCCACGCCCACCGATGCCGCGCCGCCCCAGCAGGTGGTCAAGGTGCGCCGCGACTACAACAGTTGGGTGGCGACGGAGACCATGGAGGACTATGCCCTGCGCTACACGCCGCAGCGCTTTCGCAAGTGGTCTTCATTCCGTGTGGCGAACACCGCGTTCGGCGCGGCCTCGTTCCTCATCCTCGAAGCCGTGGGCGCGACGCTGCTGGTGCAGTACGGCTTTATCAACGCCTTCTGGGCCATCGTGGCGACGGGGCTCATCATCTTCCTGGCGGGGCTGCCGATCAGCGTGTATGCGGCGCGCTACGGCGTCGATATGGACCTGCTCACGCGCGGCGCGGGCTTTGGCTACATCGGCTCCACGCTCACCTCGCTGATCTACGCATCGTTCACCTTCATCTTCTTTGCGCTTGAAGCTGCGGTCATGGCCTATGCGCTGGAGCTGGCGCTGGACATCCCGCCCACCTGGGGCTACCTCATCTGCGCCATCGTGGTGATTCCGCTGGTCACGCACGGCGTGTCGGCCATCAGCCGCCTGCAGGTGTGGACGCAGCCGCTGTGGCTGGTGATGCTGGTGGTGCCGTTCGCCTACGTGCTCATGCGCGATCCTGGTGCGTTCGAGGGCGTCATGCACTACGGCGGTGAATCCGGTCAGCGCGCGCAATTCAGCATGCCCTTGTTTGGTGCGGCGCTCACCGTGGGCATTGCGCTCATCACCCAGATGGGGGAGCAGGCGGACTACCTGCGCTTCATGCCCGCGCGCACGCCCGCCACGCGCTGGCGCTGGTGGCTGGGCGTGCTGGCGGGCGGGCCGGGCTGGGTGGTGCTGGGCGTGGTCAAGATGCTGGGCGGCGCGCTGCTGGCCTACCTGGCCATCACGCACATGGTGCCGGTGGAGCGGGCGGTGGACCCCAACCAGATGTACCTGGCGGCGTATGAATACGTGTTCCCGCGCTACGGCTGGGCGGTGGCGGCCACGGCGCTGTTCGTGGTGGTGTCGCAGATGAAGATCAACGTGACCAACGCCTACGCGGGCTCGCTGGCGTGGAGCAACTTCTTCTCGCGCCTTACGCACAGCCACCCGGGGCGCGTGGTGTGGGTGGTGTTCAACACGCTGATCGCCTTCATGCTGATGGAGATGAACGTGTTCCGCGCCATGGGCGAGGTGCTGGGGCTGTACTCCAACATCGCCATCGCGTGGATCATGGCCGTGGTGGCCGACCTGGTGGTGAACAAGCCGCTGGGCCTGTCGCCCAAGGGCATCGAGTTCAAGCGGGCGCATTTGTATGACATCAACCCCGTGGGCGTGGGGGCCATGGCGCTGGCTTCTGTCGTGTCCATCAGCGCGCACCTGGGGCTGTTCGGGCCACTGGCGCAGGCGTTCTCGGCGGTGATCGCCATGGCCGTGGCCTTTGTCACAGCGCCGCTGATTGCGTGGATGACGAAGGGGCGCTACTACATCGCCCGCCCTGCAGCACCTTCGCACGGCACGCAGCGCTGCGTGATCTGCGAGCGCGAGTACGAGGCGCCCGACATGGCCCAGTGCCCCGCCTACCGGGGCGCCATCTGCTCGCTGTGCTGCACGCTGGATGCGCGCTGCGGCGACCTGTGCAAGCCCGATGCGAGCATGGCCGTGCAGTGGTCGGCGGCATTGCGCTGGGTGCTGCCGCGCGCGGTGTGGCGGTATCTGGACACGGGGCTGTCGCACTTCCTGCTGCTCATGCTCGTCATCGCGCCGCTGCTGGCCGCCGTGATGGGGCTGCTGTACCACCAGGAACTGGGCACGGGCGAATTGCACGAGGTCGCGCACGCGGCGCTGCGCTCGGGCTTGCTGAAGGCGTACCTGGCGCTGCTGGTCATCTCCGGCATCGTCGCATGGTGGCTGGTGCTGGCGCACAAGACGCGGCAGGTGGCGCAAGAGGAATCCAACCGCCAGACGGGCCTGCTGGTGCGCGAGATCGCGCTGCACCGCCAGACCGATGCCGCGCTGCAAACGGCGCGCCGCGTGGCCGAGCAGGCGCAGCAGGCGGCCGAGGCGGCCAACCAGGCCAAGAGCCGCTACATCAGCGCCATCAGCCATGAGATACGCACGCCGCTCAATTCCATCCTGGGCTACGCGCAGTTGATGGGCGAAGACCCCGCCGTGCCGCCGCACCGCAAGCAGGCGGTGCATGTGATTCGGCGTGGGGGCGAGCATTTGCTGTCGCTGATTGAAGGCACGCTGGACATTGCCCGCATCGAATCCGGCAAGCTCGCGCTGGATGTGGCCCCCATGCGCTTTGCCGATGGCCTGCACGAAATCGCCGCGCTGTTTGAACTGCAAGCCGCAGCCAAGGGCCTCGCCTTCCAGTTCGACGTGCAAGGCACCATCCCCGAAGTCGTGCGTGCCGACGACAAGCGCTTGCGCCAGATCCTCATCAACCTGCTGGGCAACGCTGTCAAGTTCACCACGCAAGGCACCGTCACGCTGCGCGTGCGCTATGCGCGGGAGATGGCGCGCATCGACGTGGAGGACACCGGGCCGGGCCTGAGCGCCGACGAAATCGACCGCATCTTCGAGCCCTTCACCCGCGCAGGCGCTGCCGCAGCCCCCGGCGCGGGCCTGGGCCTGACCATTGCCAAGATGCTCACCGCGCTGATGGGCGGCGAACTTTCCGTCACCAGTCAACCCGGCAAGGGCGCGGCCTTCCACGTCAAGCTCTTTCTGCCCGAGGTGCATGCCGATGTGCCGCCCAAAGCCGTCACCGCGCAGCGCCGTGGCTACGCAGGCGAGCGCCGCCGCATTCTGGTGGTGGACAACGAGGAACCTGACCGCGAACTGCTGGTACACCTGCTGGAGCCGCTGGGTTTTGAATTGCGCCAGGCCGCCAGCGGCCACGACGCGCTGGACTTGCTGGCCGCAGGCTACCGCCCCCATGCCGTGTTCATGGACTTGGCAATGCCCGGCATCGACGGCTGGGAAACCCTGCGGCGGATGAACCTGCCGGATGTGCAATGCGCCATCGTCTCGGCCAACGCCTTCGACAAGGCGCTGGACAACGATGTGGGCATCAGCCCCCAGGATTTCTTCGTCAAGCCCGTGCGCCACAGCGAGTTGTTGAACTGGCTGGAGCGCCGCCTCAACCTGCAATGGCTGCACGACGCAGAACCCGCCCCCCCGCCCGCCGAAACCCCCATGACCGTTCCCGACGAAGCGACATTGACCCCCTTGCGCCAAGCCGTGTCCTTGGGCTACTACCGCGGCATTCTCAACGCGCTGGACGCCATAGAGCGTACCCACCCCGCCCACGCCGACTTCGTGCGCGCCATGCGGCAGATGGCCCGCGAATTCCAGTTCGACGCCATGGCCCGAGTGCTTGAAACATGACCCCCATCCTTGACCGCACCGACAGCGACGTGGTTCTCATCGTGGACGACGTGCCCGACAACCTCGCCGTGCTGCACGACGCCCTCGACGAGTCCGGCTACACCGTGCTGGTGGCAACCCACGGCGAGGCCGCCTTGCAGCGCGCCGCGCAAGCCCTGCCCGACATCGTTTTGCTCGACGCCATGATGCCCGGCATGGACGGCTTCGAGGTCGCCCGCCGCCTGAAAGCCACGCCCGCCACCGCCCACATTCCCATCATCTTCATGACCGGCCTGACCGAGACGGAACACCTCGTCGCGGCGCTGGAGGCAGGCGGCATCGACTACGTCACCAAGCCCATCAAGCCCCGCGAAGTCATGGCCCGCATGGGCGTCCACCTGGGCGCGGCGCGCAAGGCACGGCAGGACGCAACCCAGGCCACCGAAGCCCGCAACGCGCTGGACGCCTTCGGCTACGCCAGCATCACCGTGCGCGCAGCCGATGGCCGCATCACCTGGCAGACCCCGCTGGCGCGCGAGCTGCTGCACGCCTACTTTGGCGACGCCGCGCCCTATGTGCCCGAAGCCGTGCAAACCTGGCTGCGCCGCCACGTCATCGGCGCAACCCCCTCGGTCATCGACCCGCCGCGCCTTGCCATCGAACACGGCGCGCGCCGCCTCACGCTGCGCCTGCACCAGCAGGCGGGCGACAGCGAGGGCGGTGGCGACTGGCTGATCGTGATGCGCGAAGTCTCCGACGCGAAGATCATCGAATCCATGGCCCTCGCCTTCAAGCTCACCGCCCGCGAGGCCGAGGTGCTGTACTGGGTGGTCAAGGGCAAGATCAACCGCGACATCGCCGACATCCTGGGTGCCAGCCCCGCCACGGTGAAGAAGCACCTGGAGCGCATCCACGCCAAGCTGGGCGTGGAGACGCGCACGGCTGCAGCGGCGATGGCGTTGGGGCGGATACGGCAGTTGCACCCGCAGTTTGAAGGGTAGGGTACTCTTTGGTGCAAAATGTGGTACTGTCTGTAATACCATGAATCCTAGGGCAGTGCTGGACACCAACGTGCTCGTCGCGGCCTTGCGCTCGCGCCAAGGCGCGTCGTTTGCGCTGCTGTCGCGCCTGCCGAAGCAGCAATTCCAGCCCGTCGTCAGCGTTCCGCTGATGATGGAATATGCCGATGTGCTGTCCCGACCGGGACGGGTTCCCGTATCTGCGTCGGCGGTCGAGGCCGTGCTGGACATGGTCTGCCGCGAGAGCCTGCACCAGCCCATTCACTTTCTATGGCGACCGCAACTGCGCGACCCCAAAGACGACATGGTGCTGGAAGCCGCCGTGAACGCCCAGGCGCGCTACCTCGTCACCCACAACCTGAAAGACTTTGCCCAGGGCCGTTTTGCCGGTCTGGCCATCGTCACCCCCGGCCAATTCCTGAACCTGCTTGACGGAGTGCATCCATGACCACCCTGAGCGTGCGCCTGCCCGATTCCCTGCACCGCAATGCCCGCCTCTATGCCGAGCGCGAGGGCACTTCGCTGAACCAGCTTCTTGCCACGGCGCTGGCCGAAAAGCTGGCCGCGCTGGGGGCCGAGGACTACCTGATCGAACGCGCCCGCCGCGCCAGCGATGCAGCTTTTGCCGAGGCACTGGCGCAGGTGCCAGACGTGCCGCCGCAGGCGGGGGACGAGCTGCCGCGCTAAGTTTTTAGATAAAAAATGCCTCCAGCGCTTATGCAGCAAGCGCCAGCAGCTATCATTTTTGAGTAAAACTACATCCCCAGCGACCGGAGCAGCGCCTCCGTGTCGTCCTGCCCGCCAGGCGGCGGTGGGGCAGGGACGGAGGGGGCGGCCTGCGATTCGGCCATCAGCGCATCGGGGTCGGGCGCTTCCTGCGCCTCGAAGTCGTAGAGCTTGATGAACTCCGTGCGGTCGATCGCCAGCTCCAGGTAGAAGATGTTGTTGTTGCTGGTGTAGAAGGTCACGCGCCGCGCCTCGGGCTTGTCCAGGTTGGCGTCCACGCTCAGTTGCACCTGCTTGTTCAGCACCAGCATCTTGGGCTGGTTCTGCGTGATGTGGGTCTGCAGCTCGCGGCGGATCTTGCTCGTGAAGTCGCCCGCCACCTGGTTCATCAGCTCGCCCATCACGTTGGCGACCTCGTCGGACGTATAGGACGTGGCCAGGTCGTCGCGCGACATGCCCATGTTCAGCAGGTAGCGCTCGTACAGCTCCATGGCCGACTGGGCCGAGAAGTTGATGATGACCAGCCCCGAGAACCCACCGTCGAACAGCACGAAGCAGCCGATGTCAGGCCGCAGGCAGGTCTTGCTGATGCGCTGCACCATGCCCGAGTAGTGGATCTGGCTGTGCGTCGCCACGCCCAGCACCCGCGTGACGGAGTTGCACAGGCTGATGAGCAGGTCTTCGGTGCCGTAGGTGGCGTTTTTGTCGGGGGAACTCATGGTGAGGCGGTGATGAGAGACGATACGGCGCACAGCATAGGCCATGGCGCCGCCGCAGGCCAGCGCGCCAACACCGCGCCGGATGGCGCCGATTGACTTTCACCCGGGCCCGCGTATCGTGCCGTTCATCCAGCAAGGCGGGGGGATGCGCAGGTGGGCAATGTCTATTCCTATGGGTTCAACGATTTCCAGGCCATCGCGGCCGGGGCGGCCGTCCTGGCCAGCGGCGGCGGGGGCAGCTACCACGACGCCTGCGCCATCCTGCAGGAGCTGAACTACCTGGGCTGGCGCGGCACCGTGACCGTGCGCGACTATGACGGCGCCACCGATGCCTGCGTGCTCGCCATCATGGGTTCGCCCGACGCGGCGGACGGCCTGACCCTCTCGGCGGTGCGCAACTGCGTCAACAACACCGTGGCCGCGTTGCAGGCCGCCACCGGCATGCGCACGGGCGCCTTCATTCCCGTGGAGATCGGGCCGATCAACTCGCTGGTGCCGCTCATCGGCGCCGCCATGTCGGGCGGCATCTGGGTGGTCAACGGCGACGGCGCGGGCCGGGCCGTGCCCGAGCTGCCCCAGACCACCTTCACCGGCAAACCGGCGCTGGCGCCGTGCCCAGCGGCGCTGGCGAGCGATGCGCCAAGTCCTGCCGAGGTGGAATCGGCCGTGTTGGGCGCGTCCACCGCCGCGCGCGTGGAGACCCTGGCGGGCGGGGTCGTCGGCGGCTTTGGCGGGTACGCGGGCATCGCCATGTGGCCGTCGAACGCGGGCAACGGGTACGCGCTGTCCGGCAGCTACATCCCGGGCACGCTGGAGCAGGCGCGCGCGCTGGGCCAGCGGATGCTGGAGTCCGCCGCGCCGCTGTCCACGGCGGCGGTGGCGGCGGGCATCCAGGACATCACGGGCCGCACCGCGCGCCCGGTGCTCACCAACTTCTACATCACCGCGGTCACGCAGTCCACGTCCAGCGCGTCGCTGGACTCCGGCATCATCCGGCTGGACAATGCGCAGGACCCCGCCCGCAGCACCGAAACGCACTACCTGTACAACCTCAACGAGAACCTGATCATGTACTCGGCGTCGAGCACCACCCCCGACATCATCGCGCCCGATTCGATCTGCTACTACTCCGAAAGCACCGGGCGGGGGTTCTCCAACGCGAGCGACGACCTGGCCCGGTATTTCGACCCCGCGACGGGCCGCAGCACGGGTAACATGGTGAGCGTGATCTTCGTGCGCACCGCCCCCCAGCTCTACAACACGCCCGGCGTGTTGGCCTCGTTCGCCGCGCTGCTGCGCGACATCGGCTATGCCGGCGGCATGCCCCCTGCATGACGGAGCCTCCGGCACAGCGAACCGCCATGCGTGAAGAGGACTTGAACAAGGAACGGCTGGAACTGGCGCTGGAGGCTGCGGGGCTGGACCTGTGGGAGAACGACCTCGTCACCGGCAAGGTCACGCGCAAGGCGACCAAGACCTTCCTGGAGCTGGGCTTCACCGAGGCCGAAACGGCTTCCGTAGTGCAGGACATCTACAGCCTGTTCCACCCCGACGACGTGGAGCGGGTGCAGCAGGCCGTGAACGACCACCTGAGCGGCGTCACGCCGCAATACCGCTGCGAGTTCCGGCTGCGCGCCAAGAGCGGCGCATGGATCTGGTTCGCCAACTACGGTCGCATCATGGACGGCCACGGCCAGAGCGGCGGCCCGGCGCAGGGTGGCGCGCGGGGGCGGCGGTTCATCGGCGTCACCTTCAACATCGACGACCGCAAGCGCCGCGAGGACGAGATCGCCCAGGTCAACCGCCAGCTCACCGAGCAAAACCGCCTGCTGCAGCAGCTCAACGCCGCGCTGGAGCGCCTGGCCGCCCACGACGCGCTCACCGGCCTGGCCAACCGGCGCACGCTGATGGAGCTGGGCGCCAACGAATGCCTGCGCGCGGCGCGGTTCAATCACCCGGTGTCGCTGCTGATCCTGGACATCGACCTGTTCAAGCCCGTCAACGACGTGTGGGGCCACCTCGCGGGCGATCGCGTGATCTGCGCCGTGGCGGACGCGTGCGCGGCGCGCAGCCGCAGCGGCGTGGACATCGTGGCGCGCTTCGGCGGCGAGGAGTTCGTCATCGTCCTGCCCGAGACGGACGGGCCCAGCGCCCTGTGCATGGCCGAGTCGCTGCGCCTGGAGGTGGCGGCGCTGCGCGTACCGGTCAACGACGAAGGCGCGCGCCTGTCGGTCACGGTGAGCATCGGCGTGGCGACGCTGTGTACCCAGGGCCCGCGCTCGGACTTCGAGGACCTGGTCAACCGGGCCGACAAGGCGCTCTACCGCGCCAAGGAAGCGGGCCGCAACACCGTGCGCTGCGCGGGGGACGCGCTGCACGGCGGGGCGATGGCCGTGCCCGCCGCCTGACGGGCAGTGCGGGAACTGGCGGGCGGCTACCGCCGCGCCATCTGCTCGAAGTCTTCCAGCGCCAGCGGTCGCCCGAACAGGTAGCCCTGGAAGGCGCGGCAGCCGTGCGCCAGCAGGAACTGGTGGTGCTCGGCGGTCTCCACGCCCTCGGCCACCACGTCCAGGCCCAGGCTGTCCGCCAGCGTGATGATGGCGCGGGCGATGGCGGCGTCGCTGGGCGCCTGCAGCGCGTCGCGCACGAACGCCTGGTCGATCTTGATCTGGTCCAGCGGCAGGCGCTTGAGGTAGGACAGCGACGAGTAGCCCGTGCCGAAGTCGTCCAGCGACAGCCCCAGGCCGTGCGAGCGCAGCGCGCGCATGGTGGCGATGGCGCTGTCCACGTTGCGCAGCAGCAGGCTTTCGGTCAGCTCCAGCTTGATCTGCGCGGGGTTGGCGCCGGTGTTGCGCAAAAGCTCCAGCACCTGCGCCACGAAGTCATCGTGCAGGAACTGGCGCGCGCTCACGTTGATGGCCAGCGACAGGTGGGCCAGGGCCGGGTCCTGCCGCCAGCGGGCCTGTTGGCGCAGGGCGGTTTCCATCACCCAGTGGCCCAGCGGCAGGATCAGGCCCGATTCTTCCGCCAGCGGGATGAATTCCACTGGCGACACCATGCCGCGCGCGGGGTGCCGCCAGCGCACCAGGGCCTCGGCGCCGGTCACGCGGCCCTGGCTGTCCACCTGGGGCTGGTACAGCAGGTGGAACTGCGCCTGCCGCAGGCCGGTGTGCAGCTCCGTCTCCAGTTGCGCGCGCCGGTTCACGGTCTGCTGCATGTCGGGGTCGAAGAAGCGCAGGGTGTTGCGCCCGGCGTCCTTGGCGCGGTACATCGCCATGTCGGCCTGCTTGAGCACCTCGTCGATCGAGTCGGGCATCCGGTCCAGCAGTGTCACGCCAATGCTGGCCGTGCCGTGGTAGGTGCGGCCCGCCAGTTCGTAGGGCTGGCGCAGGCTGTCCAGGAAGCGCTCGCACAGCGCGCGGGCCTGGGCAGCGGCCTCGTGCGGGCCGGGGCCGAGGCGCTGAAGCACGATCACGAACTCGTCGCCGCCCAGGCGCGCCACGGTGTCCTGCGCGCGCACGCCGACGCAAAGGCGCAGGGCGGCTTCGCGCAGCAGCAAGTCGCCCACCTCGTGGCCCTGGGTGTCGTTGAGGGTCTTGAAGTTGTCCAGGTCCAGGAACAGCACCGCCGTGGTATGGCCCGCGCGCGCACCGCTGGCCAGTGTCTGGCGCAGCCGGTCCACCAGCAGGCGGCGGTTGGGCAGGCCGGTGAGCGCGTCGTGGAAGGCCAGGTGGTGGGCTTCTTCCTCGGCGGCCTTGCGGCCCGAGATGTCGATGTCGATGCAGAACATCTCCGGCGGGTGGCCGGGCACGTGGACGAAGGCGTGGCTGGAGAAGACGTGGACGGGCGTGCCGTCCTTGTGCTGCAGCTGCAGCTCGTCCGCCGGGATCACCTCGCCGGTGGCGAACATGTGGGCGATGGCCCCGCGCACCCCGTCGTGCATGGGCGGCGGGATGATCAGGTCCAGCAGGTTGCGGCCCAGTGCCTCGTCGGCGGTGTAGCCGTAGATGCGCTCGGACGCGCGGTTCCAGTACGTGGTGGTGCCGTCCTGGCGGTAGCCCTGCACCGAGATGGACGGGATGTCGCGCAGCACGGTGCGAAAGCGCAGCTCCGACTCGCGCAGCGCGCTTTCCGACAGCTTGTGCTCGGTGACGTTGCGCGCCAGGAAGACCACGGCGGGGCGCTCGTCCGCAGTGGTCTCCATGCGCAGCATGCGGGCATCGAAGTGGTGCGTCGTGCCGTGCAACTGCAGCTCGTATTCGATGCCGTGCGCGTGGCCGGAGCGCAGTGCCTCGCCGACCAGCGCCAGCAGGCGGTCGGCCACCGGCGTGGGCAGCACCTCGTGCATGCGCTTGCCGACCAGGCCCCGGGCGTCGCCGGTCGGCAGCGTCTCGTTGGACGACAGCGCATCCACGTAGCGGCCCTCGTCGTCGATCACCAGCAGCAGGTCCGGGATGGCCTGCGTGATGGCGTGCAGCCGCGCCGCCGTGCGCCGCAGGGCGCGGTCGGTTTCCAGCCGCTGCTCCACGCCGCGCAGCAGCAGGCCCAGCAGCACGGTGGCGATGGTGAACGTGACCAGCATGGGCCAGGCCACGTTCTGGTTGATATGGCGCACCACGTCGGCGGGCAGCCATTGCAGCAGCCCCAGCATGCCCACGTGCAGCAGCAGCCCGAAGACTGCCAGCGTACCCGGCCCCACGTCCAGCAGCCCGCGTGCGCGGGCCTGGCGGTAGGCCAGCCCGGCCAGGGTACACATCAGGATCACCTGTGCGCTGGTGGCGGCCCCCGCGCCGCCCAGCCACAGCCGCGTGGCAAGGGCCATGGCCGCCGCGATGGCAGCCACCACCGGCCCGCCGAACAGCCCCGCCATGCCCAGCACCACCGAGCGCGGGTCGATGAAGACGCCCGGCGCGATCACGGCGGGCGCCAGCATGCCCACCACGCAGATGCCGCCGAAGATCAGGCCCGAGAACACCTGCCTCACCAGTGAGCGCCCCTGCCAGTACCGCACGTTGAAGCCGTACAGATAGCACAGCGCCAGCAGCAGCGCGACACCTTTGACGAGTTCGATGTACAGCACTAGGGGGCCTTGGGGTGGTGTGTAGGAACCGCCGCTAGGTTAACAGCGCCTGCGCGAACTCGCGCGCGCTGAAGGTTTCCAGGTCTTCGAGCTGCTCACCCACGCCGATGAAATAGACGGGTATGGGCCGCTCCTGCGCAATGGCGGCCAGCACGCCACCCTTGGCCGTGCCGTCGAGCTTGGTGACGACAAGGCCCGTGAGCGAGAGCGCGTCGTCGAAGGCACGCACCTGGGCCAGCGCGTTCTGGCCGGTGTTGCCGTCGATGACCAGCAGCACCTCGTGCGGGGCCGTGGAATCCGCCTTGGCGATCACGCGGCGGATCTTCTTCAGCTCTTCCATCAGGTGCAGTTGCGTGGGCAGGCGGCCTGCCGTGTCCACCAGCACCACGTCCTTGCCGCGCGCCTTGCCTGCGGTGACGGCATCGAAGCTCACGGCGGCCGGGTCGCCGCCGTCCTGGCTGACGATCTCCACCGTGTTGCGGTCGGCCCACACGCCCAACTGCTCGCGCGCCGCCGCGCGGAAGGTGTCGGCCGCTGCCAGCAGCACGGTCGCGCCTTCGCCCACCAGGTGGCGCGTGAGCTTGCCGATGGAGGTGGTCTTGCCCGCGCCGTTCACCCCCGCCACCATGATGACGGTGGGCGTGTGGCGGCCGATGACCAGCGGCTTCTCCAGCGGGCGCAGCAGGTCGGCCAGCGCGTCGGCCAGCAGGGCCTTGACGGCGGCGGGCTCCGTGGCCTTGGCTTCCTTCACGCGGCGTTTCAGGTCGGCCAGCAGGTGCGTGGTGGCCTTCACGCCGGTGTCGGCCATCAGCAGGGCTTCTTCCAGCTCTTCATACAGCGCGTCGTCGATCTGCGTGCCGGTGAAGACGGTGGCGATGCTGCTGCCCGTCTTGCGCAGGCCGGACTTGAGGCGGTCGAGCCAGCCCGCGCGCCCGGCGGGGGCCGGGGCGGGCGCAGGAACGGGTACGGCGGCCGGCGGCTGGGGCACCGCGGCTGGCGGTGTTTCCACTTCGGGCGGCTTGGCGGCGAATGGATTGCGCAGCCAGCCAAAGGCCGTGGGGGCGGGTTCAGCGG
>NZ_JASGDA010000130.1:0-14760 GCF_047607405.1 Acidovorax sp. | reverse complement strand
TGCGCGCCGTCCAGCGCCACGCAGTCGGCGGCGGCGCGGGCCAGCGCCTGTTCCAGCAGGGCGGGCTGCGCGGACCATGCGCGCGGGTCGCCCGCCGTGGCGCGCAGGCCGGTGTATTGCGCGCCCAGGCCGAGTTGCGCCGCGTGGGCAGCTATCGCGTCCGCGAGGTCGGGCGTGGTGGTGGCGATGCCGAAGCGCCGGCCCGCCTCGGCGGCCTCGGTGAGCGCCGCCTCGCAGATGCCGACCACGGGGATGCGTGTGCGCGCGCGCAGCGCCGCCACGCCCGGGTCGCCGAAGCAGCCGACGACGATGCCTGCCCAGCCGGGGCCCGCCGCGTCGCACAGCGCCAGCACCTGCGCCGCGCTGGCCGCGAGTTCGGCGGGGGTCGAGATCAGGGGTACGCCGCTGCGCGCCGTCACCCCCTGCACGGTCACGCCGCCCGCCATGTGCGAGCGAATGACCTCGGCCATCATCTCCGTGGTGGCGCGGGAAGTGTTGGGGTTGATGAGCAGGAGCTTGGGCATGGCAGTAGAAAATTGAAAATTAATTTTCTGATTCTGCCTGTTAGCAAATGCCGTGCCACTGCGCTGAATGGCAAAAAGCCCGGGAAGCAGGAGTTTCTGCGCCAGATGAGTGAAAAATAATTTTCTATCTGGCTGCTTTTGGTGCCGCCGCGCCTTGTCGCGGTGCAGGCGGCGGCGGTGGCGCTACAGCTCGCCCAGTTCGTCGTGCAGCACTTCGATGGCGGCCAGCCGCTTGCGGGCGGCGGGCCCGGCGGCGGTGACGACCTGGGTGGCCAGCAGGTCGCACAGCGCCATCACTGCGACGTGGTTGTCCAGCGGGCCGGGGCCTGCGCAGTGGCATTGCACCGACCAGGTGGCCGCCGCGCAGCCGGGCGATGCGTGGTCGCCGATGTAGAGCACGCGGGCGCGCGCGCGCAGGGCGGCCTGCAGCAATGCGTCCATCTGCCCCGTCTGGCGCCGCACGCCGAAGACCACCACGCAGTCCTGCGGCGCCAGTTGCGCCAGGTATTCGCCCAGCGTCTCGCCCGGCCCGGGCAGCGCCAGCACGCGCGGGCGCACCTGAATGATCTGCCAGCGCAGGTAGGCCGCGAAGGCGTGGCTGCTGCGGCTGCCGAAGATGAGCACCTGCGGCGCGTCGATCAGCGCCTGGACGATGGCGGCGAGCTGCGCCTCGGTCAGCTCGCCAAAGGTCTGCTCCAGGTTGCGGCGCGACTGCTGCAGGTGCGCGGCCAGCGGCCCGGTGGCGGGCGCTGCGCTGGTGGCGCCCTGGAACAGCGGCGAGCCGGACTGCCGCTCCTCGCGGGCCTGGCGCCGCGCGTCCTCGTAGTGGCTGTAGCCCAGCCGCTGGATCAGCCGCGTGACGGTGGCGTTGGACACGCCCGCCAGCGCGGCCAGCTCGCTGGCGTTGTAGCTGGCCAGCTCGCCAGGAAAGTCCAGCAGCAGGTCGGCCAGCTTGCGCTCGGCCGCCGACAGGGCTTCCAACTGGCCGCGCACGCGGCGCAGGAACGATTCGGCAGGGCGCAGGGGCATGGTGAATCCGGGTGGTCGCGGTACAGGCTGAATGATAGCCAAATTGGCCTCTAGCGCTTATCCATCAAGCACTGTCAGCTATTGTTTTGATAGTCAACCGTCGCTGAAGCGCGTGAGCGGCGCCAGGGCCGGGAAGTCGCCCGCGCGCTTTTGCTTCATGGCCGTGACGGCTTCCATCACGTGCCGGTTGCTCCAGATCGCGCCCTGCAGCCAGCCCATCTGGCGCAGGCTGTCTTCCACCGAATGGTCGCGCGCGTAGTTCACTGCTTGCTTGGTGCCCCAGATGGCGACAGGCGGCTTGGCGGCGATCTCCTCTGCGCACTGCAGCGCGGCGGCCAGCATCGCGTCCTGCGTGTCGAAGACTTCGTTGACCAGGCCGTAGTCCCGCGCCTTCGCGGCGCCCAGGCGGCGGCCCGTGTACGCCAGCTCCTTGACCACGCCCAGCGGGATCAGCTTGGGCAGGCGCTGCAGCGTGCCCACGTCGGCCACCATGCCGATGTTGATCTCCTGGATGCAGAAAAAGGCGTCCGCCGTGGCGTAGCGGATGCACGCCGCCGTCACCATGTCCACCGCACCGCCGATGCAGCCGCCCTGGATGGCCGCGATGACGGGGATGCGCAGGCTCTCGATGCGGGTGAAGGTGGACTGCATGTCGGTCAGCAGGTCGAACACGGCGGCGCGGCCCTCGGGGCTGCGGTCGTCCAGCGAGACCGCGCCGCCAAACGTCTCCAGCGCCATGCCCGCGCTGAAGTGCTTGCCCGTGCTGCTGATGACCAGCGCCCGCGCCTCGCCCGCCTGGTGCAGATGGGCCAGCACGCCGTCCAGCTCGCGCCAGAACGTGGGGTGCATGGTGTTCATGGCCTCGGGGCGGTTGAGGACGAGGTGGGCGACGTGGCCGACGGTGGTGAGGGTGAAGCAGGTGAGGGTGTCGTTCATGGTTTTGTATGGTGGTTGAATTGGCAATTAACTTGTTGAATTTATTGGTATTTCCTAGTAAATTAAAAAAACTATGAAAAACCCGGAAAACCGCCGTTTCACCGTTTCATTGAACTGGCCGAGACCCAGCTTCGCCAGTTGAGCGATGCCCAGGCCGTCCTGCGCAACTGGGCGGATGCCCGCCAGGCCGCCCAGGAAGTGCGCGGCTCGATGCGCTGGAAGACCACGGCGGGCAAGCGCTACCTCGTGCGGGTCAGCCCCGCGGGCGCCGAGAAATCGCTGGGCCCCGAGGACGGGCGCACCACGGAAATGTACGGCGCATTTCACCGCCGCAAGGAACAGGCGCAAGCGCGCCTGAAGGCGATGCGTGAGCGCATGGACGAAATGCGCAGGCTCAACCGGGCCTACCGCGTGGGGCGGGTGCCGACCATCGTGGTGCGCTGCCTCCATGCGATTGATGAGGCGGGGTTGGCCGGCCAGTTCCTCGTCGTCGGCACGCATGCGCTGTATGCCTACGAGACGGCGGCGGGCGTGCGCGTGGAGTCCGGTGCGCTGGCGACGCAGGACCTCGACGTGCTGTTCGACGTGGACAAGCTGCGGGCCTTTACCACGCGGATCAAACAGTCGGATGCGCGCTCGTTCATCAACGTGCTGCGCCGCGCAGACCCGAGCTTTCGCGTGCGCCGCGACCAGTTGCAGACCGCCGTGAACGACAGCGGCTTCGAGGTGGACGTGATCCGCCGCGTTGTCACGGACGGCGAGGACGACTTCTGGGCCGTGCAGGCCGACCAGAGGCAGCGCATGGCGTCGGGCCGCAAGTTCGAGCAGATGGTGGTGTCCGCCACCGGCGAAATGGCCGTGATGCGCACCTTGCACCCGCTGGACTTCATCCGCTTGAAGCAGGAGCTTTCGCAACGCCCTGGGCGCGACCCGCTCAAGGCGCCCAAGGACCAACTGCAGGCCGAGACGGTGCAGGCGATCTGGGACGAATACCTGGAGGCGCTGGACAATTTGCCGCGCTAGAAATGCTACTTTAATGATAGCTGCTTGCGCTTGCTGCATAAGCGCAAGAGGTCAATTTGGCTTATCTTTTCTTGCTCCCGAAGATGCCGCCCAGCACGCCGCGCAGAATCTCGCGGCCCACGTTGGTGCCCACGGTGCGCACGGCCGATTTCGCCATGGTCTGCACCAGGCCGTCCCTGCGGCCGCCGCGCGGGCCGGTGGTGCCAAAGAGCAGGTCGTTCAGGAAAGTGCCGCCTTCGCCGTCCTTGGCGGCAGATTCCTTGCCGGGGGCCGCGGCGGGCGGCGCGTCGGGGGCGCTTTCGGTGCGGCCCTTGAGCTTTTCGTAGGCCGATTCGCGGTCCACCATCTTTTCGTACACGCCCGCCACCAGCGAGTTCGCCATGATGGCCTGGCGCTGCTGCGGCGTGATGGGGCCGAGCTGGCTGCCGGGCGGCAGCACATAGACGCGCTCGGTCACGCTGGGGCGGCCTTTCTCGTCCAGGAAGCTCACGAGGGCCTCGCCCACCGCCAGTTCGGTGATGGCGGCCTCGATGTCCAGGCCCGGCTTTTGCCGCATGGTGGTGGCCGTGGCCTTCACGGCCTTCTGGTCGCGCGGGGTGAAGGCGCGCAGCGCGTGCTGCACGCGGTTGCCGAGCTGGGCGAGCACGCTGTCGGGAATGTCCAGCGGGTTCTGCGTGACGAAATACACGCCCACGCCCTTGGAGCGCACCAGGCGCACCACGAGTTCGATGCGCTCGATGAGCACCTTGGGCGCTTCGTTGAACAGCAGATGCGCCTCGTCGAAGAAGAAAACCAGCTTGGGCTTCTCGGGGTCGCCGATCTCGGGCAATTGCTCGAACAGCTCCGACAGCATCCACAGCAAAAAGGTGGCATACAGGCGCGGCGAGTTCATGAGCTTGTCCGCCGCGAGGACGTTGACCACCCCCTTGCCGTCCACCGTCTGCATGAAGTCGTTGATGTCGAGCATGGGCTCGCCAAAGAACTGGTCGCCGCCTTGCTGCTCGATCTGCAAGAGCCCGCGCTGGATGGCCCCCACGCTGGCGGCGCTGACGTTGCCGTATTCGGTGGTGAACTGCCGGGCGTTGTCGCCCACGTAGGCGAGCATGGTGCGCAGGTCTTTCAGATCGAGCAGCAGCAGGCCGTTGTCGTCCGCGATCTTGAAGACGATGTTGAGCACGCCCAGCTGCGTCTCGTTCAGCCCCAGCATGCGGCCCAGCAGCAGCGGCCCCATGTCGGAGATGGTGGCGCGCACGGGGTGGCCCTGCTCGCCGAACACGTCCCACAGCGTGGCGGGGCAGGCGGTGGGCGCGGGCAGTTCCAGCCCCCGCTCCTTCAGCGTGGCGGCCAGTTTGCCGCCGATGCTGCCGCTCTGGCAGATGCCGCTCAGGTCGCCCTTCACGTCGGCCATGAAGACGGGCACGCCGATGCGCGAGAACTGCTCGGCCAGGGTCTGCAAGGTCACGGTCTTGCCCGTGCCCGTGGCCCCGGTGATGAGCCCGTGGCGGTTGGCCAGGCCGGGCAGCAGGTGGCATTCGGTGGTGGCGTGCTTGGCGATCAGCAGGGGTTCGGCCATTTGGGTTTTCCTCGGGGTGCGGGTGGAAGCAAAAAGTAAAATCGCGCCCTGCGATTATTAAATCAATACAAAGGACTCCCGTGGCAGGACACAGCAAATGGGCGAACATCCAGCACCGCAAGGGGCGGCAGGATGAGAAACGCGGCAAGATCTGGACCCGCATCATCCGAGAAATCACCGTGGCGGCCCGCTCGGGCGGCGGCGACCTGTCGGCCAACCCGCGCCTGCGCCTGGCGGTGGACAAGGCCAAGGCGGCCAACATGCCCGCCGACCGCATCAAGTACAACATCGACAAGGCCACGGGCAACGCCGAGGGCCTGACCTACGAGGAAATCCGCTACGAAGGCTACGGCTTCGGCGGCGCGGCCATCATGATCGACACCATGACCGACAACCGCGTGCGCACCGTGGCCGAGGTGCGCCACGCCTTCAGCAAGCATGGCGGCAGCATGGGGACGGAAGGCTCGGTGGCGTTCCAGTTCAAGAACGTGGGCCAATTGATCTTTGCACCCGGCACCAGCGAGGACAAGGTGATGGAAGTGGCGCTGGACGCCGGGGCCGAGGACGTTGTTACCGGCGACGACGGCGCCATCGAGGTGCTGACCGCCCCGGCGGACTTCGAGGCCGTGAAGAACGCGCTGCAAGCCGCTGGCCTGACACCCGACGCCGCCGACGTGACCATGCGCCCTGACGTGACCATCGACCTGTCCGGCGAAGACGCCGAGCGCATGCAGAAGCTGCTGGACGTGCTGGAAGACCTGGACGACGTGCAAGAGGTCTATCACAACGCAGCGCTATGAAGGTACTCGTCATCGGCGGCGGCGGCCGTGAACACGCCATGGCCTGGAAGCTCAGCCAGTCCCCCAAGGTCACCAAGGTCTATGTGGCCCCCGGCAACGGCGGTACGGCGCTGAACCCCAAGCTGGAGAACGTCAGCATCAGCGACGTGCAGGCGCTGCGCGCCTGGGCGCAAGAGCAAAAGATCGGCCTGACCGTGGTCGGCCCCGAGGCCCCGCTGGCGGCGGGCGTGGTGGACGAGTTCCGCGCGCACGGCCTCAAGATCTTCGGCCCGACCAAGGCCGCCGCGCAGCTCGAAAGCTCCAAGGCGTTCAGCAAAGCCTTCATGCGCCGCCACGGCATCCCCACGGCGGACTACGACACCTTCACCGACCCGGCAGCAGCCCACGCCTTCGTGGACCGCCTGGGCGCGCCCATCGTCATCAAGGCCGACGGCCTGGCGGCGGGCAAGGGCGTCGTGGTGGCGATGACGCTGCAGGAGGCCCACGACGCGGTGGACTTCATGCTGGTGGACAACAAATACGGCGTGCAGCACAACGAGGGTGGCGCACGCGTCGTCATCGAGCAATTCCTGGAAGGCGAGGAAGCATCCTTCATCGTGCTGTGCGACGGCAAGAACGTCGTCGCCCTGGCCACCAGCCAGGATCACAAGCGCCTGAAGGACGGCGACGAAGGCCCCAACACCGGCGGCATGGGCGCGTACTCGCCCGCGCCGGTCGTCACGGCAGACGTACACGCCCGCGCCATGCGCGAAATCATCCTGCCCACCATCCGGGGCATGGAAAAGGACGGCATTCCCTACACCGGCTTCCTGTACGCGGGCCTGATGATCGACGCCACCGGCCACCCCAAGACGCTCGAATTCAACTGCCGCATGGGCGACCCCGAGACGCAGCCGATTTTGATGCGCCTGAAAAGCGACCTGGTGGACGTGATGAACGCCGCAGTCGATGGCAAGCTCGACCAGATCGAGCTGCAATGGGATCGCCGCATCGCGCTGGGCGTGGTCATGGCGGCCCACGGCTACCCGGAGAACCCGCGCAAGGGTGATGCCATCACGGGCATTCCGCTCGGCGTCGTCAACGACGAAGCCCTGGATCACGCCGTGGTCTTCCACGCGGGCACGGTGTTGAAGGACGGTCAGTTGCAGGTGTCCGGCGGGCGCGTGCTGTGCGTGACCGCGCTGGCGGACACCGTGAAGCTGGCCCAGCAAAAGGTGTACGAAGTCGCCAAGGCCATCCACTTCGACGGCGCACAATACCGCCGCGACATCGGCCATCGGGCGGTGAAGTGACGACCTTCCGCAACTACCTGCTGGACTTGCAGGCCCGCATCACCGGCGCGCTGGAAGCCGTGGAAGGCGAGGGCGGCGCCCGTTTCCTTGCGGACACCTGGCAAAAGCCCGCAGGCGAAAAGCTGCAGGGCGACGGCCTGACCAAGATCCTGGAAGGCGGTCGCGTGTTCGAGCGCGCGGGCTGCGGCTTCAGCCACGTGCGCGGCCCGCAGCTGCCGCCCTCGGCCACGCAGCACCGGCCCGAACTGGCGGGCGCGCCGTTCGAGGCCATGGGCGTGTCGCTGGTCTTTCACCCGCGCAACCCCTACGTGCCCACCGTCCACATGAACGTGCGCATGATCTCGGCAGGCGGCGCGGCGTGGTTCGGCGGCGGCATGGACCTGACGCCGTACTACGGTTTTGAAGAAGACGCCACGCACTTTCACCGCACCTGCCGCGACGCGCTGGCACCCTTCGGCGACGACAAGTACCCGCGCTTCAAGCAGTGGTGCGACGAATACTTCTATCTGAAGCACCGCGATGAGCAGCGCGGCATTGGCGGCGTGTTCTTCGACGACTTCTCTGAACTCGGCCCCGACCAAAGCCGCGCCATGACGCAATCGGTGGGCGACGCTTTCCTGGCCGCCTACCTGCCCATCGTGGAAAAGCGCCAGGGCATGCTCTGGGGCGAGCGCGAGCGCGGCTTCCAGCTTTACCGCAGGGGCCGCTATGTCGAATTCAACCTGGTGTGGGACCGCGGCACGCACTTCGGCCTGCAGTCGGGCGGGCGCACCGAATCCATTTTGCTGTCCATGCCGCCGCTGGCCGCATGGTCGTACCAGCGCAGCGACGCGGCAGACTCCGACGAGGCGGCGCTCACGCAGCGCTTCCTGGTGCGGCGCGACTGGCTATGATTATGATAGCTACCAGTGCCCGTACCATAAGCGCCAGAGGCCAAAAACACTTCTAACCCAGGAAAGACCTGATGACCACATCCCCCCAAACGGAAACCGCCGCCAAGAAAGACGTGACCAAACTCCAGCGCGCCATCGTCGATGGCCTGGAGGACGTGAAGGCGCAAGACATCCAGGTCTTCAACACCGAGCGCCTCTCGCCGCTGTTCGAGCGCGTCATTGTCGCGTCCGGCACGTCCAACCGCCAGACCAAGGCCCTGGCCGCCAGCGTGCGCGACGCCGTGAAGGAAGCAGGCTTTGCCAAGCCCCGCATCGAGGGCGAGGACAACGGCGAATGGATCATCGTGGACTGCGGCCCCGCTGTCGTACACATCATGCAGCCCGCCATCCGCCAGTACTACCGGCTGGAAGAACTGTGGGGCGAAACGCCCGTGCGCCTGAAGCTCGGCGCGGCCAAGCCAGCCGCTGCCGCCGCCAAGAAGGCCCCCGCGAAGAAGGCTGCGGCCAAGACCGCCGAAGTGCCCGCCCGCAAGCCTGGCAAGCCCAAGGCCGCTGCTGCCGAGGCCAAGCCCGCAGCCGCCAAGAAGGCCGCCCCGGCCAAGAAAGCGCCCGCCAAGAAGGCGGCGGTGAAAACCGTCGTCGTCAAGCCCGCAGCCAGGAAGACGGCAGCCAAGAAACCCGCCGCCGCTGCCAAGAAGGCCCCTGCCCGCAAGAAGGCCCCGTGAAACTGCTCATCGTCGCCGTGGGTCAACGCGTGCCCGACTGGGCGCAGGCCGCCTACGACGACTACGCCAAGCGCTTCCCGCCCGAGCTGAAGGTCGAGCTGAAAGCCGTCAAGACCGAGCCGCGCGGCTCCAAGACGCTCGAAACCCTGTACGCCGCCGAACGCGAGCGCATCGAGGCGGCCATCCCGCGCGGCACGCGCACCGTCGCGCTGGACGAGCGCGGCACCAGCCTGACCACCAAGGCGCTGGCCCAACGCCTGAAAGACTGGCAGTTGAGCGGCGATGACGTGGCCCTGGTCATCGGCGGCCCGGACGGTCTGGACCCGGCCTTTCGCCAGGCCGCGCACGAGCGCATCCGCCTGTCCGACCTGACCCTGCCGCACGCCATGGTGCGCGTGCTGCTCATCGAGCAGCTGTACCGCGCGTGGTCGGTGAATGCGGGGCATCCGTACCATCGCGAATAAGAATACTCATATTTTCATAGCTGCCAGCGATTGACTGGCGTGCGCTAGAGGCCGATTTGACCATGAATTTCATCTACCTCGCATCCCAAAGCCCGCGCCGCCGCCAACTGCTGGAGCAACTGGGCGTGCCGCACGAACTGCTGCTGCCCGGCGCGGATGAAGACGCAGAGGCCATCGAGGCCGTGCTGCCGCGCGAGGCACCCACCGCCTACGTGGAGCGCGTCACCGCCCTCAAGCTCGACGCCGCCGTGGCGCGCCGTGCAGCGCGCGGGCTGCCCGATGCGCCCATCCTGTGCTCCGACACCACCGTGGCATTGGGCAGCACGATCTACGGCAAGCCAGACGACGCCGATCACGCCGCCCGCATGCTGGCCGAACTGGCGGGCCACGAGCACCGCGTGCTGACTGCCGTCGCGCTGCAAGTGGGTGCCAAGCGCCTGACGGCCCTGTCCACATCCCGCGTCACCTTCGCCACCATGACGGCCGCGCAGATAGCCGCCTACGTCGCCACCGGCGAACCCATGGGCAAGGCGGGTGCCTACGGCATCCAGGGCCGGGCGGCAGCCTACGTGCAGCACCTGGCGGGCAGCTATTCAGGCATCATGGGCCTGCCGATGTACGAGACCGCGCAACTGCTGCGCGCGGCAGGGTTCTCCGTCTGAAAAATCACAAAAACATGCAACAAGACATCCTCATCAACTGGTCGCCCCAGGAAACCCGCGTGGCCGTGGTCGAGCACGGCGCCGTGCAGGAGCTGCACATCGAGCGCACGCTGGAGCGCGGCCTGGTGGGCAACGTCTATCTGGGCAAGGTCTCGCGCGTGCTGCCCGGCATGCAGTCGGCCTTCATCGACATCGGCCTGGAGCGCGCCGCCTTCCTGCACGTGGCCGACGTGTGGCACCGCCAGGACAACGGCGAGCCGCCCGCCTTCGCCCGCAAGAACGGCGAGCCGCCCGTGCCCATCGAGAAGCAGGTGTTCGAGGGCCAGTCGCTCATGGTGCAGGTCATCAAGGACCCCATCGGCACCAAGGGCGCGCGCCTGTCCACGCAGATCAGCGTGGCCGGGCGACTGCTCGTCTTTCTGCCGCAGGACGACCACGTGGGCGTGTCGCAAAAAATCCCCGGCGCCGAGCGCGACGCGCTGCGCGCCCGCCTGCAGGCCCTGGTGGGCGACAAGGCCAGCGGCGGCGGGGGCGGCTTCATCTTGCGCACCAACGCCGAGGAATCGACGGACGCCGAGCTGGCCGAGGACATCGCCTACCTGCGCAAGACCTGGGCGCGCATCAAGGAAGCCTCGCTGCGCCTGCCCGCCACGTCGCTGCTGCACCAGGACCTGGACTTGCTCCAGCGCGTGCTGCGCGACCTGGTGGGCGAAGGCACGCAGGCCATTCGCATCGACTCGCTGGAGCAGTTCCAGCGCCTGCGCGCCTTTGGTCAGGAGTTCATGCCCGCCGCAGCCGCCAAGCTGCAGCACTACAAGGGCGAGCGCCCCATCTTCGACCTGTACTCCATCGACGAGGAAGTCGCCAAGGCCCTGGGCCGCCGGGTGGACTTGAAATCGGGCGGCTACCTCATCGTGGACCAGACCGAGGCCCTCACCACCATCGACGTGAACACCGGCGGCTACGTGGGCGCGCGCAACTTCGACGACACCATCTTCAAGACCAACCTCGAAGCCGCCCAGGCCATCGCCCGCCAGCTGCGCCTGCGCAACCTGGGCGGGATCATCATTGTCGATTTCATCGACATGGTGCGCGAGGACCACCAGCACGCCGTGCTGAGCGAGTTCCGCAAGCAGCTCGCCCGCGACCGCGTGAAAACCATGGCGGGCGGCTTCTCGCAACTGGGCCTGGTGGAGATGACCCGCAAGCGCACCCGCGAATCCCTGGCCCACATGCTCTGCGAGCCGTGCGAAGCCTGCCAGGGCTCGGGGCAGGTGAAGACGGCGCGCAGCGTGTGCTACGACATCCTGCGCGAGATACTGCGCGAGGCCCGCCAGTTCAACCCCCGCGAGTTCCGCGTGGTGGCCGCGCCGCAGGTGGTGGAGCTGTTTCTGGACGAGGAAAGCCAGCACCTGGCGGGGCTGTCGGACTTCATCGGCAAGCCCATCTCGCTCCAGGCCGAGGGCGGCATGGTGCAGGACCAGTACGACATCGTGCTGCTGTGATGAAGCGGTCGATCAAGCCCTTGCTTTGCGGTGTGTGCGTGGGGCTCGCTGCCGCCAGCGGCGCCGCCGCTGCGCCAGCAGCCGATGCGGCAGCGACGCCGCCCACGGTGGAGATATCGAGCTGGTGGGTGTCCGAAGGCGAGGCCGCCAGCCTTGGCGTGATCCGCAAGCACATGCAGGCCCAGGGCCTGCGCTGGCGCCAGCGCATCGCCGCGGGCAGCGGCACCAGCCGCTATGGCGACGTGCTCAAGCGCTGGGTGGCGCAGGGCAAGCCGCCCATGGCCTCGCAGGTGATCGGCTACGACATCCACGAATGGGCGCGCCAGGGCAAGCTCTCCATCCTCGACGACGTGGCGCGCGAGCAGGAATGGGACGAGGTCGTGCCCTACGGCATCCAGCACCTGTCCAAGTACCAGGGGCACTGGGTGGCCGCGCCGATCAACGCGCATTCCACCAACTGGCTGTGGGTGAACCACGCGCAGTTCGCGCGCCTGGACATCGCGCCGCCCGACACCTGGGACGACCTGGTGGCGATGCTGGACAGGGCGAAGCAGGCGGGCGTCATCCCCCTGGCCATGGGGCGCGAGGCGTGGGAGCACACGCTGCTGTTCGAATCCGTCGCGGCCGGGGCGGGCGGGGCGGAGTTCTACCGCCGCGCCTTCCTCGAACTGGACCCGGCGGCGCTCGACGGCCCCTTGCCCGAGAAGATCTTCGCGCGCATGTCCGTGCTGCGCGGCTACCTGGACGCGGGCTTTTCGCGCCGCAGCTGGGACGAGGCCACCACGCTGGTGCGCCAGGGCAAAGCCTTGGCGCAGGTGCAGGGCAGTTGGGTGCTGGGCGAGTTCCGCTCCCACGGCCTCGTCGCGGGCCAGGACTTTGAGTGCCTGCGTTTTCCCGACACGCAGGGCCTGTTCCTGTTCAACAGCGACCAGTACATGCTGTTCAAGGACGGGCCGGGCGATGACCGCACGCGCGCGGCCTTCGCCCGCACGCTCATGCAGGTGGACCTGCAGGCCGAGCTGAACGTTGCCACCGGCGCCGCGCCCGCCCGCGTGGACGTGCCGCGCGAGCGCTTTGGCCCCTGCGGGCAGCGCGCCATCAGCGACATGCGCGGCGCCAACATGCGCCGCACGCTGATGGGCTCCATCGCCATGGGCAACGCCAACCCCGGGCCGGTCAAGCAGGCCATCTACGACGTGGTGCGCGACCACCTGATGGGCCGCACCAGCGACGCTGAAGCCGCGCGCCGCCTGCGCCGGGCCATTGCCGCAGCGCACACCCACAAGACCCCATGACACTCTTCGGCAAGCTCAAACTCACGGGCAAGATCGTGCTGCTGGTGGCCCTGCTCGGGGCGCTGGCGGCGGCGATCACGGTGTATTCGATGGCCCGCCTGCAGGCGGTGGACCGGGACTACCGCGCCCTGCTGGACAAGGACGCCCAGGCGTCCGTGCTGGTCGGCGCGGCCCTGCTGGACCTGAGCGACGCCAGCCGCCTGGTCTTTGCGGTGCTGACCGAGCAGGAGGAGGCCCGGATGCGCGCCGCGCAGGCGCAGCTCGACCGGCAGCAGCAGGACTTTCGCCGCAAGATCGACGCCATCCGCCCGCTGCTGCCTGCGGCGCACGCGCGGCTGCAGGACATCGGGCGGCAGGAGGAGCAGCTCTTCTCGCTGGCCGCCAGCATCGTCGATGCGGCGGCGCGCTGGCGCGGCGACCGGGCGCTGGACATCGTCCACCAGCGCTTCGACCCCACGCTCCAGGCCCTGCGCCACAACATGGACGCGGTGCGCGACGAGACCATCGCGCACTTCCAGCAGTCGTCGCAGGAACTCAGCGCCGCCACGCGCGAGACGCTGCGCAACACCGCGCTGGCCGTGGGCATCGTGCTGGTGGTGGTGCTGGGCCTCGCGGTGTGGCTGTCGCTGACGCAGATCGCGCACCCCATCAACCAGTTGACGCGCGCCATGGGCTGGCTCACGGAGCGCGACTACGCCCATGCCATCGCGTTCACCGGGCGCGGCGACGAGGTGGGCGAGATGGCGCGGGCGCTGGAGGTGTTCCGCGACAACATGCGGCGCGCCGACTACCTCGAAGTCGCCAAGGACCAGGCCGAGCAGGTGGCGCGGGCCAAGTCCGCCTTCCTGGCGACCATGAGCCACGAGATCCGCACGCCCCTGAACGCCGTCATCGGCCTCACGCAACTGAGCCTGCGCCGCCCGCTCGCCAGCGACCAGCGCGAGCGGCTGGAGAAAATCCTGCGCGCCAGCCAGCACCTGCTGGGCGTCATCAACAACATCCTCGACTTCTCCAAGATCGAGGGCGGGCACCTGCGGCCCGAGTCCATACCGTTCGCGCCCCGGCAGCTGCTGGACGACGTGCGCAGCATGCTCGTGGACAAGGCCGCCGAGAAGGGCCTGGCCCTGCGCCTGGAGGCCCAGGACCCCATGCCCGTGCTGCTGGGCGACCCGCTGCGCATCAGCCAGATACTGCTCAACTACGCCAACAACGCCATCAAGTTCAGCGACCACGGCGCCGTGGTGCTGCGCCTGCGGCTGGAGCGCGAGGCCCCGGGGCAGCGTTACCTGGTGGGCGAGGTGCAGGACGAAGGCATCGGCATGACCGAGGAGCAAATGCAGGCGCTGTTTCAGCCCTTCCAGCAGGCCGACTCGTCCATCACGCGGCGCTTCGGCGGCACGGGGCTGGGGCTGGCCATCTCGCGCAGCCTGGCGGACCTGATGGGTGGCGGCGTGGGCGTGCGCAGCCAGCCGGGGCAGGGCAGCACCTTCTGGTTCCGCGTGCGGGTGCAAGAGGCGGCGCCCGGCGTTTTGCCCGCCGCGCTGCTCCACGCCGCCGACCCGCCGTCGCCCGGTGCGCTGCAGGGGCTGCGCGCCCTGCTGGTGGACGACAACGAGCTCAACCGCCTGGTGGCGAGCGAGCTGCTGCAGGACGCGGGCATCCAGGTGGACCAGGCCCACGACGGCCGCCACGCCATCGAGCTGCTGGAGCAGGCCAGCGACGGCACCTACGACGTGGTGCTGATGGACATGATGATGCCCGGGCTGGACGGCTGCAGCGCCACGCGCCTGCTGCGGCAGAACCCGCGCTTCGGGCAACTGCCCGTCATCGCCATGACGGCCAATACCAGCCAGGAGGACGTGGCCGAGTGCGAGGCCGCAGGCATGAACGCCCTGGTGGCCAAGCCCATCGACGAGCAGGCGCTGTGGCGCGCCCTCACCCTGCACTGCCAGCCCGGGCAGGCTCCCGCGCTGCAGGCGCCGCCGCCCGAGGCGCCCGCCGATGCCGCCGCCGCGCCGGAAGGCCGCCCGGCGTTCGAC
>NZ_JASGDA010000129.1:0-14251 GCF_047607405.1 Acidovorax sp. | reverse complement strand
GTTCAGGCGCAGGGGGGGGGGGCGGCGGCTCCACGGCGCGGGGCGCGGCCTGCTGGGGCACGGCGGCCCACAGCTCGGCTTCTACGGCGGGCTGGTCGGCGCTGCTCTTCCAGTTCACGCCCCAGGTCAGCGCGCCGATGAGCACCGCATGCGCCAGCACCGCCAGCGCGATGGCGCGCATGCGCGCGGGCGGGCGCGGGGGGGCGAACTGGTCGCGGTCGTCTTGCGCTTGCATGGGTATCTGAGCGGGCGGCGCGAATTCGGTTCAACCGCCCTGCTTGACGGCCAGGGCCACGCGCGGCACACCCGCGCGCTGCAGCGCGGCCATGGCCTGCATCACGGAGTCGTAGGAGACGCTCTTGTCCGCGCTGATGAGCACGGGCGTGTCCTCGGGCTGGTCCTTGAGCCAGTTGCGGGTGGTGGCGCCCAGGCTCTGCAGCGGCACGGTGCGCTCGTTGCCGTCCGCCTTGAAGCGGATGCTGCCGTCCTTCTCGATGACCACGTCCGCGCGCGTCTTGGGCACCTTGGCGCCCTTGCCGACCGAGGGCACGTTGACGCTGCTGGGCGTGAGCATGGGCGCCGTCACCATGAAGATGATGAGCAGCACCAGCATCACGTCGATGAAGGGCACCATGTTGATCTCGTTCATGGAGCGGCGTCGGCTGCCGCTGCGCGAGGCCATCGCGGGCATGGCTC
Organism: Acidovorax sp.; assembly: GCF_047607405.1. Classification (GTDB taxonomy): domain Bacteria; phylum Pseudomonadota; class Gammaproteobacteria; order Burkholderiales; family Burkholderiaceae_C; genus Acidovorax. The sequence continues at coordinate 13,555 of NZ_JASGDA010000129.1, read as the reverse complement.
AGTGCCCCGAGGCGGACGCCGGGTGCGCCGCCAGGTTGCGTTGCAGGATGTTGGAGAACTCCTCGATGAAGGTCTCCTGGTGCGTTGCCACGCGGTCGATGTCGCGCGCGAAGCGGTTGTAGGCCACGACGGCGGGTATGGCGGCGAACAGGCCGATGGCAGTGGCCACCAGCGCCTCGGCGATGCCCGGCGCCACGGTGGCGAGCGTGACCTGCTCCATGCCCGCAAAGCCCGTGAAGGCGTGCATGATGCCCCACACCGTGCCGAACAGGCCCACGTAGGGGCTGACCGAGGCGACGGAGCCGAGGAACGACAGGCTGGACTCCACCACGTCCATCTCGCGCTGGAAGCTCGCGCGCATCGCACGCCGCGCGCCGTCGAGCAGCGTGCCGGGGTCGGCGATGCGGCGCTCGCGCAGCTTCTGGTATTCGCGCATGCCGCTGGCGAAGATGCGCTCCATGGGGCCCGCGTTCCTGGCGTTCTGGGCGGCGCTGGCGTACAGGTCGTTCAGGCTGGTGCCCGACCAGAACTCGCGCTCGAACTCGTCGTTCAGCCGCTTGACGCGGGCCAGGGCGAACAGCTTGCGAAAGATGGCCGCCCAGCTGGCCACCGACACGCCGAGCAGCAGCAGCATGACGAGCTGCACCACCCAGCTTGCGTGCAGCACCAGGGAGATGATGGACATGTTGGCAGCGGTGTTCATGGCGATGGTGTGATACGTTCCAAAAGGGGGGCGGGCATGCGCGCCGGGCGCATCGTGGCGGCATCCACCCAGCCGATGCGGACGCTGCCCTCGGTCAGCAGCAGCGGCGGCGATTGCTCTGTTTTCAGGAGCGCCTGCTGCACTATTGTCAGCGATGCGCGGCCATGGTCTTGGAGTGCGGCGGTAACAATGAGTTCATCGTCCAGCCGCGCCGGGGCCAGGTAGCGCAACTGCGCGTCGGTCACGACGAACATGCCGCCCGTTTGCTCCCGCAGCCGCTGCTGGCCCAGGCCCAGCGAGCGCAGCCACTCGGTGCGGGCGCGCTCGAAGAACTTGAGGTAGTTGGCGTAGAACACGATGCCGCCCGCATCGGTGTCTTCCCAATAGACGCGGAGGGGGAACTGGAACGGCACCATCACGCCAGCAGCCTATGCAGCCGCGCCACGGACTCTTGCAACTGCGCCATGGAGTTGGCGGTGGAGAAGCGAATGAAGCGCTCGGGCTCGGCCGTGCCGAAGTCGCGCCCCGGCGTCACGGCGATGTGGGCGCGGCGCATGGCCTCGAAGGCGAAGTCCCAACTGCCGTGTACGCCCAGGCGCGCGGCAGCCTGTGTGCAGTCGGCCCAGGCGTAGAAGGCGCCGTCGGGCATCACGGGCACGGTGAGGCCCAGCGACTGCAGCGCGGGGATGAAGAAGTCGCGGCGGGCCTTGAATTCGGTGCGGCGGCGCTCGTACTCGGCAATGCTCTCGGCCTCGAAGCAGGCCAGGGCTGCGTGCTGCGACACAGTGCTGGCGCAGATGAACAGGTTTTGCGCCAGGCGCTCGACCACAGGCACCATGGCCTCGGGTACCACCATCCAGCCCAGGCGCCAGCCGGTCATGTTGAAGTACTTGCTGAAGCTGTTGATGCTGATGATGCGGTCGTCAATGGCCAGCGCCGTCTGGCCGAAGGCATCGTCGTAGGACAGGCCCAGGTAGATCTCGTCGATCAGCGTCACGCCACCGTGCGCGCGCACCACGTCGTGGATGCGGCGCAGCTCGCCGGGCGCGATGGACGTGCCTGTGGGGTTGGACGGCGACGCAAGCAGCACGCCCCGCGTCTTTGGCCCCCATGCGGCGCGCACCTTGTCGGCGCTGAGTTGAAAGCGCTCCTCTGCCGTGGTCGGGATCAGCACCGCCCGGCCTTCCGCCGCGCTCACGAAGTGGCGGTTGCAGGGGTAGCTCGGGTCGGGCATCAGAATCTCGTCGCCCGATTCGATCAGCGCCAGGCAGGCCAGTTGCAGCGCGGCGGACGCGCCCGCCGTCACCACGATGCGGCGTGCAGGCACATCGACGCCGAAGCGCTGCGCGTACCAGCCGCTGATGCGCTCGCGCAGCAGCTCCAGGCCCAGCGCGTTGGTGTACTGCGTGGCGCCGCCCTGCACGGCGCGGGCGGCGGCTTCCTGCACCAGGGGCGGGGCGGTGAAGTCCGGCTCGCCGATGTTCAGGAAGATCATCGGCTCGCTGGTGTGCGCCACCTCGCGCGCCAGGGCCTGCGCGGCCTTGGCGACTTCCATCACGTAAAAGGGTTCGATGCGTTCGGCGCGGCGCGAAAACTTCATGCCTTGTCTGCCGCGACCTCGGCGGCGCGCAGCTGCGGCGCCAGGCTGTTGAGCACGGCGTTCACGTACTTGTGGCCGTCGGTGCCGCCGAATTCCTTGGCGAGTTCGATGCACTCGTTGAGCACCACGCGCCAGGGCACGTCCGGGCAGTGCTGGAACTCATAGACGCCGATCCACATCGTGGCGCGCTCGATGGGCGAGATCTCGGCCAGCTTGCGGTCGAGCAGCGGGGTGATCAGCGCATCCAGCGCGGCGGCGTTTGCTATGCAGCCGTGCAGCAGCGCGTCGTAATGCGCCGCGTCGGCCTTGTGAAAGCCCGTCAGGTCGCGCGTGAAGGCGTCGATGGCCGCCGCGTCGTTGCCGCCCACGAGGTGCTGGTACAGCGCCTGCAGCGCGAATTCACGCGCGCGGCTGCGGCCCTGCCTGGCGGCGGCCTTGCGCGGTGCGCGTTGCGGGGGGCGGGGGGCGTTCGTGCTCATGACAGCGCGTCCAGCAGGTTCGCCATCTCCACCGCCACGCGGGCCGCATCCACGCCCTTGTCGGTCTGGCGGGCAATGGCCTGTTCCATGTTCTCGGTGGTGATGATGGCGTTGGCAATGGGCACCTGGTAGTCCAGGCTCACGCGTGTGACGCCCGCGCCGGATTCGTTGGCGACCAGCTCGAAGTGGTAGGTCTCGCCGCGGATGATGCAGCCCAGCGCGATCAGCGCGTCGTACTCGCTGGCCTCGGCCAGCGCCTGCAGGGCCACGGGCACCTCCAGCGCGCCGGGCACCAGCACGTGCTTGATGTGCTTCTCTTGCACGCCCAGCGCCAGCAGTTCGGCCCGGCAGGCCGCTGCCAGCGAATTGGTGATGCTCTCGTTGAAGCGGGCCTGGACGATGCCGATGTGCAGCTTCTTGCCGTCCAGCTTGTCCGCCGTTCCTTTTTCTGCGCCAAACATGATGTGATTTATTCCTTGGGGATGAAGCCGGTGATTTCGAGGCCGTAGCCCGCCATGCTGGGCATGCGGCGCGGCTGGCCCATCAGGGCCATCTTGTGTACGCCGCATTCGCGCAGCACCTGCGCGCCCACGCCGTAGGTGCGCAGGTCCATGCGGCCGCGCTCGGGCGCCTGTGCGGCGCGGGCCGTGCCTTCGAACTGCGCCAGCAGCTGGTCGGCGCTTTCGCCGCAGTTGAGCAGCACGGCCACGCCCTTGCCCTGCGCGGCGAGGTATTGCAGGCTGGTGTCCAGGCTCCAGGAGTGCATGGCGCGGCCCGTCTCCAGCGCGTCCAGCACCGACAGCGGCTCGTGTACGCGCACGGGCACCACGTCATCCGGCGTCCACTGGCCCTTGACCAGCGCCAGGTGTACGCCCTGGCTGGGCTTGTCGCGGAAGGCGTGCGCGGTGAATTCGCCAAACGCGGTGTTCAGCGTGCGCATGCCCACTTTTTCGACCAGCGACTCGGTGCGGCTGCGGTGCTCGATCAGGTCGGCAATGGTGCCGATCTTGATGCCGTGCTCGGCGGCAAAAAGCTGCAAGTCCGGCAGGCGGGCCATGGTGCCGTCGTCCTTCATGATCTCGCAGATCACGGCGGCGGGGCTGCACCCGGCCATGGCCGCCAGGTCGCACCCGGCCTCGGTATGGCCCGCGCGCATCAGCACGCCGCCCTCTACCGCCTGCAGCGGGAAGATGTGGCCGGGCTGCACCAGGTCGCTGGCCACGGCGTTGGGCGCCACGGCGGCCTGCACGGTGCGGGCGCGGTCGGCGGCGCTGATGCCGGTGGTCACGCCCTCGGCCGCCTCGATGGAGACGGTGAAGGCCGTGCCCATCTTGGTGCCGTTGCTCGCCACCATGGGCGGCAGGCGCAGGCGCTCGCAGCGCTCGCGGGTCAGGGTCAGGCAGATCAGCCCGCGCCCGAAGCGGGCCATGAAGTTGATGGCCTCGGGCGTCACGTGGTCGGCGGCCAGCACCAGGTCGCCTTCGTTCTCGCGGTCTTCCTCATCCACCAGGATGACGATGCGCCCGGCGCGCATCTCGGCCACGATGTCTTCGACCGGGGAGATGGGCACGGGGGATAGGGGGGTGTTCATGAAAAAGGCTTTCGCTGGCGCTGCAACGGGCAAACGCGGGATTTTAGTCCGGGGGGTCAGATGGCGCTGCCTTGCAGGGTCACGTCCGACTCGGGGTAGGCCACGCAGGGCAGCACGCAGCCTTCTTCCTTTTCCTCGGGCGCGAGGCCGGGCCATTCGATCCGGTAGCGCACGCGGCCTTGCACCAATTGCCCGATGCAGGTGCGGCAGGTGCCGTTGCGGCAGGAACTGGGCCAGGCTATGCCGCCTTGCTCCATCGAAACCAGCAGGGGCTGCTCGGGCCAGGCGTCGCACTGCAGTCCGTCGGGCTCGACCCTGGCGATGAAGAAGGGAATGGCGGTCATGGATTTATGGTGTTTTTGGCCTCTGGCGCTTATGCAGCAAGCGCAAGCAGCTATCAAATAATGAGCATAAGGGTTGCCCAAATTTTACGCAACACAGCAAAGCCCCTTGCGAATCAAGCACTTGGCGCGGTCATACAGGGCTTGTCAAAACTTATCCACATGATTGTCCAGTGCGCGCAGGGATAACCAGTCGCCTGCGCAACCGGGTGCCGCCGGTGCCGTGGCGTACATTCGCAGCGCTTGATTTTTCGCAACACAGGAGCACAGGACATGGAGATCGAATTCAAGGGCCGCGTGGCCATCGTGACGGGCGCGGGCGGCGGCCTGGGTCGCCAGCATGCACTGGCGCTGGCCCGGCGCGGCGCCAAGGTGCTGGTCAACGACCTGGGCGGCGCGGTGGACGGCAGCGGCGGCTCGGTGAGCGCCGCGCAGGCCGTGGTTTATGAAATCCGCGCGGCGGGTGGCGAGGCCATGGCCAACGGCGCATCCGTCACCGACTTTGCCGCAGTGCAGGCCATGGTGCAGCAGGCGGTGGACGCCTGGGGCCGCGTGGACATCCTGGTCAACAACGCGGGCATCCTGCGCGACAAGTCCTTCGCCAAGATGGACATGGCCGACTTCAACCTCGTCGTGCAGGTCCACCTGATCGGCGCGGCCAACTGCTGCAAGGCCGTGTGGCCGCACATGGTGGAGCAAAAGTACGGTCGCATCGTCATGACCACCTCGTCCACCGGCCTGTACGGCAACTTCGGCCAGGCCAACTACGGCGCGGCCAAGCTCGCGCAGGTGGGGCTGATGCAGACGCTGGCCATCGAGGGTGCCAAGTACGGCATCCACGCCAACGCCCTCGCGCCCACGGCGGCCACGCGCATGACGGAAGACCTGTTCCCCAAAGAGATGCTCGACGCCCTGCGCCCCGAGGCCGTGGTGCCCGCCATGCTGGTGCTGGCGCACGAAAGCGCGCCCACGCGCACCATCCTGTGCGCGGGCGCGGGCACCTTCGAGGCCGCGCACATCACGCTGACGCAGGGCATCCACCTGGGGCTGGGCGACAGCGTGCCCGAGCAGCTCGCGGCCCGCCTGGCCGAAGTGACCGACCGCACCGGCGAGCAAGTACCACAAAGCGGCGCCGCGCAGGGCACCAACGAGATCGGAAAGGCCCAGGCCGCAAGGCACTGAGCTCGAGCCAGTGGATGGGCTACTTCGTCAGCGGGTAGCCCAGATGGAATAGCTGGGGATTTTTCGCGTCTTGTCGTGCCGCCATCGGCTGAAATTGACCACGGAAGTGTCGAGATACGCAGAACCATCGCGCAGCTTTGCATTTCCTTGTGGGGTGGTGTTGAAGGTTTCGGTTCGGCGGCTGCCGGTTTCTGCATTGACGGTGCTGCCAACGTACTTCCAGTCGGGCTCTGCATGCTGGTGGTCGTTGAGCTGTGCAAACATCAAATGCACGAATTGGATGTTTCCACCTTCGATGAAGTTGTAGCAGGCCACCAAGTGCCAGCCAGAGTGGCCGTTATGGCTTTCCCCGCCTTTGCCGATGTTGACGGTGGCCTTGATTTCAAGCCCCTCGCCCTGTCCATGATGGGCTTGCGCGTTGACCAGATCGGGATAGCGCTGGTGGTGATTGTGTCGGTAGGGGCTGCATTTGTCGAAGCTGTCACTGAGCAAGTTGCACACCAACCCTGAAAAGTTATTGCCCTGGATAAGGCTTTGCAGCGTGACGCCGCTCTCGACGAACAGGTTGCGATTGATGCGATGGATAACCGCCAGCGTGTGGTTCAGCGTGCGGGCCAAATCAGAGTATGTGAGGCCGTCCGGTAGCGGCACCTCAGGGCGGAAGTATTGGGGCGCTACCAGGGGCGGTTTTGCTCCATCAGCGTTGTCGTAGGCTGCGCCCACCAGAACGCGAAGCGGTATCTGGAGCGCGCTCGCTATGCGCTCCAGCACTTGAATGGAGAAGTTCTCTTGCCCATTTTCCAATCCTGAGAGGTACTGGTAGGAAATGCCTGCCTTTTGGGCCAATCCGTCTTGCGTGAGTCCGGCCTTCTCCCGGAAGAGGCGGATACAACTCCCGATAATTGCTTGTGCTGTCATGCGAAAAATGTAGCTTTTGCATGTTTGACAGTCTTTCGCCTATAGTTGAAAATCGAGCAAGATGTACACACTTCACAACGCTGACTCGTTTGAGTGGTTGAGGTCGCAGGCACCCCATTCATTCCATGGCGTGCTCACCGACCCACCGTTTGGCATTGTGGAATTCACGCCCGAAGAGCTGGGCAAGCTGAGAAGCGGCAAGGGGGGGGTGTGGCGCATCCCTCCAAAAATCGGCGGCAGTGAACGCGCCCCGCTGCCTCGATTCACAACCCTTACACCTGCCGAGCGCGAGCACGTCCGGGCATATTTCCGCAGCTTTGGCGAGGCGTTGATGCCTGTGCTCGTGCCTGGGGCACATGCCCTGGTGGCCGGAACGCCCATGCTCCAATACCTCGTTCAGGATGGGATGGCGCAGGCTGGCTTTGAAGTGCGAGGTGCTGTCATGCGCCTTTATCGAGGCTTCCGGGGAGGAGATCGTCCTAAACTGGCCGAAGAAGAATTCCCGGATGTTTGTGTGACGCCCCGTGGAAACTACGAGCCCTGGATGCTGTTTCGCAAGCCCATTGCGGAGCGCACCGTTGCGGCCAATTTGCGCAAGTGGAAAACAGGGGCATTGCGTCGTCTCACGGCAGAATGTCCCTTCCCCGACATCATTCAGTCTGGCAAAACGCCTTGTCTGGAAGAAGACATCGGGGAGCACCCCACGCTCAAGCCCCAGCACCTGTTACGCATTCTGGCGCGAGCCCTCTTGCCTGTTGGTGAGGGGGTGGTGCTGGAGCCTTTTGCTGGTAGCGGATCAACCATCGCCGCATGCGAGGCGATTGGCTATGACAGCGTTGGCGTAGAGCTTGACGCGCATTACTTCCAAAAACTGAACGCCAGTATTGAGCGGCTATCGCGGCTTTACCCGAACTTCCAAGGAGACCGCATGGCGTTGTCTCCAGAAGATGTGTCGGCAGCACCCAAAGCGAAGAGGGTGCCCGCGATGCAGGCGGAATTCTTCTGACCAGAACGAATACTGCGCGCCGCAGGTTCTTTGACTGCGGTCCAAGCAGTCTCCCGGCTTGCCGTGCTAAGTTCCGCCCCCAATCGAAGGACTGAGAACGATGAGCACAACACTCAAAGACAGACTGGCTGCCATCGCACCCGGCGCCCTGGGCGGCATCCGCCGCGGCATCGAGAAAGAAGGGCTGCGCGTGCTGCCCGGCGGGGGCCTGGCCCTCACGCCGCACCCGGCGGCGCTGGGCTCGGCCCTCACGCACCCGCTCATCACTACCGACTACAGCGAATCGCAACTGGAGCTGATCACCGGCGTACACCAGGGCGTGCAAGACTGCCTGCATGAGCTGACCGAGGTCCACCAGTTCGTGCATCGCACCCTGAAGGAGCAGGGCGGCGAACTGCTGTGGGCGTCCAGCATGCCCTGCGGCCTGCCCACGGACGAGACCATTCCCATCGCGCGCTACGGCGGCTCCAACATCGGTCGTGCCAAGAGCGTCTATCGCATGGGCCTGGGCCACCGCTACGGGCGGCGCATGCAGACCATCTCGGGCATCCACTACAACTGGTCGCTGCCGGGCGTGACGAGCGAGCAGTACTTCGCCCTCATCCGCAACTTTCGCCGCCACGCCTTCGTGCTGCTGTACCTGTTCGGCGCCTCGCCCGCGCTGTGCCCGTGCTTCGTGCAGGGGCGCGAGCATGCGCTGCAAACACTCAGCCCCCACGCGCTGTACCTGCCCCACGCCACCTCGCTGCGCATGGGTCGCCTGGGCTACCAGAGCGACGCGCAGGCCCTGCTGGCCGTCAGCTACAACGGCCTGCAAGGCTATGCCGATTCATTGCACGAGGCGCTGACCCAGCCCTACCCGGCCTACGAGGCCCTGGGCATACGCAACCCCGGCGGCGACTACAACCAGCTGGGCACCAGCCTGTTGCAGATCGAGAACGAGTTCTACGGCCTCATACGCCCCAAGCGCACCGTGTACACCGGCGAACGTCCGCTGCACGCGCTGCGCGAGCGCGGGGTCGAATACGTCGAGGTGCGCCTGATGGACCTGGACCCCTTCGTGCCCGTCGGCATCACCGCGCCCACCATGCGGCTGCTGGACGTATTTTTGCTGCACTGCCTGCTGGAGGACAGCCCGCCCGACACGCCTGCAGAAATCGCCGAGCTGAAGCGCAACCAGCACCTGACGGCAGAGCGTGGCCGTGAACCCGGCCTGCTGCTGCAACGCAACGGCCAGGCCGTGCCCCTGACCGAATGGGGCGACGAAGTGCTGGCCGCCTGCGAACCCCTGGCTGCCGCGCTGGACGCCACCCACGGCACGCAGGACTACAGCGCCGCCCTGCGCGACGCCCGCGCCCTGATGGCTGCGCCCGAGCGCACGCCCTCGGCCCGTGTGCTCGACAGCATCACCGGCGCGCACCAGGGCCGCTTCGAGGACTTCGCCCGCCAGCGCTCCGTGCAGGCGCAAGACGCGCTGCTGGCCCTGCCGTGGACCGATGCGCAGCAGGCCCGCTTCACCGCGCTGGCCGAAGAATCCATCGCTGCACAGAAAGCCATCGAAGCGGCGGACACGCTGCCGTTCGAGCAATGGCGCGAGCGCTACATGGCAGTGGAGTCGTTGGGATCCTGATTTGATAGCTGCTGGTGCTTGTCCAGCAAGCGCCAGAGGCCGATTTGGCTTGAAGAATCAACCCTGCAGCCGCAGCAGCGCCTCTTGCCGCCAGTACTCGGCGGCACCCAGGAATCCCTCCCACACGCAGCCGTTGCAGCCGCGCCCGCAGCAGGTGGTGGGCTCGGGCGGCGGGCTGCGCAGCGCCACGCCGTGGGCCTGGGCTTGGGCCAGCAAGGCCGCGAACATCGTCCGCGCCGATGCGCCGTCCACGGCGGGCGGCGGCTGAGGGGTGGCAGAGGCGGGCATGGGGGCGATTATCCTTTCCACCCTTTGAACCGTTCCACGAGGTGCAGGCATGACGAAGCGCGTTCCCGCCAGGACCGCACCAGCGAAGAGGCCCGCCAAGGCTGCGCCGCTGGACGCGGCATACGGTGGCATCCATGGCGACATCGTTGCCTTGCTCCAAGCCGCCCGCCGTACGACGGCGCGCAGCATCAATGCGCTGATGACAGCCAGCTATTGGGAGATCGGGCGGCGCATCGTGGAGTTTGAGCAGGGCGGGAAGGGGCGGGCCGAGTATGGTACGGCGCTGCTTGCACGCTTGGCGGTGGATTTGACAGCCCGCTTTGGTCGAGGATTCTCGGAACGCAATCTGGAGCAGATGCGGCTTTTCTACCTGGCGTGGCCCGCATCGGCGATTTCGCAGACGGTGTCTGCGAAATCCTCGGCGCCCATTCCGCAGACACCGTCTGCCAAAACTTCCGCGACGGCAATTTCCGAATCGCCGCTTCGGAATTCTCCCGATCTAGCCACCCTTGCCAAAGCGTTTCCGCTCCCTTGGTCGGCTTACGTCCGCCTGCTCTCTGTCAAAAGCGAACACGCCCGCGCCTTCTACGAAACCGAGGCCCTGCGCGGTGGCTGGAGCGTGCGCCAGCTTGACCGGCAGGTCGGCAGCCAGCTCTACGAACGCATGGCCCTGTCGCGCAACAAGGCCGCGATGTTGGGGAAGGGCGAGATCGCCGACCCCACCGATGCCATCACGCCCGAGCAGGCCCTCAAAGACCCTTTCGTGCTGGAGTTCCTGGGCCTCAAGGACGAGTACTCCGAGTCCGACCTGGAAGACGCGCTCATTCACCACCTGGCTGACTTCCTGCTGGAACTTGGCGACGACTTTGCCTTCGTGGGCCGCCAGCGCCGCCTGCGGCTGGACGACGCCTGGTTTCGCATCGACCTGCTGTTTTTCCACCGCCGCCTGAAATGCCTGCTGGTCATCGACCTGAAGGTCGGCAAGTTCAACCACGCCGACGCGGGGCAAATGCACATGTACCTGAACTATGCCCGCGAGCACTGGATGAAGCCGGGCGAAAACCCACCCGTGGGCTTGATCCTGTGCGCCGAGAAAGGCGCGGCCGAGGCGCGCTACGCGCTGGAAGGGCTGCCCAACAAGGTGCTGGCCGCCGAATACAAGATGGCCTTGCCCGATGAAAAACTGCTGACCGCCGAAGTGGAGAAGACGCGGCGCGAGCTGGAAGCGCGGGGCAGCACGCACGGTGGATGAACGGGTAGGTATCCTTGCCACCCTTTGAACAAACAGATAGCGAAAGCCCCCCGCATGGCCATCCAGTGGTTCCCCGGTCACATGCACCTGACCAAGAAGGCGATTGCCGAGCGCATCAAGGACATCGACGTGGTGATCGAGGTGCTGGACGCGCGCCTGCCCGGCTCCAGCAGCAACCCGCTGCTGGCCGAGCTGACGGGCCACAGGCCCACGCTCAAGGTGCTCAACAAGCAGGACGTGGCCGACCCCGCCCGCACGCCGCTGTGGGTGGACTGGTACAACGCCCAGAGCGACACGCGCGCCGTGCCGCTCGACGCCAGCGACCCCGCCCCGGCGCGCAAGCTCATCGACGCCTGCCACCTGCTCGCCCCGCAGCGCGGCGGCATGGCCAAGCCCATGCGGGTGCTGATCTGCGGGGTGCCCAACGTGGGCAAGTCCACGCTGATCAACACCCTCAGCAACAAGCGCCAGGCCAAGACGGGGGACGAGGCGGGCATTACCAAGATCGAGCAGCGCATCACGCTGGCCGACGACTTCTATTTGTGGGACACGCCCGGCATGCTGTGGCCGCGCATCGTCGTGCCCGAGAGCGGCTACCACCTGGCCGCCAGCGGCGCTGTGGGCAAGAACGCCTACGACGAGGAACTGGTGGCGCTGGAGCTGCTGCGCCGCCTGCAGGCGCACTACGCGCCGCTGCTGGAGGCGCGATACAAGCTCGCGCTGCCGCCGGATGCCATCGCCGCCATGCCCGACGATGCGCTGCTCGAAGCCATCGGTAGAAAGCGCGGCGCGGTGATGGCCGGCGGTCGGGTGAACGTGCAGAAGGCCGCCGAGATCGTGCTGACCGACTTCCGCAGCGCCATCCTGGGCCGCATCACGCTGGAGACGCCTGCCGAATTCACCGCATGGCTGGCGGCGGGGCAGGCCGAGGACGCGAAGCGCCAGGCCCGCAAGGACGCGCGCGCCAAGGCGCGGGGCAAGGGCTCGGGCGTGCGCGATGGCGCCGCTGAAGGACATTAATTGACCAAGTTGCCTCGGGGCACGCGGTAGGATGCCTTCCTATGGCCGCAGCCCCCTTGTCCCCTGAAAACGACGACGCTTCCACCCGGTATCTGGTGCGCGCCGCAGGCTGGGCCGTGCTGCTGGTCGGCCTGGGCATTGCCATCCTGCAGCTGTGGGACCAGTCCGTGCGGCCCGAGCGCGTGGCGCTGAACGTCGTGACCGGGCTGGTGGGCGCCTTGGCGCTCGGGCTGACGCGCCACGGGCGCTGGCGGCTGGCGGCCTACCTGCTGGTGTGGGGTGTGTGGGTGACGGTGTCGCTGGTGGCGGCGCGCAACGGCGGCATGTACAGCCCCAACCTGCTGAACTACCCGGTGCTCATCGTGCTGTCGGGCTGGCTGCTGGGCGAGCGCGCCACGTTCGTGCTGGCGGCGCTCACGGCCCTGCTGTTCGTGGGCTTCGCCTGGGCGGGCACGCAGGGCCTGCACCATTTCATGCCGCAGGGCAGCCTGGTGACTTCCGTGGTGTACCTCAGCAGCGTGCTGGCGCTGACGGCAGCCGCCACGCTGCTGGCGCGCCGCAGCTACACGCGGCGCGTGCAAGAGGCACAGCAGACCGCTGCCCGCCTGGCCGCCAGCGATGCCGAACTGCGCAAGCTGCTGCGCGCCGTGGAGCAAAGCCCCGAGAGCATCGTCATCACCAACCTGCAGGAAGAGATCGAATACGTGAACGAGGCTTTCGTGCGCCGCACCGGCTTCGCGCGCGACGAGGTGCTGGGCCGCCCCTCGGCCAGCTATTCGAGCAACGGCCTCGCGCCCGCGCAGCGCGAGGGCCTGCGCGCGGCCCTGGCGCGCGGCGACACCTGGGCGGGCGAGCAGGTCAACTACCGCAAGGACGGGCAGGCGCTCATCGAATCGGTGGTGGTGGCGCCCATCCGCCAGCCCGGCGGCAGCGTGAGCCACTACGTGGAGTTGAAGCAGGACATCACCGAGCGCAGGCGCGCCGCTGAAGAAATCCACCGCCTGGCGCACTTCGACAACCTCACCGGCCTGCCCAACCGCTTCACGCTGATGGAGCAGCCTGGCTGCGCTGCAGGGCCGCCCGGGCGCCGCGCAGCACGCGCTGCTGGTGCTGGACCTGGACCGCTTCACCACCTTCAACGACGCGCGCGGCAGCGAAATGGGCGACCGCCTGCTGTGCGCCGTGGCCCTGCGCCTGACGGGCATCCTGCCGCCGCAGGGCCTGCTGGTGCGCGTGGCGGGCGACGAGTTCGCCGTGGTGCTCGACAGCGTGGGCGCCGACGCCGCGCAGGCCGGGCGCCAGGCGTTCACCTTCGCGGGCAAGCTGCAGTCGCTGCTGCGCCACCCGCTGCACCTGGGCGGCGACGGGGGCGACGTGCAACTGGGCGCGAGCATCGGCATCACCCTGTACCCGCAGGGCCCGGGCGACGGCCCGCACGACGCGCTGCGCCGCGCGGGCACGGCGCTGCACCGCGCCAAGCAGGCCGGTGGCGGTGGCGTGGCCTTCTTCGAGCAGGGCATGGGCGAGGCCGCGGAACAGCGCTTT
>NZ_JASGDA010000128.1:0-21777 GCF_047607405.1 Acidovorax sp. | reverse complement strand
CTCTGCACGAATCGTCGCGCCGCGTGCATCTGCGGACTCGGGCGGTCTGCGTCGTTGCAAATGCTCGCAATAGCTACGGCTATTGCTGCGCTTTGCGCCTAGCAGCCCATCCCGATCCGCAGCGCACACTTACCGCTCGATTCGTGCAGAGGCTCCCTAAGGCCGATCTGGTTTGAATTTTCAAGGATGGGTGCTGGCCGCTTCGGGGTCGAAGCGCACGTCCTCATACAGGTCTTCGATGGGCAGCGCCAGCCCCACGCTGGAGAACTCCACGCGCTCGCCTGCCACGAAAGGGTGCAGCACCCAGTGGCCGTCGTCGCCACGGCGGAAAAGGTCCACGCTCAGGCGCTCCGGGTCGATCAGCACGTACTCGCGCAGCGAGGGCAGCTTGCGGTACGAGGCGAACTTGGCGCCCCGGTCGTAGGCGGCGGTGGAGGAGGAGAGCACTTCGACGACCAGGCTGGGGGTGCTTTTGTGGCGGCTTTCGGCGCGGTCGGATTCGGCGCAGGTGACGAACACATCCGGGTAGTAAAAGGCATCGTCGGCCTGCACATGCAGCTTCATGTCCGAGATGAACACGCTGCACGGGCCGCCGCGCAAGTGGCTGCGCAGGGCGATGGCCACGTTCAGGGCTACCGTCACATGGTTCTCAAGCGCCCCCGACATGGCAAACACCTCGCCGTTGGCGTATTCGTGCTTCTCGGTTTGCTCGGCCTCCCAGGCCAGGTAGGCTTCGGCGTCGAAGCGGTCTTTGAGGGCGGGACGTGACATGGCAGGCTCCGAAAATCCTATGGAAGCAGAGTCTAAACCCAGCCCAGCGCCCCCAATGCCGCCCCCGCGCCCAGCATCCACAACAGGTGCAGGCGCGTGCGCCACACCAGCAGCGTGGCGGCGGCGGTCAGCAGCCACAGCGGCCAGTCGGTGGCCAGCACGCCATGCGCGCGCGCCAGCACCCAGGCCGTCGCCAGTAGCAGGCCGATGACGACCGGCGCCATGCCCTGCTTGAAGGCGCGCACGCCGCGCCGCTCGCGGTTGCGGTGGCCCCAGCGCGTGGCCAGCCAGGTCAGCAGGCTGCTGGGCAGCATCACGCCCAGCATGCACAGCGCCAAGCCCAGGGCGCCCAGCAGCCAGCCCGCCGCGCCCGGGCCGCCCGCGTTGACGCCCACGTTCCAGCCCAGCAGGGCGATGAACAGCACGTTGGGCCCGGGCGCGGCCTGGGCGATGGCGATGGAGGCGTTGAACTGCGGGTCGGTCAGCCAGCCCTGGCGCTCGACCAGAAAGCGGTGCATCTCCGGCGCGGTGGCGATGGCGCCGCCCACCGCCAGCAGCGACAGCGACAGGTAAAACAGGAACAGGTTGAGCCAGTCGATGGCGGTCATGGCGCCAGCTTTCGCCACGTCAGCACGCAGGCCGCGCCGCCCAGCACCGGCAGCACCCAGAACAGCGGCAGCCGCAGCCCCGCCATGGCGATGGCCGTCAGCGCCGCCAGCAGTGCGCACAGCGGGCGGCCCAGCGGGTGCTGGCGGATCGACGCGAACAGCTTGATGCCCACGCCCGCGATCAGCCCCGCCGCCACCGCCCCCATGCCGCGCAGCGCGCCCGCCACCGCCGGGTGGCTGGCGAACCCGGCGTACAGCAGGGCCAGGCCCAGCACCAGCAGCATCGGGAACGTGAGCATGCCCGCCAGCGCCGCCAAGGCTCCGCGCAGGCCGAAGTGGCGGTCGCCGATCATGATGCTGAGGTTGACCACGTTGGGGCCGGGCATGATCTGCGCCACGGCCCAGTCTTCCATGAACTCCTCGTTGGTCATCCAGCGCTTTTTCTCCACCAGCTCGCGCTGCACCACGGCCAGCACGCCGCCAAAGCCCTGCAGGGCCAGCCAGGTGAAGGACCAGAACAGGTCGGACGGGCTGCGGGGGCGGTTGGCGACGGGATCAGGCATGGCGAAGAAATATAGGTCAAATTGGCCTCTAGCCCTTATTTATCAAGCACAGGTGGCTATTAAAACAGGAGTCCATGGCGCTGCGCATCATCATCACTCGGGCGGGAACCGCAGGCGCGAGAATGCCCGCCCGGCCTGAATGGCGCGCCGCTCGACATCTGCTGCCGAATCCAGCAGGCCCTTTTGTTCAAGGTAAACCAGAAAGGCGCGGGTGCTGACCTTGCGGCAACACGGCGGCACGAGAAAGCTGCCCCTGGCGATTTTGTGGTCCTCGAACAGGAAAACGCCCGTGCGGGGCATGGCGGCCAGGGCGAAGTCGTTCAAGGTTTCCTGAATGGCAAGCTCGCCCAAATGACTGCGGCGCGGCGATGCGCCTGCCTTGGATGCCTGTCGGTAGTGCGCGAAGGTGCGCGTGGGCAGCACCGGCAGCGCGTGTTCCGCAGCCCAGGCGGCAATGGCCTGGCTGGTGGGGGTTTGGCTGCGGGTGACTTCGTGCAGGACCATGTCCACCAGCATGACCTGCCAGCCGGGTTTGAACAGCAGGTCGAGAGCGCGCGCATAGGCCAGCGTAATCAGAGGCCCGGCGTCGGGCAGCAGGCTGACGTCGGCAGGGCTTGGCTCAGGCACTGGGGAGTTCATGCAGCTGCGCGGCCATGTCGCGGGTCTGGGCGTGCGGCAGGCGGGGCATGGGCAGGTGGGCCTGGCTCATCAGCAGGAACAGGTCTTCCTCACCGTCCAGACCCAGGGCATCCAGGGCCGCCGTGCCATCCAACCGGCCCAGGGAGAAATCGACCAGCACGCGGAAGTTGTGGTTGCCGCTGGCCTCGGCGGCTTCAAAGGTTTCCACCAGGTAACGCAGTTCGGCGTTGAACAGCGCGTTGACCGAGGTATCCGTCTTGGCGGCCATGACCTTGGCGCGCCGCAACAGATCACGATCGACTGCGCCGGTGAAATTGACGGTTTGTGTCATAAGCGGCCTTCCCAAGAAAACACACAACCCTGTGCGACACGCAATTGTGTGCTGCGTGCGCCAAAAAAACCATTCAGGGCGAAAAAAAGCCGCCCGGGAAGGCGGCTTGTGAGGGGCTTGGAGTGCCAGAAAAACTCAGGCGAACGCATTGACCTGCGTGCCCAGCGTGCCCGAGGTCGCCAGCGCGGGCTGCTGCGGCAGGGCGCCGAGCAGGATGGCAGCGGTGGTTTCCTGCATGTCCATGGCCTTTTTCAGCATGGTGATGTTGACTGCGTCGGATGCCTTGGCGCTGGCCAGCGCCGTGGCGGTGGTGACGATGCTGTGGGTGAGGGCGATGTCCATGGCGATTGCGGGGGGCTTTGGCTTGTTATCGGCTGCTCGCGGTGGCGGCTTGAGCACGGTTACATATCGCCCCAGCCCACGCGGCCCTGGCCGATGTCGTTGATGCGCTGCATGAAGGCGGCGGCCTGCGATTCGGGCAGCCGCAAGGGCAGGGTGACCAGGGTGCCGTGGCGCACCGCGCCCAGTTCGGCCCCGGCGGCGTCGATCTCGCGGCGCAGCAGGCCCTCCAGGGCGTAGGGCACGTGGCATTGCAGCGCGGCCATGCGCTGCAGCGGCACCTTGGGCGCCGTCAGCAGGGCCTGGGCCACGGTGTCGGTGTAGGCGCGCACCAGGCCGCCCGCGCCCAGCTTGACGCCGCCGTAGTAGCGCACCACGGTGGCGAGCACGCCTTCCAGGTCCTGGTGGCGCAGTACGTCGAGCATGGGGCGGCCCGCGGTGCCGCCGGGCTCGCCGTCGTCCACGGCGGCGGACTGGCCGCCCGCCAGCAGCGCCCAGCAGACGTGGGCGGCGCCGGGGTGTTGCTTCCACAGCGCATCGACCGTGGCCTGGGCGCTGGCGCGGTCGGCCATGGGCTGCACGCAGCCGATGAAGCGGCTTTTCTTGATGATGACTTCGCTGTGCGCGGGCGCGGCCAGGGTGTGGGGCATGTCAGTCCGCCATCTGCCGCGACATGAGCACGCTGGTGTAGTTGGTCAGGGGCCGCCAGTCGCATTCGCCCACCACGGCATAGCCCCAGGATTCGTACATGGCGATCAGCGCCGTGGCGGGCTGGGCGGTGTCCAGCGCCAGCACGCCGGCGCCCTGGCCGCGCGCGTACTGCGTGGCGTAGTCGTGCAGCCGCCTGCCCAGGCCCCGGCCTTGTTCCTGGGGCGCGATGCAGAACTGGCATATCGACCAGACGCGGGGCTCTCGGTACAGCGCCACGGTGGATTCGGGCTGGGGCGGGCGCAGCGTCAGGGTGCCCACGTAGTCGCCGCTCTGCGGCTCCACCATCACCAGGCCCGTGCCCGAGGCGAAGCGCTTGGCCGTATCGTCCACCGACTGGTGGGTGCCCCAGTAGCGCAGCCCCAGCGCGGCGTGGCGCGCGTAGGCCGCGTGGATGAGGGCGGTCAGGCGTTCCAGGTCGTCGCTGGCGGTGACGGGGCGGATCGTGGGGGCGGCGCGGGGTGTCATGGCCGGATGATGGCACGCCCCGGCCCAAGGCGCTGGCGCTCTTACAGCTTCAGCTCCCAGGTCTCGCCCACCAGTGGCTGCCCGAAATCCTCGTAGGGCTCGCTCTTGACCAACTGGAACCCGCGCCGCGCATAGATGGCGCGGGCGGCCGTCAGGCAACTGTTGGTCCACAGCACCATCTTCTTGTAGCCCTTGGCGCGTGCGAAGGCGATGCATTCGTCGGCCAGCCGCGCGCCCAGGCCCAGGCCGCGCGCCTTGGGGGACAGGATGAGCATGCGCAGTTGCGCCGTGGCGGCGGTCTTGCGCACCACGAAGACCGCGCCCACGCGCTCGCCGTCCAGCTCGGCGATCCAGCAGCGCTCCCACGCGGGCTGGAACTTGCGCAGGAACTGCGCGGCGATGTCGGCCACCAGCGCCTCGAAGCGGCTGTCCCAGCCGTACTCGCGCCAGTAGATCTCGCCGTGCTGCTGCACCACCCAGCCGATGTCGCCCGGCACCGGGTCGCGCAGCACGGCCATGCGCGGGGCGGCGGCGGGGGCGGGGTCCAGCACGGACTGGATGCGTTCCATCGCGTCCACCAGGGCCTGCTGCTGCTCCGGGGGCAGGGGGGCCAGCAGGGCGGCGGCTTCTTCGCGGGACCGCTGCTGCAGCGGCTCGAAGGCGTCGCGCCCGGCCGGGGTGAGGGCGAGCACGCTCTGCCGCGCGTCCTTGGCGTTGGCGCTGCGGGTGATCCACCCGGCCGTCTCGAACCGGCGCAGGATGCGGCTCAGGTAGCCGCCGTCCAGGCCCAGCTCGCGCGCCAGCTCGCTGGCCACCAGGTTGTCGCGGTGCGCCAGTTCGTACAGCACGCGCACGTCGGTCAGCGACAGGTCGCTGCCCAGGTACGGGTCCAGCACGCCCACGCGGCGGGTGAAGAAGCGGTTGAAGCGGCGCACGGCCTTGACGGCGCTGGCGGGCACGGTGGCGGTGTTCATGGTATTTGCCTTTATCATGTAATCAATTGACAAAAGCAAGTATATGCCTGGAGAGGCCCGCCGCGTAAAATCGTGCCTTCCCCCACCACACCGGCTCCCACGATGCCCCATGCATGACAGCATGGGCAGGCCGCACTCCCTTGCATGAACGCCCCCGTTGACGTTTCCTTTTTCGCGCGCGCCGCCAAGCCGCTGACCAGCTACCGCCCGTACTGGGCCAAGCGCTTCGGCCCGGCCCCGTTTTTGCCCATGAGCCGCGCCGAGATGGAGCAGTTGGGCTGGGACAGCTGCGACGTGATCCTGGTGACGGGCGACGCCTACGTGGACCACCCCAGCTTCGGCATGGCCGTCATCGGCCGCACGCTGGAGGCGCAGGGCTTTCGCGTGGGCATCATTGCCCAGCCCGACTGGCACAGCGCCGAGCCCTTCAAGGCGCTGGGCCGCCCCAACCTGTTCTGGGGCGTGACGGCGGGCAACATGGATTCGATGATCAACCGCTACACGGCCGACCGCAAGATCCGCAGCGACGACGCCTACACCCCCGGCGACGTGGGCGGCAAGCGGCCCGACCGCGCCGCCATCGTCTACAGCCAGCGCTGCCGCGAGGCGTACAAGGACGTGCCCATCATCCTCGGCGGCATCGAAGGCAGCCTGCGCCGCATCGCCCACTACGACTACTGGAGCGACAAGGTGCGCCGCAGCATCGTGGTGGACGCCAAATGCGACCTGCTGCTGTACGGCAACGCCGAGCGCGCCCTGGTCGAAGTGGCCCACCGCCTGGCCGCCCGCGAGCCGGTGGAGCGCATCACCGACGTGCGCGGCACCGCCTTCGTGCGCAGGCCCGACGACGAAAGCGGCAAGGGCTGGTTCGAGATCGACTCCACCACGGTCGATGAGCCGGGCCGCGTGGAAGCACACGTCAACCCCTACATGACCACCAGCGAGCAGGCCGCGTCGCAAGGCGCCACCTGCAGCAAGGAAGACGGCGGCGCTACCAATTCAGTAGCTGCTGGCGCTTGCCAGACAAGCGCTGGAGGCCAAAAAGACCCTCAAACCATCCAGTTCGTGCCCAACCCCGCGCTGCGCACCAAACTCAAGGTGCCGCCGCGCGACAGGAGCGTCATCCGCCTGCCCAGCTACGAACAGGTCAAGGCCGACCCCGTGCTCTACGCCCACGCCAACCGCGTGCTGCACCTGGAGACCAACCCCGGCAACGCCCGCGCCCTGGTGCAGGCGCACGGCGAGGGCGCCACGGCGCGCGACGTGTGGATCAACCCGCCGCCCATCCCCCTCACCACGGCCGAGATGGACCACGTGTTCGACCTGCCGTATGCGCGCGGCCCGCACCCGAGCTACGCCGACGAGAACGGCAGCCACGACGGCGCCACCAAGATCCCCGCGTGGGAGATGATCCGTTTCAGCGTGAACATCATGCGCGGCTGCTTCGGCGGCTGTACCTTCTGCTCCATCACCGAGCACGAGGGCCGCATCATCCAGAGCCGCTCCGAGGATTCCATCATCCAGGAGATCGAGGACATCCGCGACAAGGTGGCGGGCTTCACCGGCACCATCAGCGACCTGGGCGGCCCCACGGCCAACATGTACCGCCTGGGCTGCCGCACGCCAGAGATCGAGGCCGCCTGCCGCAAGCCCAGCTGCGTCTATCCCGGCATCTGCCAGAACCTGACGACCAACCACGGCCCGCTGGTCAAGATCTACCGCCGCGCGCGGGCGCTCAAAGGCATCAAGAAAATCCTCATCGGCTCCGGCCTGCGCTACGACCTGGCCGTGCAAAGCCCCGAGTACGTGAAGGAGCTGGTACAGCACCACGTGGGCGGCTATCTCAAGATCGCGCCCGAGCACACCGAGCAGGGGCCGCTGACCAAGATGATGAAGCCCGGCATCGGCAGCTACGACCGCTTCAAGCAGATGTTCGAGCAGTTCAGCGCCGAGGCGGGCAAGAAGCAGTTCCTCATCCCGTACTTCATCGCCGCCCACCCCGGCACCAGCGACGAGGACATGATGAACCTGGCCCTGTGGCTCAAGAAGAACGGCTTTCGCGCCGACCAGGTGCAGACCTTCTACCCCAGCCCCATGGCCACCGCCACGGCCATGTACCACACCAGCAAGAACCCGCTGCGCAAGATTACCCGCGACAGCGAGACGGTGGACATCGTGCGCGGCGAAAAGCGCCGCCGCCTGCACAAAGCCTTCCTGCGCTACCACGACCCCAACAACTGGCCGCTGCTGCGCGAGGCGCTCAAGGCCATGGGCCGCGCCGACCTGATCGGCAACGGCAAGCACCACCTGATACCCACCTTCCAGCCCATGACGGACGGCGGCTACCAGAGCGCGCGGCGCAAGAACAGCACGGTCTCCAAGGGCGGTGGTGGGCTGGGCTACACCATCAACAAGGATGGAAAAGCGGTCGCGCTGCGCAGCCGTCCGCAGGAATTGCAGGAACCCAAGGGGGACGTGCGCTTTCGCACCGACCAGCCCCAGCCGGGCCGGATGCTCACCCAGCACACCGGACTGCCGCCGCGGGTGACGGGGGCTGGCAAGCGGCCAAAGAAAGCGCGCTAGGCCCTGACGGATGCCGCAGCACCGCACCGTATTGCATGCCGACGCGCAATGGGCGGTGGAGCGGGTGGTGCAGCATGCAGCGCCTGTCCAATGGAGCCCGCCCTACGTAGCCGATTCGCAGCGCTGGGTGCTGCCCGTCGCGGGGCCGTCCGAGTTGCGCATGGCGGATCAGAGGGTGCTGCTGGACGGCCTGACCGCTCTGTGCCTGCCTACCGGCTTGCCCTACCAAACGCTGCCGCTGCACGCGGCAGAGCGCGTCAGCCTCGTGGTGAGTGCGCAGCCGGGCGCATGCGTGCCGCCTTTGCAGGCCCCTGCGGTGCGTACGTTGAACCCGCGTGCGCTGTGGCACATGCGTTTGCAGTGGCGCGGCGGCGATGCCGCAATCCTGTTTTTGGAGGCAAGTGTCCCGCAAGTCGGCCCGCTGCCCGACAAGGTATGGCGCGCACGCCGGTTCATGGCGCAACGCATTGCGGCGGCGGATGGCGTGCCTTGGTCGCTGCAACAGGTGGCTGACGCCGCACACTGCTCGCTGTTCCATCTGGCCCGTCTGTTCCGCCGCTGCACGGGCATGAGCCTGCACGGCTACCGCCAGCGCCTGCTGCTGGCTTCGGCATTGCAGCGCCTGGAAGATGGAGAAACCGATCTGGCCGGGCTGGCCTACGACCTGGGCTATTGCAGCCAGAGCCACCTGGGTGCAGTGTTCCGCCGCGAGGTCGGGGTGACACTGGCACAGGCGCGCGCCACGCTGCGGCACTGAGCAGGAATTTGATATCCGGCATTGGCAGGCATGGCCAGACTGCGGCCCATGTCCTCGCTTTCCCCATCCATTCGCCCTGACCGCAGCACGCTGGCCGTCGGCATCCTGGCGGCACTGGCCGCCGCGCTGATCGGCAGCGGCTGGCAGATCGCCTCGCGCCACGGTGTGACGACCTCGCTCGGCCCGCTGGAACTGGCGGTGATGCGCTATGGCATTCCCGCCATGCTGCTGTGGCCGGTCTGGCGCAGGACGGGGCTTTTTCCGCCAGGGGTGGCGCGCGGCAGGCTGGCGCTGCTGGTGCTGGGGGGCGGATTGCCATTCGGCATGGTGGCGCTGGCCGGGGCGCAGTGGGCACCAGCGGCGCACATGGGGCTGTTGATGGCAGCCAGCGTGCCACTTTTCGTGGCAGGTGGGGCCTGGCTTGCGCTGGGGGATCGCTTGTCCGGGTCCAGAATTTGCGGCCTGGCGCTGGTCGCGGTGGGCATGGCGGTTTTTGGGGCGGGAGCGTGGCAGGCGTTGTCCTCGTCCTGGCGCGGGGATCTGCTGTTCGTCGTCGCGGCCTTGCTGTGGTCTGCGTACTCGCTGGCCTTTCGGGGCTGTGGGCTGACGCCTTGGCAGGGGGCAGCCGTGGTCAATTTGTGGTCGGCCTTGCTCCTGCTGCCGCTGCTGGCGGTCTGGGGAGTGCCTCGCTTGCTGTCCGCGCCCTGGACGGATGTGGCATGGCAGGCGCTGGGGCAGGGGGTTGTCGCGGGAATGCTGGGCCTTGTGGCCTACACGGCAGCTATCGCACGGCTGGGTGTGGCGCGGGCGGCTTTGTCGGCGGCGCTGGTGCCGCTGCTCACGGCGCTCGGCGCGGCGTGGCTGCTGGACGAGCCGCTGGCACCCGGCACCTTGGCCGCCCTGGCGCTGGTGGTGCCGGGCGTCGCTTTGGCCAGCGGAGCGCTGAGGTTGCCCCGCCGCTCGATAGGGTGTGCATAGCAGTCAAGGGTAATAGGAGGGGTGCGCTACTGCATCCATTTTGTCGTCCACCCTGTAACCCACGCTGCCAGCGCGGCGCAGTGCACGGCCACGGTGAGCCAGTACACCACCCGGAACTCGCGCTTGCTGGATTTGTGGCGCATCGACTGCTGGGCCAGCCACGCGCCGGGCCAGCCGCCCAGCAGGCTGAGCAGGTGCAGGTTGTTTTCTGGAACGCGCCAGCGCTGCTGCTTGGCGGCATTCTTGTCGGCGGCATAGACCCAGAAGGTGAGCAGGTTCACCGCTAGCAG
Organism: Acidovorax sp.; assembly: GCF_047607405.1. GTDB lineage: Bacteria > Pseudomonadota > Gammaproteobacteria > Burkholderiales > Burkholderiaceae_C > Acidovorax. The sequence goes on along the minus strand of NZ_JASGDA010000128.1, from coordinate 11,768 downwards.
CGCCCCCAGCGTCAACCCCAGGGGCAGTTGCCCTGCCCAGATGCCCCAGCCCAGCAGCGCGAGCCAGCCCGCAACGAGCAGCAGGACGAGCCTGCCAGCGGCCGGATTTGCGGCTGGTTCGCGCTCGCGCCGGTTGCGTGCGGGGGCGGGTGATGGCGTGGATTTGCGGGGAGCGCTGGCAGCGCCGACGGGCTGCACGGCCATGGCGCGCGGGCCTTTGCCGCCCACGTGGATTTCCTCGTAGGTGACGGCCAACCCTTCCTTGGGGGTGCCGCCACGGAAATCCCGGATGTGAAAGAACACGTTTGCCGATGTACCCGGGCTGCGGATGAAGCCGAAAGCGCGTGCGGCGTCCCAGCGGACGATGGTGCCTTGCTTTTGCATTTAGCCGCCCATCAAGCCAGCGTATGCAGCGGAATGTCCTTGGCCTGCGCCAGCGCATCCAGCGCCGCCCGGCTTTGCCCGCGCAGGAAGGCGGCCACGGCCTCGTGCGTGGCGGGGGCGTGTACATCGGCGTGGCGCGGCAGGCCCACGGCTTCGTACAGGCGGGCGGCGAAGTGCGGCTCCAGCGCCGCCACGGCTACGCGGCCATCGGCGCAGGGATAGACGCGGTAGCCCGCATGGGCGCCGCCCACGTTGCCGTCGGTCGTGGTCAGGCCCCAGTCGCGCGGCTGGGCCAGCCAGGCGGCGGCTTCCGCCAGGGCGACTTCGATGCACACGCCTGCGTTGGTGCGGGCGCGCTCCAGCAGCGCCTGCAGCACGGCCTCGCTGGCCATCAGCGCGCCGCCCATGTCGGCGTAGAGCGTGGGCGGCATGGCGGTGCCGGTGACCAGGCCCGCTTCGGCCAGGTAGGTGAGGTCGTGGCCGGGCTCTTCGGCGCGCGCGCCCGCCGCGCCCACGATGCGCACCAGCGACAGGCGGGGGTACCGGGACTGAAGAGCCTCCCAGGACAGCCCCAGCTTGGCCAGGGCCGAGGGGCGAAAGGACGTGATGAGCACGTCGGTGCGCGCCAGTTCGTCGTGCAGCGCGGCCTGGCCCTCGGTGGTTTTCAGGTCGGCCTGCGCGATCCGCACGCCGTGGTGCAGCGTGGCGTAGGCGCCGGGGCTGTAGATGCCCATGGGGTCGGCGCTGGGCTGGCCGGGGGCGGGCGGGGGTTCGAGCTTGGCGCATTCGGCGCCCATGCGCACGCAGCGCATCAGGGCGGCGGGGCCGGGCAGGTTCAGGGCGAGGCTGAGGACGCGGGTGCCGCGCAGCGGCTGGGGCAATGGTGCGTTGGTCATGACAAATTATACATAATATACAGAAATGCTTCTGTATGGTGCGCCATTGCTTGCGATGGCGCTATCAAAACGGTAGCTGCAACGGCTAATCCGTAGACGCAGGCGAGGGCGGCGCGGCCCAAAATCTTGCGCACCATCCGCGTCTTGCAAGCGCTGTCCCGTTCGGATTCCAGCGCTGCCACCACAATCCATTCTTTGGCGTCTTCGCCCATTTCCTCGGCCAGTGCGCCCGCAATTGCTGGGCTCAGGTGGCCTCGGACTTTTGCTGTCGCCAAGGTCGTTCGCGCCAAGTTGAGGCGTTGCGTCCAGTAGGGCGCTGGTTGGTTTTTCAGCGCGTTTTCGAGCAGGTTCATGGTTGTTTTCATGGCGTCCTCGCGTTGTGAAATGGCTACAAATTGCAGTCATTATCTGAAATGACTTGACTGCAATGTGCAGTCAATTGCACATTCTCGCTCCATGGCTGCATGTTGCAGTCATTAACAGGAGCAAACCATGATCAAAGTCTCGGTGACATCGACCGAAGTCCGCAACCAAAGCGGCAACGCCAAAGCAACCGGCAAAGCCTACAGCCTCGATTTTCAAACCGTCTGGTTCCACACCTACGACCGTTCCGGCAAGCCCAATCCGTACCCGGAAAAGGCCGAAATCATCCTGGAAAAGAACAAAGAGGGCGCTGCCCTGTTCTGGCCCGTAGGTGAATACACCCTCGCGCCGGAGTCCATCTATCTGAACCGGAACGGCGATCTGTCCATCAGCCCGCGCCTGATTCCGATCAAGCCCGCAGCCGCTCCCGCCAAGGTCTAAGGCCATGGAACAGGCAATGCACGCGGCCAGGATGGTCGCAGCGCATTCGGCACTTCTGGCGCTGCTCACTGAGCAAACGCCGGAATGCGAGCCGGACGGCATCACGGTCACCTTGACCACCGATGACGAAATGGGCATGTCCCTGGACGTGGTGTACACGCGCAAGGGCCTGCCGATAGCCGGTGAGGGCCTGTGATGGAAATCATGGGCCAAAGCGGCGCTGGCATGCTGGGCGTTCTCTCCGTCGAACCAGCCCCCATTACCCGAGCGCAAGCCCTGGAGCGACTTCCCCAGGGCACCACCATCAGCGAGCAAGATGGCTGTTTCATCACAGTCACCTTGCCCATTGACTGGCGGTCGGCGGAAGCTTTCGCGGACTTCACCTATCCCAACTACATCCCGGGCAAGCGCATGGGATGGCCCTGCTTCACCCTGCGCGTGGTGAACCTCGGCGCATTCGTGCGCCATTGGGAGCTGTGGGCATGAGCACGGCTCACGATTCGGGCCGGTATTCGGGCGGGCTGCGCGCTTGCGAGACTGGCCGCAGGCCACCCGAAGGGCAAGGACGCATGTCCGCAGGTGAGCCAGCGTGCGTAGCGCGCAGCGCGCAGCCCGCCCGGTCTTTTTCTGGGGACTCCATGGCCCAGGCCATGGAGCGTCTGCGCGCCATCAGCATTGAGCGCACGCGCAAGGCGTGGGCCGAGCAGGAAGCGCGCAGCGCTTCCGGGCTTGTCTCAGTATCAACAACTTGCAAGAGTGGTCTTGCTGTTGTTGATTGGGCTGAAAACACGATCACCATTGATCGTCACGCCAGCCGCTGCACGCGGCTTCGGAAGTCCTTAGGCGTATCTGCCAAGAGCCTGCACAACGCAGGCCCACTTACGCAGCGCATCTGGATGCAAACCCTTACCTACGCGGGCGACAATGGCAACTGGCGTCCAGAACACATCAGCCGTTTCCTAGATGCGCTGCGCAAGTGGCACTACGCCTGCACCGGCGTCAAAACCGTGCGGTATGTCTGGGTTGCAGAGCTACAGCAGCGCGGCGTCATCCATTACCACGTCGTCATCTGGCTTGCTGGGCACCTCACCCCGCCCAAGCCAGACAGGTTCTGGAAAACCCGCGACAAGCGCGGCTTCCTGCATTGGCATCCCCCCATGTGGCCCCACGGCATGAGCAACCGATTGAAGGCTCACGCCCCCGTCGCCTACATCATGAAGTACGCATCAAAGATCGAATCCAAAAACGTAGGGAGCTTCCCCCATGGAGCACGAATACACGGCTGCGGCGGCCTGGACGCTACTGGCCGCAGCATCCGCCGCTGGGTGCTTTGGCCTGCTTATGTGCAGGGCAATGCTTCGGTCGATGACCGCTTTAGACCTGCGCCGGGCGGCGGTTATCGCAATGACGAAACAGGAGAGCTTCTCCTGTCTGAATTCGCGCCAACGGGCGGCGGTTTTCAGAGCTTTATCCGAGTGCGGCACACCCCGCGCCGCATCGACGCATGCGGGCCTTTCTCATGGCTCCCCCATTCCGATTTATTGCATTGAGAGGAATAAATACTGAACAACCGCGAAGCTGGCTCTAGTCGGATGTGATTTCAGCCGGTAGTCCTTCAGCGTTGTGAAACGTCGAGGGCTTCCGGGTGCAATCCCGCACCTTTTTTCAAAGGAAATCAAATGAACCGTTTCGACACGCAAACCCGCCGTTTCGCCGCCAAGGCTTCCGCTGGCGCTCTGGCCCTGGCTGGCTCGGCTACCGCCATGGCGCAGGACGCTGGCAGCACCGGCGCGCAAATTCTGGCGAAGGTCAACGAGGGCCTCGGCACCGGCGAGCAGATCGCCGTTGCGGTGGTGCTTGGCTTCTTCGCTATCTGGGCTATCAAGCTCCTGTGGCGCTCGAAGTAAAGGCAGGGCGCTGACATGTGGCAAGTAGGCCCCGCGTGCTACAGCACGAAAACCGCAGCGCTGCAAGCGACTGCATCGGCGCAAACCGGCGCGGTCGTGCAGCAAAGCGGCGGGGCCTACGTTGTCACTGTCACGTCCGTCGCGGAGAACGGCATTGAATACACGCTGACGCCACTGGCGGGCGGAACGTCCAGCACGGTACAGGTTATTCAGGAACCCATGCCGTGCAATCTCCTAACCGGTGACGATGTGGCCCCCATCGCGTGGGCCATATTCGGCGGCTGGATGGTCATCTACACGATATGCAGAATTTGGAAACAAGGGGTTATCAATGACACCTGACGCATTGATTTATCTGGTGGCTATATTGGGGGCATCGTGGATTATCGTTCAGTCGTAATTCTCGCGGCCATTACAATATTCGGCATCAGTAGCGCAAATGCTGGTTATGCGCAATTGGCAGCGCCCTCCGGCTGGAGCGCTGGCGCGTATGCCGCAGCGTCAAATGACTCTGTTTTTGGGCGGGTAATATACTCCCCGAATGGGCCGACCGCGAACGTAGGCGGGCAATTAACCAAGATGCCCGCAGCATATCGTTTAGCTGCAAACGCACCGCGTTTCGCCGCAACTGCTATCTTTCTAAATCCCTACGTTCGCACGGGTGCCGCTATCGCTAGCTGGCTCGCCGCAGCTTATCTCGTGTGGGATGAGGCCAATAAAGTCTGGAAGACAACGCAAACCTCTTATCCGGTGTCCAATGGTTATGAATACAGCGGGGATGGTAAAGTATGGACTTCTGATCTTGATGCCTTATGCAAGCAGTTAAGAGCCGATTACTATACGCATTCTGAGAGACCGCACACGTGTCGCTACGGCGTACCGAATGATCAAGCGCCGTATGGTTATACGGGGGCAATTCCACAATCACGCGGAGCTGCAAACTGCCCTGTAGGCTGGTATATAACCCCTGCTGGTTGCTTGCAGAACGCTCCGGCCAGGACAGTGACACAGCCAGAGTTTGAGGATGCACTGGCTCCGACTCCAATGCCGACCCGTGTGCCGTTGGAGCTTCCACAGCCTACACCTCTGCCGATTGAATATCCTTCGCCGTATATTAATCCCCAGCCGAGCGAAGATCCCGCGCACCGGCCCCGATTCGTTCCAATTGGTGATCCGGTTAAAAACCCGAATTACGACCCTAACGCGGAACCGAGTCCAGCCAATCAGCCGTATATTCAGCCTGGAGTGAGGATTGTTCCAAGTCCGACGGCGGAACAGCCGTGGCGGGTGGATTATCATCCTGTTGATAGACCGACGGCATCATCTGAGCCCAGCGAGAGCGTTGATGAAGATACTGAATCTGATACCGACATGCCGAAGGATGAGGATAAACAATCGTTGTGCGATAAATACCCTGACATCATCGCCTGTCAAAAATTGGAAATGCCGGAAAAGTCCAATTTAGAAGCAAAGGAATTCGATTTCAATTTCACCCCGGATTACGGGTTTTCAGGCGCTGCAAGCTGCCCTTCACCAATTGCAGCATCCATATTCGGGCATCAATTATCATTTTCTTGGCAAGGGCTTTGCAATTCCCTGTCACTAATTAAGCCGCTGTTACTCGCTATGGCGTGGCTCAGTGCTGCATTTATTCTCTTGGGTAGGTCTGAATCATGACGGCTATCCTTCAATGGATTATCACTTACGCCATTGTCAGGGCGCTAATATCGGTCGGTATTGGCATCGTGACTTACGGCGCTGTTATCGCGGCAATTACAAATGCTATTTCATATGCCAAAACTGCTTATAACACGCTTCCTGTGGAAGTTCTGCAATTCTTGGCAATTGCGGGAATTCCTGAATTCCTGGGAATCATCTGCGGCGCAGTAATTGCCCGCGCATCGTTGCAATTTGTCAAGCGTCTGGCACTGATCGGGGGTTGACGTGATAACTATTTTCACTGGCAGTCCAGGAGCCGGAAAAACTGCCGCGATGGTCGATTTGCTCGACCGTGAACTGAAGGGGCGACCGCTGTTCGTGCATTTCGATGAGTCTGAGCGACTTCGGCCTGAGCAAAAACTTCTCGCGGAAACCCTTCAAATTCCGCACACGCGTTGCCACGCATCCCGGTGGCATGAGGAACTACCGGACGGTGCTGTTTTGGTGGTCGATGAAGCGCAAGGTGTTTGGCGTGCATCAGGTCCAGGCTCGAAGGTTCCCCCGGCAATTCAGGCGCTGGAGACGCATCGGCACTCCGGCATTGATGTATTCGTCACAACGCAGTCATCGAAGCTTGTTCATTCCAGCTTTCGCGCGCTGGTTGGTCGGCACGTGCATATTCGTGACACGGGCTGGATGGGGCGATGGTGGTATGAATGGCCTGAGTGCAACTCCGAATCAACGTGGTCGCGCTGTCAGAACAAACGGCGGTACAGGCTCCCCCAAAGAGTCTTCGGCCTTTATCGCTCGTCGAACGAGCATACGAAGGTTCCTCGTAAGGTGCCGCCCCTTGTGTATGGATTGGCCGTGGCCGTCTTCGGCATAGCCGCCATCGGCTTCAATATGTGGCGCACCAGTGGCAAGCAAGAGGCTCCGCCTATGCCAGGATCAACCATGGTAGCGAAGCCCGCCAGTCAGTCCGCGTCTGAAGCGAAGACTTTCATAGATGATAGGGTTGACTTCCTTCCGCGCGTCTCCAACAAGCCCGAGTCCGCCCCGGCCTATGACGAAGTGCGAAAGGTTGTCAACATGCCCTTGGTCTCAGGAGGCATCTGCTACCGAGGCACGTGCCACTGTGTCACGCAGCAGGGTACCGACGCGGGTTTGAGCGACCGCGAGTGTCGCGAGTGGATCGCCCGCCGACCGTTCGACCCGTACACGGTGCAGCAGCGGCCTACTTCGGCGGTCTCTCACGCCGGTATTGCTTCGGCTGGTACACGGTCGAATGAGGCTGAAAGCGATGCTGCTCCATCTGCGTCCGCAACCGTAGTGCCGATGCCTTCCGGCGTCGTGAACCCGCGCGCAGAAGCCCGGACAGCTTCACCACTGCCGCCAGGATCACCAGTCCACCCAACACCAGCCATGGATGGGCAATTGCCCATTGCGCCGCCATCTTTGCTAAGTCCATACCGCCGAAGCTAGCATACCTCACGAAAAAGGCCCGCATTAGCGGGCCTTGGTGCATGAGGGGAGGTCGGAATCAGCCTTGAAGCTCTAGGCGTCGTTCAATGCGTTCGATACGGTCAATCACGCGGTCATACCTAACATGATGCCCTGCGTTCTCCGTGTATATGTCCCCTTGGTCGCGCTTGATTCCGCCTATAGCAGCCTCTAAAACGGCCATGCGATTCTTAACGTCCCGCATGTCGTCTTTGATGGAAGAAACATCGGCGCGGATTGCCCGCAGGTGTTCAATGATGAGGTTTTCAACGTTTTCCATGCTTACAGTCTACTCCTGAAGAAAAGGGCTAGCAGTACACCAACCCCATGCACATCGCTTTAACCCGCGCTGCAAGGGCTTTCCTGGCCTTCTGTGCATCCCGCCACCACTGCGGCACCGCAGGCCGCACCGGATACGCAATCGTTCCAGCAGCCTTGAACGAAGCCGCCCGCGCCGCCCGAATGGCCCGCAGAACCCGCGTAGTAGGGCGCGGCAGCGCCCACACCAGCGCCCGCCCGAAGGGCAGCACCATTTGAAGCGCCATAGCCTGCGGATGCTTCCTGTAATTCGCTGCGATTGCCATACCGTCCTGCCTTTCTGGTGTACCGGGCCCCAAGATTCCGAGCCGGGACAACAGTTGTCTGTTGCCCGTGCAAGCGGCCTTTGCTTGCACCGTTCCCCTGAGTTCTTCGCCGTGCCATAAGGAACACCGGCCCCCGCCCTCGGAAAGGGGAAGGTTTGTAAAACACGTTTTATGAATACCCCTTGTAGAGGGCGGGGGCCGGTGTACCGTTGGCCTTAGAGGCGAAGAACTCAGGGGAACGGTGCAGGGCGCAACCTCTGACGGGCAACGGACGGCGCGCGCCGAGCGCCCCATGAGCGAAGCTCACTAACTCGGGCGAATGCCCGGGCTGCTGGGGGAGGCCCATCGGGCCGGGGGCGCGCCCCCCGCGCAAGGGATCGTTAGTCGGCTCCGTCCGATTGGGACGCATGGCCAGCACCAGGGCGACACAAAGCGAATGAGCGGCCCCGCCGGACAAGTGCGAATCCCCGCCGGACAAGTGCCGCACCCCGAGGCCGACTGCGCGGCCCCGAGGGATGGCCGAAGGGATGCAAGCGAAGCGCAGCCCGCAGGCCAGCCCGAATGCCGCGCCCCGAGGCCGACTGTGCGGCCCCGCAGAACAAGTGAGACGCCCCGCAGGACAAGTGCCGAACCCCGAGCGTTAGCGGCGTGCTGGGGATGGCTGGGTGGCTCAACAGCCACTGCTGCTAGAGCCCGGTCGGCTTCAGCCGATGCGCCAAAATGCACTCATGCAACCGTGAAAAACGGACTGTTAGCAGCCTGAACCGCCCGGTCTTCAAGCATTGCTTCCAGCGTGGCAATGCGAGTTTGCAACCGCCGAACGTACCGCCCCAGGCCATCGGCGCGGGCATGCTGGAGCAAAGCCCAATTGGCAGCTTCGCAATCAGCAGTAGAGCGCCCCCATTGCGTCTCCCAAAAGAGCGCCAGCATCACGGTACGCGGAGCCTGCTCGGTCCGGACGTACCGCTGAATCGTGGAAGGCGCAAGATCAAGATGCCGCGCTACCTGTGGCAAGGTAGCGGGCAGATCATCAAGCATGGTCAGAAAATGAGGCAAACGGGCCTGAGAGGGGGCGCGAAACATCGGGCCGGATCGTGCGCGAAGCAAAGAACCGAGAAATGATGAACAGGGCTCAGAAACGGGCGCTGATCGCCAGCGACCGGGCCAGCCCGAAGGCCAGCAGGTAGCGGCGGATGGTGCGTTTGATGTTTGACATAATATACATCGTATCAAATGACAAGGGTCGGCGGTCACGCCGTGCTGACCCCTGTACACGCCGGGAACTCGCTTTGCGCTTCGTCTCCATGTATCGCAGTCTGGGATGGGATCGGGAGCCCTTTTCTTCAGGAGTAGACTGTAAGCATGGAAAACGTTGAAAACCTCATCATTGAACACCTCAAAGGACTGCGCTCTGAAATCGCAGGGCTTCGCACGAACATGCAAGAGGAATTCAAAGACCTTAAGCACCGTGTAACACAGCTCGAAATTCAGGTGATTGGCTCCCGCCGCGATCACTCGGCTACGCAAGAGGATGTCTATCGGCAGCAGAGCACTATCGACACGATCAAGGACAGGCTCGACCGCATTGAGCGGCGGCTTGAACTGCAAGGCTAAAGCGCCCTGCCCTGATGCACCAAGGCCCGCTGATGCGGGCCTTTTTCTTGAGGTGTGCTAGCTTCGGCGGTATGGACTTAGCAAAGATGGCGGCGCTCCGCGTACCATCCGCCCCATGACCATCCAGCCCAACACACCAAACACCACCCACTTCGGCCTGCAAAACCGCGTCTGCATTGTCACCGGCGGCGCGCAAGGCATTGGCGAGGCTTGCGTGCGCCGTTTTGCGGCCGAGGGTGCCAGGCCCGTGATCGCCGATGTGAACGACGCGCACGGCCAGGCGCTGGCGCGGGAACTGGGCGCGCTTTACGTGTACTGCGACGTGGGCGACAAGGCGCAGGTGGATGCGCTGGTGGCCCAGGTGCTGGCGGCGCACGGGCGCATCGACGTGCTGGTGAACAACGCGGGCATCTTCCGCGCGGCGGACTTTCTGGACGTGACCGAGGCGGACTTCGACGCCGTGCTGCGGGTCAACCTCAAGGGCGCGTTCCTCGTGGGCCAGGCCGTGGCGCGTGCCATGGCGGCGTCGGGTGGCGGCGGTGCCATCGTCAACATGAGTTCGGTGAACGGCGTGCTGGCGATTCCCAACATCTCCAGCTACAACGTGAGCAAGGGCGGCATCAACCAGTTGACCCGCGTGATGGCGCTGGCGCTGGCCGACAAGAACATCCGCGTGAACGCCGTCGCGCCCGGCACGATTGCCACCGAACTCGCGGCCAAGGCGGTGCTGACCAGCGACGAAGCCAAGGCCAAGATCATGGGCCGCACGCCCATGAAGCGGCTGGGCGAGCCGCGCGAAGTGGCCGACGTGGTGGCCTGGCTTGCCAGCGATGCGGCGAGCTACGTGACGGGCGAGATCGTGACCGTGGACGGCGGGCGCATGGCGCTCAACTACACCGTGCCAGTATGAAATTCATAGCTGCTGGTGCTTGCTGGATAAGCGCTAGCGGCCAATTTCATTCATAAATTAGAGAACTAACCGCCCCCCTGCCCTGGCCTGCGCGGCACCACGATGCGCACCGTGGCGACTTGCAGCACGTCGCCGTGCTGATTGCGGGTTTCGCTGCGCACAGTGACCATGCCGCGGTCGGGCTTGGATTGGGATGGCTGGATCTGCACCACCTCACTCACCACGTGCAGTACATCGGTGGCGCGTGTGGGCCGGGGCCAGCTCAACTCGCCCCCTGCCCCGATGATGCCGCCAGCGATGGGCAAGCCGCTGGTCACTTGCAGCCGCATGGTGATGGCCGCCGTGTGCCAGCCGCTCGCGGCCAGGCCGCCGAACAGCGTGGCGCGGGCGGCGGCGTCGTCCAGGTGGAAGGGCTGCGGGTCGAACTGCGCGGCAAAGGCGGTGATCTGGGCCTCGTCCATGGCGTGCTCGCCGCTGGTGAAGCGGTCGCCCACGGCCAGGTCATCGAGGTAGATGGGGGATGCGTCAGGTTGATTCGTCATGGTTTTCGTTCTCCTGTTCCGTGGCCAGCAGCGCCAGCGCCTCGTCCACCAGCGCGTGCAGCGCCATCACGCGCTCCAAGCCCAGGGTGTCGTTCAGGGCCTTTTGCGCCACCTTCCAGCGGCGCTGGGCCTCGGCGCGCTTGTCGCGGCCCGCGTCGGTGATGTGTACGAGGCGGCTGCGCGCATCCGCGCCCGGCTCCAGCGCGATCCAGCCCGCGTCCACCAGCGGACGCAGGTTGCGCGTGAGCGTGGATGCGTCCATCTTCATCGCTGCCGCCAGCTCCCCAGGGCGGATGGGGCCAAGTTTGAGCACGTGCGACAGCAGCGAATACTGCGTGGTCTTGAGCCCGCAGGCGGCCATCTCGGCGTCGTAGTGCTGCGTCACGCGGCGCGTGAGCTGGCGCAGTTTGAGGTTGGTGCAGCCTTGCGGCTGGGGGGTGGCTTGCATGGGTTTGATTGTATCTGCAATAATTGTATATGCAAAATACTCAACCCAGCATCCTTGACCAATGGCTCGCGCAGGAGCGCGAAATCAGCACCCGCCTCAACGGCGGCGTCGGCCCCGGCGTTGCTCGGCCCGACCAGCTCGCGGGCAAGACCGGGCTGGAGGTGATGCAGGCCATGCTGCGCGGCGAGCTGCCCTTCCCGCCCATTGCGCGCACGCTCGACTTCATGCTGCTGGAAGTGGATGAAGGCCGAGCCCTCTTCCAGGGGGCGCCGGGCCTGAACCACTTCAACCCCATGGGCACGGTGCATGGCGGCTGGTTCGCCACCCTGCTCGATTCGGCCCTGGGCTGCGCGGTACAAACGTGCTTACCGCCGGGGCGCGGCTACACCACGGCGGAGCTGAGCGTGAACATCGTCAAGGCGCTCACCCCCAAGGTGCAGCGCGTGCGCGCCGAGGGCCGCGTGATCCACTGCGGGCGCCAGCTCGCCACGGCGGATGCGCGCCTTGTCGGCCCCGACGG
>NZ_JASGDA010000127.1:0-45772 GCF_047607405.1 Acidovorax sp. | reverse complement strand
GCCCAATGCCCTCGCTATGGCTCGCAGGCTCTGCTTTTGCTGTAGCCCCAGCGCTATCGCATGGCGCTCCATCTCGCTCAGTTGTTCGTAGGTGTTCTTTGTCATGGGAGTCTCAATTCTGAAGGGGTGTTGCACTTCAGATTTGAGGCCGCCTAAGCGCTGGAGGCCGATTTGGCTTCAAATGGCGAGCATCGCCCGCGCCACGGCCTCGCCGACCTTGATGCCGTCCACCGCCGCCGACAGGATGCCGCCCGCGTAGCCCGCGCCCTCGCCCGCCGGGTACAGGCCCGCAGCCGTGGGGCTTTGCAGGTTGTCGCCCCGGTCGATGCGCAGCGGCGACGAGGTGCGCGTCTCCACGCCCGTCAGCACCGCGTCGTGCATGTCGAAGCCCTTGATCTTCTTGCCGAACGCGGGGAATGCCTCGCGCAGTGCGGCGATGGCGTAGCCGGGCAGGGCGGCGTGCAGGTCGGTGAGGGCCACGCCGGGCTTGTACGAAGGCTCCACGCCGCCCAATTGCTTGGACGGCCTGCCCGCGATGAAGTCGCCCACCAGCTGCCCCGGCGCGCTGTAGTCGCGCCCGCCCAGCGCGAAGGCGTTGGACTCCAGCTGGCGCTGCAGCACGATGCCCGCGAGCGGGTGGTGCGCGCCAGCGGGCAGCGCCTCCACGCCATGCGGCTGGCCCAGCGCGGCGGTGAAGGCGTCGGCGCTGTGCGGGTAGTCCTGCGGGTCGATGCCCACCACGATGCCCGCGTTGGCGTTGCGCTCGTTGCGCGAATATTGGCTCATGCCGTTGGTCACCACGCGCCCCGGCTCGCTGGTGGCGGCCACCACGGTGCCGCCGGGGCACATGCAAAAGCTATAGACGGCGCGGCCATTGCTGGCGTGGTGGACCAGCTTGTAGTCCGCCGCGCCCAGCAGCGGGTGGCCTGCGTGGCGGCCCCAGCGGGCGCGGTCGATCACGCCCTGCGGGTGCTCCACGCGAAAGCCGATGGAAAACGGCTTGGACTCCATCGCCACGCCGCGCTCGTACAGCATGGCGAAGGTGTCGCGCGCGCTGTGGCCCAGCGCCATCACCACGTGGTCGGCACGCAGCTCGCTCGTCTCGCCCGTGGCCTGGTTCAGCACCTTCAATCCACGCAGGTGGCCGTTGTCGATCAACACGTCCGTCACCCGCTGCGAAAAGCGCACCTCGCCGCCCAGCGCGATGATCTGCTCGCGCAGGCTTTCCACCACCTTCACCAGCTTGAAGGTGCCGATGTGCGGGTGCGCGGCGTACAGGATCTCCTCGGGCGCGCCCGCCTGCACGAACTCGTTCATCACCTTGCGGCCCAGGTGGCGCGGGTCCTTGATCTGGCTGTACAGCTTGCCGTCGCTGAACGTGCCCGCGCCGCCTTCGCCAAACTGCACGTTGCTCTCGGCCTGCAGCGCGCGCTGCCGCCACAGGCCCCAGGTGTCCTTGGTGCGCTCGCGCACGGTCTTGCCGCGCTCCAGCACGATGGGCTTGAAGCCCATCTGCGCCAGCACCAGCGCCGCGAAGATGCCGCAGGGGCCAAAGCCCACCACCACCGGGCGCAGCGGCAAACCCGCCGGGGCCTGGCCCACGGGGCGCCAGGCCATGTCCGGCGTGGGCTGCACGTGGGGCGTGCCCGCCAGGCGGGCGAGCAGCGCGGGCTCGGCGGACGGGTCGGCCAGGGCCACGTCGATGATGTACACGGCCAGCAGCTCGGCCTTGCGCGCGTCGAAGCTGCGCTTGAAGATCTGCACGCTGGCTATGGAGCCGGGCGGCACGCCCAGGCGCTGCGCGGCCAGTTGGCGCAGGGCTTCGTCGGGGTGGATTTCGGAGTGGTTCTCGGGGTGGTAGCGCAGCGCGGACAGCGGCAGCTTGAGTTCGGAGAGGCGGATCATGGCGGCGGGCCCGTGGTGATCGGGCAAGGTGCGTGGGGACGGACGGCGATGATAGGTCAGCCGCCAGGCCAGCGCTGCGGGCTTTGCCGGTGGTGCAGGCAAGCCAGCACCGAGACACGGTGCGCGTCGGTCACCTCGAAATGCAAGGCGTAGGGAAAGCGGCGCAGCAGCACGCGCCGAAAGCGCCCCCGGCTGGTGGGGAACTGGTCGGCATCGCGGGCGATGCGCTCCTGTGCAGCGGCCACGGCGCGCAGGAAATCGCCGCCCAGCCCATACGAGCGTCGCTCATACCAGTCGAATGCGGCAGCGATCTCGGCTTGCGCCGCAGGCTCGAACCGAACCTCGCGCATCACAGCCGCACGCCAAGCCCTTGGGCAATCTCCGCGAGCGTCTTGCCTTGGGCAGGGTGTGCATCGCGCCAGCGCGCACGGCGCTCCAGTTCGTCGAGCACGGCGGGGTCGGTCTCGGGCGCGGCATCGCTGGCGAAGCGATCCCACAAGTCCTCGGCCAGTTGAAGCTGCTCGAATCTGCCCAGTTGCTCGATTTGTTCGGCGGTGATGCCCATGGCGTTTTCTCCTGGCCCACCGTGCGGGCCCGTCAGTCTGGGTGGCATGCTACTGCGATGCGGTTCCCGTGGATGAAATAATGGGTCAAATTGGCCGCTAGTGCTTTTGCAGTAAGCACCTATAGCTATTAATTTAGTAGTCAAAAGCCTGCAAACATATCCGCCTCTCGCTGTGCGGCGCGCTGGTGCTTGAGCCAGATTTTCAGCTCCGCCGGGTCTTCGCGCAGGGCGCGCAGTTGCAGGCGCAGGTCGTGCATGTCCTGTTGCAGGTACTGCATCTGCGCGCGCAGTTCGGTCATCAGCCGGGCGGGCTTGTAGCTGCGAAACGGGTCCAGGCCGAACTCGGCGCAAAAGCGCTGCTGTGTGGCATACACCTCGCGCTGCAGTTCGGCGAGCTGCTCGGCCAGCACGCGGTTGTAGTGCTTCAGGCGCTCCTCGCCCAGCGAGGCGATGCGGGCGGGGTCGATCTGCTCGGCTTCGAGCTGCAGTTGCAGCAGGTCCAGCAGGTTGTTGGCGGCATACGCCTGGTTGGCGCGCTGCATCAGCGCCGTCTTGCGCGCGCGCTCGGCGGGGTCGGGCTCGCGGTCGGGGTGCAGGCTGCTGGCGAGCTTGCGGTAGATGTCGCGCAGCGACTGGCTGGCCTGCTGCTCGGCCTCCTGCTCCTGGCGCTCGCGGGCGCTGGGCTTCTTCTTGGCGCGGCGCGTGGCCTGGTGGGCGGCGCGGGCGGCTTCGGCCTGGGCTTGCTGGGCCTGCATCTGCGCTTCGACGTGGCGGGCGATGGCCTCGGGCGAGTCCAGGTCCACGCCGTCCAGGTCGATGCCGAATAGGTCTTGCGCCATTTCCCGCGCCACCTCGCGGGCCATGGCGTGGCCCTCGGCCTCCTCGGCGTCGAAGTCGCCGCCGGTGTGGCGGTTGTACAGGGCCTTCATGGCCTCGCGCTCGGCGTCGTCGTCGGCGCGGTCGGCCAGGTTGCCCGCCAGGCTGGCGACGGCATCGGCCAGCGTGGCGCGGTCGGTTTTCGACAGGCCCTTGCGGCCCGATTCGGCGTCCAGCAGCAGGGCCATTTCGCGGGTCAGGGCGCGGTGGTCGGCCAGCAGGGGCATGAAGTCTGCCGCGTGGCGCACGCGGTAGGCGTCCACGCCCGCCTGCCAGGCGGCCAGCAGCTCGCGCTGCGCGGCGATGCGCTGCACGTGGGTGTTGAATTTTTTCTGCTGGGGGCCGAGCGGCGCGCCGCCGGGGGCGCTGCCGATGAGGATGGGGGACGACATGGCGGCATTGTGCATGGATGCCGCCATGCCAGGCCGTGCCGCGTCAGGCCGTGGGCAGGAAGCCTTCCACCGACAGGTAGCGCTCGCCCGTGTCGTAGTTGAAGCCCAGCACGCGGCTGCCCGCGGGCAGCTCGGGCAGCTTCTGCGCGATGGCGGCCAGCGTGGCGCCCGAGGAGATGCCCACCAGCATGCCTTCCTCGCGGGCGCTGCGGCGCGCGTATTCGCGGGCGGGCTCGGCGTCCACCTGGATCACGCCGTCGAGCACGCGGGTGTCCAGGTTCTTGGGCACGAACCCCGCGCCGATGCCCTGGATGGGGTGCGGCGCGGGCTGGCCGCCCGAGATCACGGGCGAGGCCATGGGCTCCACCGCGAAGACTTTCAACTGCGGGAATTTCGCTTTAAGCACCCGTGCCACGCCCGTCAGGTGCCCGCCCGTGCCCACGCCGGTGATGAGCACGTCCAGCCCCTCGGGGAAGTCGGCCAATATCTCCTCTGCCGTGGTGCGCACGTGGATGTCGATGTTGGCGGGGTTTTCGAACTGCTGCGGAATCCAGGCGCCGGGCGTCTGCGCCTGCAGCTCCTGCGCGCGGGCGATGGCGCCCTTCATGCCCTTCTCGCGCGGCGTCAGGTCGAACTGCGCGCCGTAGGCCAGCATGAGGCGGCGGCGCTCGATGCTCATGCTGTCGGGCATCACCAGGATGAGCTTGTAGCCCTTGACGGCGGCCACCAGCGCCAGGCCGATGCCGGTGTTGCCGCTGGTCGGCTCGATGATGGTGCCGCCGGGCTTGAGCGCGCCGCTCTTTTCGGCGTCTTCCACCATGGCCAGGGCAATGCGGTCCTTGATCGAGCCGCCGGGGTTGCTGCGCTCGCACTTGATCCACACGTTGGCAGCCGGGCCGAACAGGCGCTGGACGCGCACGTGCGGGGTGTTGCCGATGGTCTGCAGGATGTTCAGGGCTTTCATGGCGTCTCCAAAAATGGTGTGTCGGGCAGGAAAGCACCCATTGTCTGGCAGGGCCGCCGACCGCTGTGGGCTGATGGCCGTGTCTGGACTGCTGGACAGCAAAAGATATTTCAAATATATTTGCAGAACATTTCAGACCCAAGGAGTCACCATGACGAGCAACACCGGATGGCACGGCGTCTTCCCCGCCGCCACGACGCAGTTCAACGAAGACCTGTCGATCGACATCGACGCCACGCAGCGCGTGCAGGACGCGTTGGTCAACGACGGAGTGAACGGCCTCATCATCCTGGGCACCTGCGGCGAGAACAACTCGCTGGACGCCGACGAGAAGCGCACCGTGCTGCGCGCCGCCGTCGAGGCGGTCAAGGGCCGCGTGCCGGTGGTCACCGGCGTGTCCGAGCTGGACACGCGCCGCGCCGTCGCCTACGCGCGGGACGCCGAGAAGCTCGGCGCCGACGGCCTGATGGTGCTGCCCGCCATGGTCTATGTGCCCAAGCCCGAGGAGCTGGTGGCGCACTTGCGCGCCGTGGCGCAGGCGACCTCGCTGCCCATCATGCTCTACAACAACCCGCCCGCGTACCGCGTCACCATCACCAACGAGGTGCTGGCGCAGCTGGCCGACCTGCCCAACATCCAGGCCGTGAAGGAAAGCGCGCCCGACTCGCGCCGCTTCACCGACCTCATCAACGCCTTCGGCGAGCGCTTCGACGTGTTCGCGGGGCTGGACGACGTGGCGCTCGAAGGGCTGCTGTTGGGCGCCAAGGGTTGGGTCTCGGGCCTGACCAGCGCCTTCCCGCAGGAGTCGGTGCAGCTCGTGGCCGCCGCCGAGCGCGGCGACTGGAACGAGGCGCGCCGCATCTACCGCTGGTTCATGCCGCTGCTGCACCTGGACGCCGAGCACGACCTGGTGCAGACCATCAAGCTGGCCGAGCAGATCATGGGCCGCGGCAGCGAGCGCGTGCGCATGCCGCGCATGCCGCTGACCGGCGCGCGCCGGGCCGAGGTCATCGCCATGGTCGAGAAGGCGGCAGCCACGCGCCCCTGCCGCTGAGGGCGCCAGGCAAAATATGGGTCAAATTGGCCGCTAGCGCTTATCAGACAAGCGCTGATAGCTATCATTTTGGAAGTTTCTGCGGTCGGGCGCCTATAATCGACCCCGTGAAGCCCGCCAGACCGCCGCTGGTGCGATCTGGGAAACCAGGCACTGGAGGAACGTCCGGACTGCACAGGGCAGCGTAGCAGCTAACGGCTGCCCACCGCGAGGTGAGGATCAGAGCAACAGAGACGAGTCCGAGCGTAGAAGTGCCCCCTTGGGTGTTCTGCGGTTCGCCAGCGCAAGCTGGCGCGGCTGGCGCAAGCCAGACGGTGACGGGCGCAAGCCCGGCACGACGCAGCCACCCCGGGCGCTTCGCGCCCGGGGTGAAACGGGCAATCTCTACGCGCAGCAACACCAAGTAGGCACACGTTGACGGGGCCCCCGGAGTGTGCGGGTAGGTGGCATCGAGCCGGGCGGGCGACCCCCGGCCCAGAGTAATGGCGGTCACGTTGCGGGCAACCGCAATGCACAGAATCCGGCTTACCGGCGGGCTTCACACTTTTCAAGCAAAAAACGGCTCCAGCGCTTGCCAGTCAAGCGCTGGCAGCTATCGTTTCAGAAGCGTTCCCAGGGCTGCAGGTAGCGCCACTGCCCCTCAGGCAGCTTGGCCAGCGGCACGCGGCCGATGCGCAGCAGGCGCAGGTGCCGCAGCGCGAGGCCCAGCGACTGGCACAGCGCGTGTACGGCATGCAGGTGCGGGCCTTGCAGCGCGATGCGCAGGCGCTGCTCGCTTTGCCAACTGAGCTTGGCGCGGTGGGCCTGCGCGGCGCGGGCCAGGGCGTCGGGCGCGGCGGTGCCGTCCACGTCGGCCAGGCATTCGTGCTCCAGCGTGGGGCGTTCGTCGAAGTGGCGCAGGGCGCGCGGGTCCTGCGTGAAGACCATCAGGCCGCTGGCCGCATCGGGCAGCGGGGTGCAGGGCGCCAGGTGGCGAAAGTGCCGTGGCAGGATGCGCACGGGCGGGCCCAGGTCGCCTGCGTGGGTTTCGGGTCGCAGCAGGCGCAGCGCCTGGGTTGCCGTGCAGCCAGCGGGCTTGTGCAGCAGCAGGGTGACGGGCGGCGCCTCGCGGGCCTGGGCATTCGGCGCGACCTCGATGCGCTGCGCGGGCAGCACGCGCTGGGCGGGCGATTCGGCCAGCACGCCGTCCACGCGCACCGCGCCGTTGTCGATCAGCAACTCGGCCTCGCGGCGCGAGCAGCCGCGCTCGGCGGCCAGGCGCTTGGCCAGCCGGACGGCGTTGTCGGCCTCAGTCATTGCCGGGCTGCAGGGCGCGGATGCGTTCCACGTGCGCGAGCAGCGAGCGCTGCGCCACGGGCCACATGCGCTCGGGTACGTCGTCGTAGGCCAGCCGCACCCAGTCTTGCATGCTGCCGTGCGGCTGGGCCTGCATGGCGGCCAGCACCTTGGCCTCGCGGGCGAGGCGGTGGGCCTTCAGGCGGGCGATGGCGTCGCGCGCAAAGCCCAGCACGTAGCCGTGCGCGGGCAGGATGAATTCAACGCCGTGTTCGGCGCACACGGCGTCCAGCACGTCCAGCGAATCCAGGTAGTCGGCCATGTTGCCGTCGGGCGGGTCCACCACCGTGGTGCTGCCGTTCAGGATGTGGTCGCCGCTGAACAGCAGCGCGTCTTCCAGCAGCAGCAGGCACAGGTGGTTGGCGGCGTGGCCCGGGGTGTGGATGACTTGCAGGGTGTGGGTGATTTCGCCCTCTGGCGCTTGTCCAGCAAGCACCAGCAGCTCATTATTTTGTAGCACCCGGTCGGGTGTGAACTGGCTGCCCGCCCGCGCCGTGGGGGCCGATGGCAGGCCCAGGATGGGCGGCCTGGCGCGGCCCGCCTGCTCGCACAGCGCCTGCAGCGGCGCGGCGCCGGGCGCGTGGTCGGGGTGCGAGTGCGTACACACGATCATGCGGATGTCGCCGCCCGCCGCGCGCCAGAGCCTGTCCAGGTGCTCGGCATCGGCCGGGCCGGGGTCGATGGCGATGAAGCCCGTGGCCGCGTCGCCCACCAGGTAGCTGTTGGTGCCGGGGCCGGTCATCACGCCGGGGTTGGGCGCCGTGAGGCGCTGCACGTTGCGCAGCAGGGGTACGGGGCGCTCGGTCTGCCAGTCCAGCGTGTGCGCGATCTGGCCGTCGGGGCAGACCAGGGCCAGCTCGCCGAAGGGCATCTCGTCTTCCATGTAGCGCGCTTCCTGGCCGGCCAGCAGGCCGGTGCGCGGGCAGCTCACCCACAGCGGCCTTTCGTGCGCCACGGCATCGTGTACGGCCTGGGTGTCGGCGAACTTGGCCAGCCGCTGCAGCGTGCGGATGGTGGGGTAGATCATGAAGAACTGCCCCGCCTCGTGCCGCGCCAGCGCGTCGGCGGGGCGCACCCACACCGGCTCGAACTGCTCGGCCTCGTCGGCCACGGGCTCCTGGCCCCCGGGCATGCGGGCGACGAGAAAGGGCACCGCAAAGCGGCGCGCCAGGTCGCGGTCGGCCGTCCAGTGGGCCAGCAGGAAGACGCTGTCGGCCGCCAGGCGCAGGCCGCGCGCCGCGCACTGCGCCACGAAGGGCTGGTGGCGGTCGATGGCGGCGATGTCCGCCGCGTCCGCCATGCGGCCATCGGCATGGCGCGCGAGCAGCACGCCCAGCTCCTCGAAGCTCTCGCGGATGGCGGTGATGGCCTGGGTCAGGTGCAGGTCGCTCTGCGCGGGGCGGCGGTCGGCGGCGGCGTGCGTGGCGGGAGCGGCGTCCAGCGCGTCGATGCCGCCGCCGGGGAACACGTAGGCGCCAGGCGCGAAGCTGGCCGTGTCCGAGCGGCGCGTCATCAGGACTTCAAGGCCGCCGTCCGGCGCATCGCGCAGCAGCAGCACGGTGGCGGCCGGGCGGGGGGCGGCGGGTTCGCGGTAGGGGTGGAGTTGTTGGCTGGGGCGGGGCATCGGGGCATTATCAGCCGCGCGCCGGAATCTCCAGCCCCCGCGCCACGGCAGGCCGCGCGACGAAGGCGTCCAGCACGCGCTGCACGTTCTGGAACCGGCCCCACTCCACCAGCTCGCCCGCGCCATAGAAGCCCACGAGGTTGCGCACCCAGGGCAGGATGGCGATGTCGGCGATGGTGTACGCGTCGCCCATCACCCACCGGCGGCCCGCCAGGCGCTGGTCCAGCACGCCCAGCAGGCGCTTGGACTCGGCCACGTAGCGGTCGCGCGGGCGCTTGTCCTCGTAGTCCTTGCCCGCGAATTTATGAAAGAAGCCGAGCTGGCCGAACATCGGCCCCAGGCCGCCCATCTGCCACATCACCCACTGCAGGGTTTCGTAGCGCCCGGCGGTGTCCTGCGGCAGCAGTTGGCCGGTCTTGCCCGCCAGATAGACCAGGATGGCGCCGGACTCGAACAGCGCCAGCGGTTTCCCATCGGGGCCATTCGGGTCGAGGATGGCGGGGATCTTGTTGTTGGGGTTGAGCGAGAGGAACTCGGGCGAGAACTGGTCGTTGGTGTCGAAGCGCACCAGGTGCGCCTCGTAGGGCAGGCCCAGTTCTTCGAGCGCGATGGACACCTTCGCGCCGTTGGGCGTGGGCAGGGAGTAGAGCTGGATGCGGTCCGGGTGGCGGGCAGGCCACTTGCGGGTGATGGGGAAGGCGCTGAGGTCGGCCATGGGAGTCCTTGGCGGGGTGGATGAGGGAAAAGCGAGCTTACCGGCGTAGAGGTGCCCTTGCAGCGACGGGGGATGCCGCTGCATTGCTCAGTCCGGCTTCTTGCATCAGCTTTCTGTTATCCGGAAGGCCGAGGTGATCACAAACTGTGACCACCTCCAAAGCTCAAGCTCCCTAAGGTGTTGCCCTGGCCTCTGGCGCTCCGAACCAACCCGCAATGGATAATCAGCCCCCATGCACATCCGGTTCACCAAGATGCAAGGCGCGGGCAACGACTTCGTGGTGCTCGACGAAACCCAGGGCCGCCTGGGCCTCACGCCCGCGCAGTACCGCTTTCTGGCCGACCGCCACTTCGGCGTGGGGGCCGACCAGATCCTTACCGTGCGCCCTTCGCCTGCAGAGGGCATCGACTTTGAATACGTGATCCACAACGCCGACGGCGGCGAGGTGCAGCAGTGCGGCAACGGCGCGCGCTGCTTTGCCCGCTTCGTGCGCGACAAGGGGCTGACGGACAAGGACACCATCCGCGTGCAGACGCGCGGCGGCGTCATCGCCCCCCGGCTCACGCCCGATGGGCGCGTGACCGTGGACATGGGCCGCCCCCGGTTCGAGCCCGCCGAGGTGCCGTTCGATGCCAGCGGCCTCGCGCCCGTGCCGCAGGGTTCAGGGCAAAAATGGCCTCTGGCGCTTGCTGGACAAGCGCAGGCAGCTCCTGTTTTGGTAGCGATCGCCTCCATGGGCAACCCGCACGCGGTGCAGATCGTGGATGACGTGGACACCGCCCCCGTGCTGCAGACCGGCCCGCTGATCGAAAGCCACCCGCGCTTTCCGGAGCGGGTGAACGCGGGCTTCCTGCAGATCGTGAACCGCGCCCACGTGCGCCTGCGCGTGTTCGAGCGCGGCGTGGGCGAGACGCTGGCCTGCGGCTCCGGCGCCTGCGCGGCGGTGGCCTGCGGCATTCGCCTGGGCTTGCTCGACAACGAGGTGCTGCTGGACGCACGCGGCGGCCAGCTCACCATCGCGTGGAGCGGCCAGAGCGCCGATTCCGTTTTCATGACCGGCCCCGCCACCACGGTGTTCGAGGGCCAGATCGACATCCCGCAAGACCTCCTATGACCTCTCCCCAAATCCCGCCGATCACCGAAGACGACATCGCCGAGTTCCTGGCCAACACGCCCGGCTTCTTCGAGCGCCACGCCGAGGTGCTGGCCAGCGTGCAGATCACCAGCCCCCACGGCGCGCGCGCCGTGAGCCTGCAGGAGCGCCAGGCCGAGATGCTGCGCGAGAAGATCAAGGGCCTGGAGCAGCGCATCATGGAGATGGTGCGCAACAGCACCGAGAACGCAGCCATCGCCCACAAAGTCCACCAGTGGACGGGCGCGCTGCTGCAGGTCAAAGACCCGTTCGACCTGCCCCAGGCCGTGGTGGATGGCGTGCGCACCCTGTTCGACGTGCCGCAGGCGGCGGTGCGCGTGTGGGACGTGTCCGGCCCTTATGTCGAGGCCGACTTCACGCAGGGCGCGAGCGAGGATGCGCGGGCGTTTGCCTCGTCGCTCACCATGCCCTTCTGCGGCCCCAACCTGGGCTTCGAGCCCGCGGGCTGGCTGGCGCAGGAGCCGGGCGAGCCTGCCCAATCCCTCGCACTGCTGCCCCTGCGCGCAGGCGCCATCGACAGCGCCACGCCCGCCTTCGGGCTGCTGGTGCTGGGCTCGCCCGACCCGCTGCGCTTTGACGCGACCATGGGCACGGACTTCCTGGCGCGCATGGCGGAGATCGCCAGCGCCGCGCTGCTGCGTCTGCAATGACACCCGCCGACCCGCACGTGCTGCGCTACCTGGAGCACGTGCGCGTCGAAAAGCGCCTGGCCGACCGCACCCTGGCGCTCTACACCCTTGACCTGGAAAAGCTCGCGCAGATGGCGGTGGGCGTCAACGTGCCGCTGCTGCAACTGCAAACCGCGCACATCCGCCGCTTCGTCGCGCAGATGCACGGCGCGGGGCGCAGCGGGCGCGGCATTGCGCTCATCCTCTCGGGGTGGCGCGGCTTCTTTACCTGGGCGGGGCGGCAGGGCCTGATACCGCACAACCCCGTGCAGGACGTGCGCGCGCCCAAGGCGCCCAAGCCCTTGCCCAAGGCGCTGCCGGTGGACGACGCCGTGCGCCTGGCCGAGTTCGACAACGGCGGCGCAGACCCCTGGCTGGAAGCGCGCGACGCCGCCATGGTCGAGCTGCTGTACGGCTGCGGCCTGCGCGTGGGCGAGCTGGCCGGGCTGGACGCCATTCCCAACGCCGACACGCAGCGCCTGGGCCGGGGCTGGGTGGACTTGGCCGGGGGCGAGGCCCACGTCTTCGGCAAGGGCAGCAAGCGCCGCAGCGTGCCCGTGGGCCGCGCCGCCACCGAGGCGCTGCAAGCCTGGCTGGCCCTGCGCGCCACGCCGTTCGGCGGGGCCGAGCCGGACGTGGCGCTGTTCCTGGGCCAGCGCGGCACGCGCCTGTCGCCGCAGGCCATCTGGCAGCGCCTGCGCCAGCGCAGCCAGCTCGCGGGGCTGACCACGCCCGTGCACCCGCACATGCTGCGCCACTCGTTCGCCAGCCATTTGCTGCAATCGAGCGGCGACCTGCGCGCCGTGCAGGAGCTGCTGGGCCACGCCAACATCACCACCACGCAGGTCTATACGCGGCTGGACTTCCAGCACTTGGCCAAGGTGTACGACGCGGCGCATCCGCGTGCAAAACTATCAAAAGAATAGCTGCTGGCGCTTGTATAGCAAGCGCTGGAGGCCAAAAACACCATGAAAACCATCCGCCTCAAACCCGGCAAGGAACGCTCCCTGCTGCGCCGCCACCCCTGGATTTTTGAATCGGCCATCGCCAAGGGCGGCGGCGACAGCGGCGAGACGGTGCGCGTGGAGTCGCACGAGGGCCGCTTCCTGGCCTGGGCCGCGTTCAGCCCGCAGTCGCGCATCCGGGCGCGGGCCTGGAGCTTTGACGAGGCGCAGCGCATTGATGCTGCGTTTCTCATAGCTGCTTGCGCACGATCCATAAGCGCTAGAGGCCGATTTGGCATAGAGAGCGACGGCGTTCGGCTGGTGCATGGCGAGTCCGACGGGCTGCCGGGCCTGATCGTCGATCGCTACGGCGACACGCTGGTGGCGCAGTTCACCAGCGCGGGCACCGAGCGCTGGAAGGGCGTGATTGCCGACGCGCTGCTGCGCGCAACGGGGCTGGCCAACCTGTACGAGCGCTCCGACGCCAGCGTGCGCGCCCTGGAAGGGCTGGAGCCCGCCACGGGCTGGCTGCGCGGCGGCGGCGCGACGGAGCTGACCATCCGCGAACACGCCTGGCGTCTCACGCTCGACATTGCCGAAGGCCACAAGACCGGCTTCTACCTCGACCAGCGCGACAGCCGCCAGCGCTTTGCGCAGTACACGCAGCGCCTGGGCTTCCAGCGCGTGCTCAACTGCTATTGCTACACGGGCGGCTTCACCGTGGCGGCGCTGGCGGGTGGGGCAGGGCACGTCACGTCCATCGACTCGTCCGGCCCGGCCTTGGAGCGGGCGCGCTCGCACGTGGTGCTGAACGGCTTTGATGCGGCGCGGGCGGACTTTATGGATGCGGACGTGAACGCCTCGCTGCGCCGCTTTGTGCAGGAAGGGCGGCGCTTCGACGCCATCGTGCTCGACCCCCCGAAGTTCGCCCCCACCGCCGCCCACGCCGAGCGCGCGGCGCGGGCGTACAAGGACATCAACCGCCTGGCGCTGCAACTGCTCGCGCCGGGCGGGCTGCTGTTCACCTTCTCGTGCTCGGGCGGCATCAGCGCCGATCTGTTCCACAAGATCGTCGCATCCGCCGGGGCCGACGCGGGTGTGGACGGCTACATCCTGGAGCGCCTGGGCGGCGCGCCCGACCACCCGATGACGCTGGAGTTCCCCGAGGGTGAATACCTCAAGGGCCTGGCGGTGATGCGCAAATAAGAAACGGCGGTCAGGCGCTGCCGCCGAACACTTCCACCCGCCCGCGCCCGTTGCGCTTGGCCTGGTAGCAGGCCGCGTCGGCGTCGTGCAGCAGCACGTCGGGGCTGTCGGTGTCGCCGCCGTTGAAGATGCGCACGCCCGCGCAGGCGCCGACGCGGAAGCTCCCCGCCTCGTTGGTGAAACCGGTCGTGGAGATGGCCTGCACGATTTTTGCGCCCACGGCCCGCGCCTGGGGCAGGCCGCAGGCGCGCAGCAGCACCACGAACTCGTCGCCGCCAAAGCGCACCACCGCGTCGCCCGCGCGCACCGACGCGCGCAGCAGCGCGGCCACCTGGCGCAGCACGGCGTCGCCCGCGCCATGGCCCGCGCTGTCGTTGACGGCCTTGAAGCCGTCCAGGTCGATGAACAGCACGGCGTGCGGGCCGGGCTGCGCGGCCAGCTCGCGCACCATGGCGTCGAGCGCGCGGCGGTTGTCCAGGCCGGTCAGGGCGTCCCGGTGGGTCTCTTGCCGCAGGCGGTCGGTGAGGGCGCGCAGCGCGCTCTCCTCGCGCTTGTCGGCGCTCACGTCGGTGTGGACGGCGTAGGTCTGGCCGCCCACGGTGCGGCCCATGGTCACGCGCATCCAGCGCTGGCCGGGCAGCGGCAGCACGAACGGAACGCCCGCGAACTGCAGGCTGTCGCGCAGCGCGGCGGTAACGTCCTCGGCGCGCTCGGCGCGTTCCGCGGCTTCGGCCCCGTCCCAGCATTGGTGGACCAGGTCGGCATAGCGCCGCCCGAGCGCCGAGAGCTGGGTGGGCAGCCCGTACAGCGTGGCGAAGCGGTCGTTGGCGAACACCAGGCTGCCCTCGGCGTCCTGCACGGTGATGCCGTCGCCCGAGTGCTCGATCATGTGCAGCGCGTCCTGCGCCTGCAGGTTGGCGAACTGGCGGGGCGCGGCGGGCCCGATCGGCTGCTTGAGCCCCACGTCGGAGAGATCCGTCCACAGGCGGATGCGGTCGCCGTTGGCCATGGCCGCGACCGCCGCGCGCAGCCAGCGCCCGTGGTGCTGGAACACGAAGGTCCGCGACTGGGTCTGGTGGCGCATCACGCCGTCGCTGATGTAGCGGCCGATGTGCGGCAGCTCCTCGGCGGGCAGCCGCGTGCGGTAGAAGCGCTGCAGGTTGTCGGCGTAAAGCTCGCCTTCGTGGACGTGCCCCTCATGCTCGGGAAAGAAGCGCAGGAAGTGCTGGTTCCACAGCACGGCGCGCAACTCGGCGTCGAACACGCACATGCCGATGCCCAGTGAATCGAGAAGCGTGGCGGTCGGGCGGTAGTCCATGGGGGCAATTCAAAGGTGTTGGGGCGCATCGTAGTCGCTGAATAACTATACTGATCCGCCCCGTGTTCCAGCGACCCTCTCTCTCTGTCACCTGCGAGTCCCCCGCCATGTCCCTCATCCCCGTCACCATCCTCACCGGCTTCCTGGGCTCGGGCAAGACCACCCTGCTCAAGCGCCTGCTCACCGAGGCCCATGGCCAGAAGATCGCCGTGATCGAGAACGAGTTCGGCGAGGAGAACATCGACAACGACATCCTGGTCACCGAATCCAAGGAGCAGATCGTGCAGATGAGCAACGGCTGCATCTGCTGCACCATCCGCGAAGACCTGCGCGAGACGCTGCAGCTGCTGGCCGCCAAGCGCCGCAAGAAGCTGCTGGACTTCGACCGCATCGTGATCGAGACCACCGGCGTGGCCGACCCCGGCCCCGTGGCGCAGACCTTCTTCATGGACGAGGAGGTCGCCGAGACCTACCTCATCGACTCCATCATCACCCTGGTGGACGCCAAGCACGCGCCCCAGCAGCTCAACGACCGGCAGGAGGCGCGGCGCCAGGTGGGCTTTGCCGACCAGATCTTCCTGTCCAAGACCGACCTGGTGACGCCGCAAGAGACGGATGCGCTGATCCATCGCCTCAAGCACATGAACCCGCGCGCGCCCATCCGGGCCGTGCATTTCGGCGAGGTGCCGCTCAAGGAGGTGCTGGACCTGCGCGGCTTCAACCTCAACGCCAAGCTCGACATCGACCCGGACTTCCTCAAGGACGAAGACGGGCACGGCCATGACCACCACGACCATGACCACGCGCACGGCGAGCACTGCGACCACCCCTCGCACCAGCACGGTCATGGGCACGGCCACGGGCACCACCATCACCATGACGACGACGTGAAGAGCTTCGTCTTCCGCTCCGAGCGCCCGTTCGACCCCGCCAGGCTCGAAGACTTTCTCGGGGCGATTGTCAACATTTATGGACCGCGCATGCTGCGCTACAAGGGCGTGCTTCATATGAAGGGCACCGACCGCAAGGTGATCTTCCAGGGCGTACACCAGCTCATGGGCAGCGACCTGGGGCCGCAATGGGCCGAGGGCGAGGCCCGCGTCAGCAAGATGGTCTTCATCGGCATCGACCTGCCCCGGGACATCTTCCTGCAGGGGCTGGAGCAGAGCCTCGTTTAAGCGTGTCATATCCGCAACGGCGCGGCAGGCCCAGGTCGATACAATCGCGCCCCGGTAAAACCCGGAAGGCTTGCCACCCGCCCTTGGCCGCGACCGCCGCCAGGGCCCGCCCGTACAGCGAGGAGACCAGGACGTGAAAGCCGACACCAGCAAACCCAAGGGGGCTGCCAAGCCAGCCGCCTCCGCAGCGGTCGCCAAGCGCGCCGCTGCCCCCCAGGCCGCTGCGGCCAAGCTCCCCGCAAAGGCCGCTCCCGCCAAGGCGGCGGCTCCCAAGGCCGCCGCAACGCCCAAGGCCGTGGCGCCTGCGCCAGCCCCTGCCTTGCAGGTGCCCGCGCGCGCGGCCCGGCCTTCTTCCCGATTGGCGCAATTGACCGTACCATCCATGGCACAGGCAGTGGCTTCGACCGCCGCCAAAGCCAGTTACCAACACACCATGCCCACGACCGTGCAAGCGCCGCCCACCTTTGCGGCGGCCAAGAAAGACCCCAAGCTGGCGAACAACTGGAAGACCAAGTCCGCCGACGAGCTGACCGATGCCGAAGTCATCGCCATGCCCGACAGCGAGTACATGAACGACAAGCAGATGGCGTTCTTTCGCCGCAAGCTCGTGCAGCTCAAGCAGGACATCCACAACAGCGCGGGCGAGACCACCGAGCACCTGCGCGAGGACACCGTGGTCGTGCCCGACCCGGCCGACCGCGCCACCATCGAGGAAGAGCACGCCCTGGAGCTGCGCACCCGCGACCGCGAGCGCAAGCTGCTCAAGAAGATCGAGCAGTCCATCGCCCGCATCGACGCGGGCGACTACGGCTACTGCGACGAGACCGGCGAGCCCATCGGCGTGGGCCGCCTCATCGCCCGGCCCACCGCCACGCTGTCGCTCGAAGCGCAGCAGCGCCGCGAGCTCAAGCAGAAGATGTTCGGGGACTGACCCTGCTCCGCGCACCGACCGGCCTGAATGGATTGTTGACGCCATGACCAAGGAAGAAACCAACCCCGGCGGCCTGCTGTCGAAGGTGGTTCGGTTCGTCAAGAATCCGACCGTGAGCTGGCAGGAGCTGGACTCGCTGGACGACCGCGAGAGCCAGTACAGCAAGCAGATGCTCAAGGAGATGATCGAGCGCAAGCGCCGCAACGACTTCGTGCGGCGCCGCGAGTTCGACCAGTTGCGCAAGCTGCGCCGACGCGAGGTGCTGCAGGGCCACCGCACCGAGGACCCCACCAACCGCCCCTCGTTCTTCCAGAGCAGCATGGCCTCGTCCGACGACCGTGCCGTCACGCTCAAGAAGATCGACGAGATCGAGGCGCAGATGTCGCAGCAGTGGTGGAAGGGCAAGCAGGGCGCCGAAGAGTCCACCGGGCCCGGCGCGCTGTCCGAGCCCGGGGTCGACGGAATGTCCGACACCGAGCATTCCAGGGCCTATGCGCCGACCGAGCCGGGCAGCCTGCCCGCGCCGATGGACGGCGGCGGCAAGGTCGGCAATCATCAGGCGCCCGCCTTCGCCCCCCCTCCGCCCGTGCAGCCGCTGTTCGCCGACGACAGCATGGCCATCGGCCGGTTCGGCGGCGTGGACGCGCAACTGGCCGCGGGGCCGTCAAATCCTGGCGGCATGGCATCCTTGAGCACCGCAGCCAATCCGGCACCCGCACCCGAACCGGAGGAATTCGTGCACGAACCCGACCTAGAAGAAGCCGCCATCCGGTTCGCCAACGGTGACCACGCCGGGGCCGAGGCCGGCCTGATGGACGTGCTGGCCCTGCACCAGCAGGACGACCCCGAGCAGCAGCTCGAAATCTGGATGACGCTGTTCGACCTGTACCGCGCCACCGGCCAGCACGAGCGCTTCGACACCCTGGCCATCGACTTCGCGGCGCAGTTCAGCCGCTCGGCGCCGCTGTGGTTCTCCATCCCCGAGCAGCTGGGCATGGTGGATGCCCCGGTCGGGGACGCTGCCGCCACGGTGGCTGCCTCTGCGCGCCGCGAATTCAGCTGGAACGCGCCGGGCACCCTGGCGGTGTCGTCCGTCGCGGCGCTGCAGGCTTCGCTGGCGCGCGCCGCCGCGCCCTGGACGCTGTCGTGGTCGCGCATCACCGCCATCGACGAGGCCGCCGTGCCGCTGCTGGCCGACCAGTTCACGCGGTGGGCGGACAAGGACGGCCAGATCGTTTTCTCGGGCGTGGAAAAGCTCAACGCGCTGCTGGAGTCCAAGACGCAGTCCGGCGACCGCAGCAGCAGCACCGAGTGGTGGCGCCTGCGCATGGCGGCGTTGCGGCTCATGGGCAGGGCCGACGAGTTCGAACTGGTCGCGCTGGACTACTGTGTGACCTACGAGGTCTCGCCGCCTTCGTGGGTGTCGCCGCGCTGCGGCTATTCCGACAACGAGGGCGTCGTTTCGGGCGCCGCGCCGCTGACGGTGGACAGCGATTTCCTGGCCACGGACCTGGGCGACAACCTGTCCGCCCCGGGGCTGCCGGACGCCGAACCCGCCGCCCAGCTCAGCGGCCACATCGAGGGCGACGCCGTGCCGCTGCTGCAGCCCTTCGAGGCGCTGTGCAAGCCCGGCGTGCCGCTCACCATCGCCTGCGACAGGCTCATCCGCGTGGACTTCGCCGCTGCGGGCGCGGTGCTCAACTGGGCTGCCGAGCAGCAGGGCCGGGGCTACGAGGTGCGCTTTCAGAACCTGCACCGCCTGGTGGCGATCTTCTTCAACGTGATCGGCATCAACGAACACGCCTGGGTCGTCCCGCGCAAGAACTAGCTTGCAAACCGGCTGCGGCGCCCCATATGCTGCAGCTATGGAAAAACACAGCGAATCCCCGGTGTTCCACGGCACCACCATCCTCAGCGTGCGCCGCGACACCCCTGCGGGCGTGCAGGTCGCCATCGGCGGCGACGGCCAGGTCACCCTGGGCAACATCGTGGTCAAGGGCTCGGCGCGCAAGGTGCGCAAGCTCTACCACGGCAAGGTGCTGGCGGGCTTTGCGGGCGCTACCGCCGACGCCTTCACGCTGTTCGAGCGCTTCGAGGCCAAGCTCGAAAAGCACCAGGGCCACCTGACGCGCGCCGCCATCGAACTCACCAAGGACTGGCGCACCGACCGCGTGCTGCGCCGCCTGGAGGCCATGCTGGCCGTGGCCGACCACAGCGCCTCGCTCATCATCACCGGCAACGGCGACGTGCTGGAGCCCGAGCAGGGCATCGTCGCCATCGGCTCGGGCGGCGCGTACGCGCATTCCGCCGCCAAGGCGCTGCTGACCAACACCGATCTCCCGGCCCAGGAGATCGTCAAGAAATCCCTCGAAATCGCCGGTGAGCTGTGCATCTACACCAACATGCACCACACCATCGAAGTACTCTGAAATTCATAGCTGCTGGCGCTTGCTGCATAAGCGCTAGAGGCCAATTTGACCCATATTCACAGCATGTCCTCCATGACCCCCCAGGAGATCGTCTCCGAGCTTGACAACCACATCGTGGGCCAGGGCAGCGCCAAGCGCGCCGTCGCCATCGCGCTGCGCAACCGCTGGCGCCGCCAGCAGGTCGAAGGCGGCCTGCGCCAGGAGATCACGCCCAAGAACATCCTCATGATCGGCCCCACGGGCGTGGGCAAGACCGAGATCGCGCGTCGCCTTGCAAGGCTGGCCGACGCGCCCTTCATCAAGGTCGAGGCCACCAAGTTCACCGAGGTGGGCTACGTGGGCAAGGATGTCGATTCCATCATCCGCGACCTGGTCGAGATGGCCGTCAAGCAGACGCGCGAGTCCGAGATGAAGAAGGTGCGCACCCGCGCCGAGGACGCCGCCGAGGACCGCATCCTCGACGTGCTGGTGGGCGAGGCCGCGCCCGACAGCTCCACGCGCCAGGCCTTCCGCAAGAAGCTGCGCGAGGGCCAGCTCGACGACAAGGAGATCGAGATCGACGTGGCCGACGCCCGCCCGCAGCTCGAAATCATGGGCCCGCAGGGCATGGAGGAGATGACCGAGCAGCTGCGCGGCATGTTCAGCCAGCTCGGGCAGGGCAAGCGCAAGACGCGCAAGCTCAAGATCGCCGAGGCCCTGAAGCTCATCACCGACGAGGAGGCGGGCAAGCTCGTCAACGAGGAGGAGATCAAGACCCGCGCCGTGGCGAACGCCGAGCAGAACGGCATCGTCTTCATCGACGAGATCGACAAGGTCGCCGCGCGCCAGGAGGCCAGCGGCGCCGACGTGTCGCGCCAGGGCGTGCAGCGCGACCTGCTGCCGCTGGTGGAGGGCACCACCGTGTCCACCAAGTACGGCATGATCAAGACCGACCACATCCTGTTCATCGCGTCCGGCGCCTTCCACCTGGCCAAGCCCAGCGACCTGATCCCCGAGCTGCAGGGGCGCTTTCCGATCCGCGTGGAGCTGGAGTCGCTGTCGGTCGCTGACTTCGAGGCCATCCTCACGCAGACGCACGCCTCGCTGGTCAAGCAGTACCAGGCGCTGCTCGCCACCGAGGGCGTCACGCTGGAGTTCGCGCCCGAGGGCATCACGCGCCTGGCGCACATCGCCTTCGACGTGAACGAGCGCACCGAGAACATCGGCGCGCGCCGCCTGTCCACCGTCATGGAGCGGCTGCTGGACGAGGTGAGCTTCGAGGCCACGCGCATGGCGGGCCAGACCGTCACCATCGACGCCGCCTACGTGGACGGTCGCCTGCAGACCCTGAGCCAGGACGAAGACCTGTCGCGCTACATCCTGTGACGAAGCAGCCAAGCCTTGAGAGGTCACTTTCACAGGTTTGCGTAAGTGCTTATTTTTCAACGAGTTTTGCCTCCGCCGAGGCTGCGGATTCGCGCCTAAGTCGTTGATTTCATTGCAAAAATTTGTTGGACGGCCCTTGTCCGGTGTACTTTTCCTGCTACAGTGCAAAAAAGTGCAATTAAGTGGTGAAAAGTGCCCTCAAGCCCTTGTTCCAGGGCCTGAAGGATCGAAAACCGAACTGGGAATCTGCTGTCCGTGTTCCAAGGTGCCTCGTCGCTCAGTCTCGATGCGAAGGGTCGGCTGTCCGTGCCGACCCGGCATCGTGACGCGCTGCTGGCGCAGGCGAACGGCAGCCTGACCATCACCAAGAACCGCGACGGCTGCCTGATGGTCTTCCCCCGGCCCGAATGGGAGATCGCCCGCGAGCGCATCGCCAAGCTGCCCATGTCGGCGCAGTGGATCAAGCGCTTCTTTCTGGGCAACGCCATGGACGTGGACATGGACGCCACGGGCCGCGTGCTGGTCTCGCCCGAGCTGCGCGAGTTCGCGGGCATCACCAAGGACGTGATCCTGCTGGGCATGGGCAGCCATTTCGAGCTGTGGGACAAGACCCAGTACGAAGCCAAGGAGGCAGCGGCCATGCAGGCCGAGATGCCCGATGTCTTCAAGGACTTCTCTTTCTGAAGGGGCTGCGCGTGAACCAGCCCTTGCAACACACCACCGTTCTGCTGGACGAAGCGGTCGATGCCCTTCTGGGCGGCGGCGCGCCGCCCCAGGGGGTGTTCGTTGATGGCACCTTCGGGCGCGGGGGGCACTCGCGCCGCATCCTGGAGCGGCTGGGGCCCGACGGGCGCCTGGTGGCCTTCGACAAGGACCCCGAAGCCATCGCCGAAGCAACGCGCATCACCGATGCGCGTTTTTCCATCCGGCACGATGGTTTCCGCCACATCGCCGACCTGCCTGCGGGCAGTGTCGCGGGCGTGCTCATGGACCTGGGCGTCAGCTCGCCGCAGATCGACAGCCCCGCGCGGGGCTTCAGTTTCCGTTTCGATGGCCCGCTGGACATGCGCATGGACCCCACGCGCGGCATCAGCGTGGCCGAGTGGCTGGCCGAGGCCGATGTTCAGCAGATTGCGGAGGTGATACGTGACTACGGTGAAGAACGGTTTGCTGGCCCCATTGCAAAGGCGATTGTTGCTCGGCGGCAGGAACGGGGTGCTGTTGCAACCACCGCCGAACTGGCCGACCTCGTGGCTGGCGCGGTCAAAACCCGCGAGCCGGGCCAGAACCCTGCAACGCGCACATTTCAGGCTCTTCGGATTTTCATCAACGCCGAGCTTGAAGAACTGCAGCAAGCGCTAGAGGCCAGCCTGTCGGTGCTGGCGCCTGGCGGGCGGCTGGTGGTCATCAGCTTCCATTCGCTCGAAGACCGCATCGTCAAGCAGTTCATCGCCAGGCACTCCAAGGAGGTGTTCGACCGCCGCGCGCCGTTTGCCGCGCCGCAGCCGATGAAGCTCGCCGCGCTGGACCGCACCAAGCCCGGCGCCGCCGAGGTCGAGGCCAACCCCCGCGCGCGCAGCGCGATCATGCGCGTGGCCGAGCGCACGGGG
The DNA here is from genome assembly GCF_047607405.1 of Acidovorax sp. Taxonomy (GTDB): domain Bacteria; phylum Pseudomonadota; class Gammaproteobacteria; order Burkholderiales; family Burkholderiaceae_C; genus Acidovorax. Next base: position 23,540 of record NZ_JASGDA010000127.1, on the reverse strand, counting down.
GCCTGAGAACATGATCCGCCTCAACATCATGCTGCTGGTGGCCGTGCTGGCGAGCGCCCTGTACCTGGTACACACGCAGTACGAGTCGCGCCGCCTGTTCACCGAACTCGACCGCGCCACCGTCGAGGCCCGCCGCCTGGAGACCGAGCACCAGCGCCTGGAGGTGGAAAAGCGCGCCCAGGCCACGCCGCTGCGTGTGGAAAAGCTGGCGCAGGGCAAGCTGAACATGCGCACCGCCACGCCCGCCATCACGCAGTACGTGGCCGACCCGCTTGCGGGAGCCAAGCCATGAGCCGCAGCGTGCTCTACACGTCCAGCCCGCTGCTGGCGAGCAAGACGCCCGTCTGGCGCAGCAAGTTCATCGTGGCGATGATCGCGCTGGGCTTCGTCGGTCTGGCGGGGCGCGCGGCCTACGTGCAGGTGTTCGGCAACGCCTTCTTCCAGCGCCAGGGCGAGGTGCGCTTCGCGCGCACGCTGGAGCTGCCCGCCAACCGCGGCAAGATCCTGGACCGCAACGGTCTCATCCTCGCGTCCAGCGTGCCCGCCGCCAGCATCTGGGCCATTCCCGAGGACGTGGAGCAGGACAGGCCCGAGGTCCGCGCCAAGCTCCGGCAACTCGCCAAGCTGCTCGACATGCCGCTGGCCGAGCTGAACAGGAAGCTGGCCGACGAGGACAAGACCTTCGTCTGGATCAAGCGCCAGCTCGACTGGGACGTGGGCCAGCAGATCGCCGCGCTCGACATCAAGGGCATCTACCAGCGCAAGGAATACAAGCGCCAGTACCCCGAGGGCGAGTCCGCCGCGCACGTGGTGGGCTTCACCAACGTGGAAGACCACGGGCAAGAGGGCATGGAGCTGGCCTTCGACAAGGACCTGGCGGGCAAGCCCGGCTCGCGCCGCGTCATCAAGGACCGCCTGGGCCGCGTGGTCGAGGGCGTGGGCGAGACCGTGCCGCCGGTCGATGGCAAGGACATGCAGCTGTCCATCGACAGCAAGGTGCAGTTCTTCGCCTACCAGAAGCTGCGCGACCAGGTACTGGCGCACAAGGCCAAGGCCGGCAGCGTGGTGGTGCTGGACGCGCACACCGGCGAGCTGCTGGCGCTGGCCAACTACCCGAGCTACGTGCCCGACAAGCGCCAGAACCTCACCGGCGAGCAGCTGCGCAACCGCGCACTCACCGACGTGTTCGAGCCCGGCTCGACCATGAAGCCCTTCACCATCGGCCTGGCGCTGGAGACAAAGCGTGTGCGCCCCGACACCGTCGTGGACACCAACCCAGGCCGCATCACCATCACCGGCTCCACCATCAGCGACACGCACAACTACGGCGTGCTCACGGTGGAGGGCGTGATCCAGAAGTCCAGCAACGTGGGCACCACCAAGATCGCCATGCAGATGCCCGCGCGCGAGATGTGGGAGACGTTCTCGGCGGCGGGCTTCGGCCAGAAGCCGCAGGTGGGCTTTCCGGGGGCCATCAGTGGGCGCCTGCGTCCCTACAAGACCTGGCGACCGGTCGAGCAGGCCACCATGTCCTACGGCTACGGCCTGTCGGCCAGCCTGTTCCAGATGGCGCGCTCGTACACCGTGTTCGCCAACGGCGGCCGCGTCATCCCCGCCACGCTGCTCAAGACGCACGAGGCGGCGGTCGGCGTGCCCGTGTTCTCCGAGCGCACGGCCGACCAGGTGCGCAAGATGCTGCAAATGGCCGCGGGCCCCGGGGGCACGGGCCAGAAGGCGCAGACGCTGGGCTATTCGGTGGGCGGCAAGTCCGGCACGGCGCGCAAGCAGGTGGGCAAGAGCTACGCCTCGGGCAAGTACCGTGCGTGGTTCACCGGCATGGCCCCCATCGACAAGCCGCGCATCATCGTCGCCGTGATGATCGACGAGCCCAGCAACGGCGTGTTCTACGGCGGCGCCGTGGCCGCGCCGGTGTTCAGCGAGGTCGTGCAGCAAACGCTGCGCATGATGGGCGTGCAGCCCGACATGGCCGTCAAGCCGCAGATCGTGGCCGACACGGTGGAGGAATCGCTGTGACGACGATCCCCCTGCTGCACACCGTGCGCGACGCCGTGGCCTGGCTGCGCGAGCGGGTCACGGGCGACTTGCAGACCGACAGCCGCCAGGTCCGCCCGGGCGACGGCTTCATTGCCTGGCCCGGCGCCGCCACCGATGGCCGCGCCCACGTCGGCGACGCCATTGCGCGCGGCGCTGCGGCCTGCCTGGTGGAGAACGAAGGGCTGGATGCCTTCGCGCTGCCGCAAGGCTTGCCGGTCGCTGCACTGCATGGACTGAAAGCCGCCACCGGCCCCATTGCCGCCGAGTGGTTCGGCCACCCCACGCAGAGCCTGGACGTGCTGGCCGTCACCGGCACCAACGGCAAGACCAGCACGAGCTGGTGGTTGGCCGAGGCGCTCAATTTGCTATCAAAAACTGAGCTGCATGCGCAATCTGGATGCGCGCTGGTGGGCACTTTGGGCATGGGTGTTCCGCCCGCGCTCGTCAGTACCGGCATGACCACGCCCGACCCCGTGCGGCTGCAGCGGGGCTTTCGCCAGTTCGCCGACGCGGGCCGCACGGCCTGCGCCATCGAGGCGTCGTCCATCGGCCTGGCAGAGCACCGGCTGGCGGGCTCGCGCATCCGCGTGGCGCTGTTCACCAACTTCACGCAGGACCACCTGGACTACCACCCCGGCATGGCCGCCTACTGGCAGGCCAAGAGCATGCTGTTCGACTGGCCCGGCCTGCAGGCCGCCGTGGTCAACACCGACGACCCGCGCGGCGCAGAGCTGCACGCCGCACTGGAAGGGCGCGGGCTGGACGTGTGGAGCGTCTCCATCACCGGCCCGGCGCGGCTGGCCGCGCGCGACATCGCCATGGGCGACAGCGGCCTCGTCTTCACCGTGGCCGAGGGCGCCCACAGGTACGTGCTGCAGACCAACGTGGTCGGGCACTACAACGTGTCCAACCTGCTGGGCGTGCTGGCCGCGCTGCGCGCCCTGGGCATCCCGCTGGAGCACGCGCTGTACGCCTGCGCCCAGCTCTCGCCCGTGCCGGGCCGCATGGAGCAGATCGCCAACCCAGGCCAGCCCCTGGTGGCCGTGGACTACGCCCACACGCCCGACGCGCTGGACAAGGCATTGCAGGCCCTGCGCCCCGTGGCCCAGCAGCGCGGCGGCAGGCTGTGGTGCGTGTTTGGCTGCGGGGGGGCGCGCGACGCGGGCAAGCGCCCGCTCATGGGCGCGGTGGCGCAGCACCGGGCCGACCAGGTGATCGTCACCAGCGACAACCCGCGCCATGAAGACCCCGTCGCCATCGTGCACCAGGTCCTGCAAGGCACCATCGCGGCCACCCACGTGCGCGCCGAGCCCGACCGCGCCGCCGCCATTGCCCTGGCGCTGGCCGAGGCCGGTGCGCGCGACGTGGTGCTCATCGCGGGCAAGGGCCATGAGGACTACCAGGAGGCCGCAGGCCAGCGCCTGCCGTTCAGCGACATGGCCCACGCCCGCGCCGCGCTGGCGCGCCGCGCGCTGACCTTGGCGCAGGCGCATGCGCTGGTGCAGGCGCGCATTCCCGCAGCGCGGCTGGTGGGCGACGGGACGGTGGCGCTGGGCCGCGTCCACACCGACACGCGCACGCTGCAGGCGGGCGACCTGTTCGTGGCGCTCAAGGGCGAGCGCTTCGACGCCAACGCCTTCCTGGCCGATGCGCGCGCCGCCGGTGCGGTCGCTGCCCTGGCCCACGGCGGGCTGCAAGCGGCGGGCCTGCCCGGCATCGAAGTACCCGACACACTGGCAGCCCTGGGCGCGCTGGCCGCTGGCTGGCGCGCGCAGTTCCGTCTGCCGCTGATCGGCGTGACCGGCAGCAACGGCAAGACCACGGTGACGCAGATGATCGCGTCCATCCTGCGCGCCTGGCAGGGCGATGCGGCCTTTGCCACGCAGGGCAATTTCAACAACGACATCGGCGTGCCGCTGATGCTGCTGCGCCTCTCCGCCGCGCACGCCGCCGCCGTGATCGAAATGGGCATGAACCACCCCGGCGAAATCGCCCAGTTGGCGGCGATGGCCCAGCCCACGGTGGCGCTGGTGAACAACGCCCAGCGCGAGCACCTGGAGTTCATGCACACGGTGGAAGCCGTGGCGCGCGAGAACGGCTCCGTCTTCGCCAGCCTGCCCGCAGGCGGCGTGGCCGTGTTCCCGGCGGGCGACGCCTACGCGGGCCTGTGGCGGTCGCTCGCAGAGGGCCGCCGCGTGCTGACCTTCGGCGAGGGCGGCGACGTGGCGTGTACGCAGGCCGCATGGGAGCAGGGCGCATGGGCCGTGGCGATGGCAACGCCGCAGGGCGCGGTCGCCACCCGCCTGCACATCGCGGGCCGCCACAACGTGACCAACGCGCTGGCGGCAGCCGCCTGCGCGCTCGCGGCGGGCGCGCCGCTGGCCGCCATCGCGCGGGGGCTCGACGCATTCACCCCGGTCAAGGGCCGCTCGCGCGCCTTCAGCGTGGGCCGCATCACCGTGGTGGACGACACCTACAACGCCAACCCCGACTCGGTGCGCGCTGCCATCGACGTGCTGGCCGACCTGCCCGGCCCGCGCCTGCTGGTGCTGGGCGACATGGGCGAGGTGGGCGACCAGGGGCCGCAGTTCCACGCCGAGGCGGGCGCGCATGCGCAGGCGCGCGGCATCGAGCAGGTCTTCGCCCTGGGCGCGTTGTGCGCCCACGTGGCGGGCGCACGGCATTTCGACGACATGGCATCGCTCATCGCGGCGGTGCGCGCAGCCCTGCCCGCCGTGGGCAGCGTGCTGGTGAAGGGATCACGATTCATGAAGATGGAACAGGTGGTGCAGGCCATCGAAACCGATGGAGGGGAGGCCGCATGCTCCTGATGCTTTCACAGTGGCTGCAGGGGCTGTCGCCGGAGTTCAGCTTCCTGCGCGTGTTCCAGTACCTCACCTTCCGCGCGGTGATGGCGGCGATGACCGCGCTGCTCATCGGCCTGTTCATGGGGCCCAAGGTCATCCGCATGCTGACCGCGCTCAAGATCGGCCAGCCGATCCGCGGCTACGGCATGCAGACGCACCTGTCCAAGAGCGGTACGCCCACCATGGGCGGCGTGCTCATCCTCGCGTCCATCGCGCTCTCCACGCTGCTGTGGTTCGACCTGTCCAACCGTTTCGTGTGGATCGTGCTCGCCGTCACGCTGGGCTTCGGCGCCATCGGCTGGGTGGACGACTGGCGCAAGGTGGTGCGCAAGGACCCCGAGGGCATGCGCTCGCGCGAAAAGTATTTCTGGCAGTCGGTCATCGGCCTGCTGGCCGCGCTGTACCTGGTGTTCAGCATTTCGGAAAGCTCCAACGCCCGGGTGTGGGAGCTGTTCGTGGGTTGGGTGCAGTCGGGCTTCGCGCTCGATTTGCCGCCCAAGGCCGGGCTGCAACTGCCGTTCTTCAAGGAAGTGAGCTACCCGCTGGGCGTGCTGGGCTTCGTCATCCTGACCTACCTCGTCATCGTCGGCTCCAGCAACGCGGTGAACCTGACGGACGGGCTGGACGGGCTGGCGATCATGCCCGTGGTGATGGTCGGCTCGGCCCTGGGCGTGTTCGCCTACGTCACGGGCAGCTCCGTCTATTCCAAGTACCTGTTCTTCCCGCACATCCCGGGTTCGGGCGAGTTGCTGATCTTCTGCGCGGCCATGGCGGGCGCGGGGCTGGCCTTTTTGTGGTTCAACGCGCACCCTGCCCAGGTCTTCATGGGCGACGTGGGCGCGCTCGCGCTGGGCGGAGCCTTGGGCACCATCGCCGTCATCGTGCGGCAGGAGATCGTGCTCGCCATCATGGGCGGCATCTTCGTCGTCGAGGCGCTGTCGGTGATGCTGCAGGTCACCTGGTTCAAGTACACCAGGCGCCGCTACGGCGAAGGGCGGCGGCTGCTCAAGATGGCGCCGCTGCACCACCATTTTGAAAAGAGCGGATGGAAGGAAACGCAGGTCGTCGTGCGCTTCTGGATCATCACCATGCTGCTGTGCCTGATCGGCCTTTCCACGCTGAAACTGCGATGAGCACCGAAGAGCAGCAACCCCCCACCCCCGCGCTGAACGCCGCCCAGGCGGCGGCGGATTTCGTCGCGCAGATCTTTGCCGACGTGGCTGCGCCGGAGAGCGAGGCTGCGCCAGTGCAGGAAGAAGCCGCGCCCGAGGTGGCCGAAGTGGTGGAGTCGCAATGTACGCCCGCCGAGTCGCTGGCTGCGCTGCTGCAGGGCCGCAGCGTCCTGGTGCTGGGCCTGGGCGCATCGGGCCTTGCCATGGCGCGCTGGTGCGCGCGCTGCGGCGCGCAGGTGACGGTGGCCGACACGCGCGAAGCGCCGCCGCAACTGGCCGCGCTGCGGCGCGAGTTGCCGCAGGTGCGCTTCGTACCCGGCGCGTTCAACGCCGCGCTGGCCGAGGGGCAGGACGCCATCTATTGCTCCCCCGGCCTCAGCCCGGCAACGGTTGCTCCTGTTTTGGGAGCTGCTCGTGCTTGTGGGATAGGCGCTGGAGGCGAATTAGGCTTGTATTCCATGGCCCTGTCGGCGCTGCGCGCGTCGCACGGCTACGCGCCCGCCGTGCTCGCCATCACGGGCACCAACGGCAAGACCACGGTCACCTCGCTCACCGGCCAACTGGTGGAGCGCTCGGGCCGCAGCGTGGCCGTGGCGGGCAACATCGGCCCCACGCTGCTCGACACGCTGGCCGCGCACCTGGACGCAGGCACGCTGCCCGACGCCTGGGTGCTGGAGCTGTCGAGCTTCCAGCTCGACGGCGTGGAAGGCTTCGAGCCCACGGCGGCGGTCGTGCTCAACCTCACGCAGGACCATCTGGACTGGCATGGCGACATGGCGGCCTACGCGGCGGCCAAGGCGCGCATCTTTGGCGACAAGGGCCTGATGGTACTGAACCGCGACGACGCCACGGTGATGCAGATGCTGCCCCCGCCCGTCAAGGTCAAGCTGCAAAAGCCCCAGCAGCGCGACCACATCACCTTCGGCAGCGACATGCCCCAGCGCCCGGGCGACTTCGGCATCGAGGTCGTGAGCGGCATGCCCTGGCTGGTGCGCGCCATGGACGCCGACGAGACGCTCAAGCGCGCCCGCAACGCCGCGCAGGAAGACCTGCACATCCAGCGCCTGATGCCCGCGGACGCCCTGCGCATCCGGGGCCGCCACAACGCCGTGAACGCGCTCGCCGCGCTGGCGCTGGCCTCGGCGGCGGGGTGTACGCTGGCGCCGCTGCTCTACGGCCTGCGCGAATACCGGGGCGAGCCGCACCGCGTGGAGCCCATCGCCATCGTCAACGGCGTCGAATACTTCGACGACAGCAAGGGCACGAACGTGGGCGCCACGGTGGCCGCGCTGACCGGCCTGGGTGCCGAGCGCCGCGTCGTCGTCATCCTGGGCGGCGACGGCAAGGGGCAGGACTTTGCACCGCTGGCCGCGCCCGTGTCGCGCCATGCGCGCGCCGTGGTGCTCATTGGGCGCGACGCGCCGCAGATCCGCGCCGCGCTGCAGGACAGCGGCGTGCCGCTGATCGACGCGGAAACGCTGCCCCAGGCCGTGCAGCTCGCCACGCAGCGCGCCCACGCGGGCGACGCCGTGCTGCTGTCGCCCGCGTGCGCCAGCTTCGACATGTTCACCGGCTACGAGCACCGCGCGCAGGTCTTCTGCGAGGCCGTGCGCAACTTGGCCGACGATGCGATGGGGGGCGCCAGCGCATGAACGCCACCCTGCAACGCATCACCGGCTGGTTCGGCGGCCTGCCGGGCAAGGCTGCCGACGTGTTGCCCGTGCGCGTGGGCGGCACCGAGTACCGGCCCCGCGCCACCGCCACGCCCGCCAGCGTGCTCGGCTTTGACCAGGCCCTGTTGTGGGTGGTGGTGGCGCTGCTCGCCTGGGGGCTGGTGATGGTGTATTCCGCGTCCATCGCCATGCCGGACAACCCGCGCTTTGCCAACTACGCATCCACCCACTTCCTCATGCGCCACGTGATGTACCTGGTGGTGGGCTTCGTGGCGGCGCTGTTGGCCTTCCAGGTGCCCATGAAGGTCTGGGAGCGCGTGGCGCCCTGGCTGTTCGTGGCGGCGCTGCTGCTGCTGGTGGCGGTGCTGATTCCGGGCGTGGGCAAGGTGGTCAACGGCGCGCGGCGCTGGCTGTCGATCGGGCCGGTGGGCTTTCAGCCGTCCGAGGTCGCCAAGTTCGCCGTGCTCATCTACGCGGCCGACTACATGGTGCGCAAGATGGACGTGAAGGAGCGGTTCTTTCGCGCCGTGCTGCCCATGGGCGCGGCAGTCGCCATCGTGGGCGTGCTGCTGCTGGCCGAGCCCGACATGGGCGCCTTCATGGTCGTGGCCGTGATCGCCATGGGCATTTTGTTCCTGGGCGGCGTGAACGCCCGCATGTTCTTCCTGATCGCGGGCGTGCTGGTGTCGGCCTTCGGCATCATGATCGCCAGCTCGCCCTGGCGGCGCGAGCGCGTGTTCGCCTACCTCGACCCGTTCAGCGAGGAGCACGCCCTGGGCAAGGGCTACCAGCTCTCGCACTCGCTGATCGCCATCGGGCGCGGCGAGATCTTCGGCGTGGGCCTGGGCGGCAGCGTGGAAAAGCTGCACTGGCTGCCCGAGGCGCACACCGACTTCCTGCTCGCCGTCATCGGCGAGGAGTTCGGCCTGGTGGGCGTGGTCACGCTCATCGTGCTGTTCTTGTGGATGACGCGCCGCATCATGCACATAGGCCGCCAGGCCATCGCGCTGGACCGCGTGTTCTCGGGGCTGGTGGCGCAGGGCGTGGCGATCTGGATCGGCTTTCAGGCGTTCATCAACATGGGCGTGAACCTGGGCGCACTGCCGACCAAGGGGCTGACGCTGCCGCTGATGAGCTTTGGCGGGTCGGCGATCCTGCTGAACCTCGTGGCGCTGGCGGTCGTACTGCGGGTGGACTATGAGAACAAGTTGCTGATGAGGGGCGGCCGCGTATGACGCAGAAAACCGCGCTCATCATGGCGGGCGGCACCGGCGGTCACATCTTCCCCGGCCTGGCCGTGGCCGAGGAACTGCGCGCGCGCGGCTGGCGCGTGCATTGGCTGGGCGCGCCGGGCAGCATGGAATCGCGCATCGTGCCCGCGCACGGCTTGCAGCTGGAGACCATCGACTTCGGCGGCGTGCGCGGCAAGGGCCTGGCCACGCTCGCGCTGCTGCCGCTGCGCCTGCTGCGCGCGTTCTGGCAGGCCCTCGCCGTGGTGCGCCGCGTCCAGCCCGACGTGGTGGTGGGCCTGGGCGGCTACATCAGCTTTCCGGGCGGGATGATGGCCGTGCTGGCGGGCAAGCCGCTGGTGCTGCACGAGCAGAACTCGGTGGCGGGCATGGCGAACAAGGTGCTGGCGGTCGTGGCCGACCGGGTGTTCACGGCCTTCCCCCACGTGCTCAAGAAGGGCCAGTGGGTGGGCAACCCCTTGCGCCGCACGTTTACCCAGCAGCCCGGACCGGCAGAGCGCTTCGCGGGCCGCACCGGGCCTTTGCGCCTGCTGGTCGTGGGCGGCAGCCTGGGCGCGCGTGCGCTCAACGAGATCGTGCCGCAGGCCATCGCGTTGATGCCTGCCGACCAGCGCCCCACCGTGATTCACCAAAGCGGCACCACGCAGATCGACCAACTCCGCGCCAACTACGCAGCGGCGGGCGTCGATGCTGAATGCACCCCCTTCATCGACGACACGGCCACGGCGTTCGCTCAAGCCGATGTCATCGTCTGCCGCGCGGGCGCGAGCACGGTGACCGAGATCGCAGCCGTGGGTGCTGCGGCCATCTTCGTGCCCTTCCCCTCCGCAGTCGATGACCACCAGACCACCAACGCGCAGTTCCTCGTTCAGGCGGGCGGCGGCTGGCTGGTGCAGCAGCGCGACCTCACGCCCCAAGGCTTGGCGCAAATGCTACAAAATATGGAGCGCAAAGTGCTTGCTGCATGCGCGCTAGAGGCCAAAAACATGCAAAAAATCAGCGCCACCCGCGAGGTGGTGACCGCCTGCGAGGAGTTGGCATGAGCCTGTCCAAAGTCTTTTCGTGGTGCCCGTTGCCCCGCAAAGGCGGCAGGTGCAAGGCGCCCACCGCAAGCCGCACTGATGTGCGGCGAGGATGGGCAACGCCGCAGATGCCGCCTTTGCGGGGCAACCCTTCGGGCAAGGCGGCAAAAGGCCGCACTCGTTGTTGCGCGCCTTGCCCAGGCCGCCAGCATGGGCTGCGGCGCGCGCCTAGATTGCAACCTTTTGCCGCCTTGCGGGCACCACGAAAAGACTTTGGACAGGCTCTATGAAGCACGCCATCCGCCACATCCATTTCGTCGGCCTGGGCGGCGCGGGCATGAGCGGCATCGCCGAGGTGCTGCACAACCTGGGCTACGCCATCTCCGGCTCCGACCTGGCCGACAGCGCCACGCTGCGCCGCCTGCAGGGGCTGGGCATCGCCACCCACGTGGGCCATGCGGCGGCGAACATCGCAGGGGCCGATGCCGTGGTCACCTCCACGGCGGTGCAGGCCGACAACCCCGAGGTGCTGGCCGCGCGCGAGAAGAAGATTCCGGTCGTCCCCCGCGCCATCATGCTGGCCGAGTTGATGCGCCTGAAGCAGGGCATCGCCATCGCGGGCACGCACGGCAAGACGACGACCACCAGCCTCGTCACCAGCGTGCTGGCCGAGGCGGGGCTGGACCCGACCTTCGTCATCGGCGGCAGGCTCAACAGCGCGGGCGCCAACGCCCAACTGGGCAGCGGCGACTACATCGTGGTCGAGGCGGACGAGTCCGACGCATCCTTCCTGAACCTGCTGCCCGTGATGGCCGTCGTCACCAACATCGACGCCGACCACATGGAGACCTACGGCCACGACTTCGGCAGGCTCAAGGGCGCGTTCGTCGATTTCTTGCACCGCATGCCCTTTTACGGCACGGCCATCCTCTGCGTAGACAGCCCGGCCGTGCGCGAGATCGTGCCCAGCGTGACCTGCCCCATCACCAGCTACGGCTTCAGCGAAGACGCCCAGGTGCGCGCCGTCAACGTGCGGGCCGACGCGGGGCAGATGCGCTTTACCGTGCAGCGGCGCAACGGCGTCACGCTGCCCGACCTGGAAGTCACCCTCAACCTTGCGGGCGAGCACAACGTGCTCAACGCGCTGTCGGCCATTGCCGTGGCGGTGGAGCTGAACATCCCCGACGAGGCGGTTTTGCGCGCCCTGGCGGGCTTCAAGGGCGTGGGGCGGCGCTTTCAGCGCTATGGCGACCTGCCCGCCAAGGACGGCGGCAGCTTCACCGTCATCGACGACTACGGCCACCACCCCGTGGAAATGGCCGCCACGCTGGCCGCCGCGCGCGGCGCCTTCCCCGGTCGGCGGCTGGTGCTGGCCTTCCAGCCGCACCGCTACACGCGCACGCGGGACTGCTTCGAGGATTTCGTGAAGGTCATCGGCAGCGCCGACGCCGTGCTGTTGACCGAGGTCTATGCGGCGGGCGAGGCACCCGTGGTGGCGGCGGATGGCCGCTCGCTGGCGCGCGCCCTGCGCGTGGCGGGCCGCGTGGAGCCGGTGTTCGTCGATGACGTGGCCGCGCTGCCCCAGGCCATTGCCGACAACGCGCGCGGCGGCGACGTGGTGATGTGCATGGGCGCAGGCTCGATTGGCGCCGTGCCCGCCAAGGTGGTCGATATGCTACAAAATAGTGAGCTGGAAGTGCATGCTGGACAAGCGCTATGAGCCGATTTGATTCAAATATTGACGTGAAGGCCCTGGGCAAGGTGGCGGTGCTCATGGGCGGCGATTCCGCCGAGCGCGAGGTATCCCTCATGTCCGGCAGCGGCGTGCTGCAGGCCCTGCGCGCGCGCGGTGTCGATGCGCACGCCTTCGACCCCGCGCAGAACGAGCTGGCGCAGCTCAAGCGCGACGGCTACGCCCGCTGCTTCATCGCGCTGCATGGCCGCCACGGCGAGGACGGCACGGTGCAGGGCGCGCTGGAACTGCTGGGCATTCCGTACACCGGCCCGGGCGTGATGGCGTCCGCCATCGCCATGGACAAGGTCATGACCAAGCGCGTGTGGAGCGCCGAGGGCCTGCCCACGCCGCGCTACGTGTGGTTGGCGCCCGACCGCCAGCAGCGCGAGGTGGTGCGCACCGTGCCCGACGAGCTGGGCCTGCCGCTCATCGTCAAGCCCCCGCGCGAGGGCTCGTCCATCGGCGTGACCAAGGTGTGCGGCTATTCGGACATGCAGGACGCGGTGCAGCTCTCGGCGCGCTACGACCCCGACGTGCTGTGCGAGGAATTCATCGACGGCGAGGAAGTCACCTGCGCCGTGCTGGGCCAGGGCGCCGATGCGCGCGCGCTGCCCGTCATCCGCATCTGCGCGCCCGACGGCGCCTACGACTACCAGAACAAATACTTCACCGACGACGTGAAGTACCAGTGCCCGAGCGGCCTGCCCGAGTCGGAAGAACGCGAGATCCAGCGCATCGTGCTCGACGCCTACCGCAGCCTGGGCTGCCGGGGCTGGAGCCGTGCCGACCTGATGGTGCGCGCCAGCGACCGCAAGCCCTTCCTGCTGGAGATGAACACCTCGCCGGGCATGACGGGCCATTCGCTCGTGCCCATGGCCGCGCGCGCGGCGGGCATCAGCTACGAAGACCTGTGCCTGCGCATCCTGGCGAATGCCGCGCTCGATACGCCGCAAGGAGCCCCCCAGCAATGACCGCCACATTGCCCGCACCGCTGGACGTACGCCTCATGAACTGGACCGCCTCGGCCCTGTTCATGGGCTTCGCCCTGTGCGTGCTGGCGGCGGGCGCGTGGTGGGTGCTGCGCTACCCGGGCTTCGCCATTGCGCGCATCGTGGTGCAGGGCGAGCTGGTACACAACAACGCCGTCACCCTGCGCGCCAACGTGGCGCCGCACCTGGCGGGCAACTTCTTCACCGTGGACCTGCGCGCCGCGCGCGATGCGTTCGAGCAGGTGCCCTGGGTGCGCCGCGCCCAGGTGCGGCGCGTGTACCCCGGCAGCCTGCAGGTGGAGCTGCAGGAGCACGACGCGGCGGCGTACTGGGGGCCGGAGAGCGGCTCGGCGCTGGTCAACACCCAGGGCGAAGTCTTCGAGGCCAACGTGGGCGACGTGGAGCAGGAGGGTCTGCCGCGCCTCATGGGCCCCGACGGCAGCTCCGCCGAGGTGCTGCGCATGCACGGGCTGCTGGCGCCGGTGTTCAAGCCGCTGGGCCTGGAGATCGAAACGCTGGAGCTGACGGGCCGGGGCGGGTGGCGCACCGTGCTGGACAGCGGCGCGGCGCTGGAGCTGGGAGGGGGCACGCCGCAGGAGGTGGTGCAGCGCACGCAGCGCTTCGCCCGCACGCTGACCCAGGTGGCCGCGCAGTACGGCCGGCGCGTGGACGCGCTGGAGTCGGCCGACCTGCGGCACGCGGACGGCTACGCGCTGCGCTTGCGCGGCGTCAGCACCACGGCAGCCCCGGCGGGGGGCACTGCGGCAGCCGCGCGGACAAGGTAGAGAACAGCAGAAGAAGGGCAGAGACTGATATGGCAAGAGAATACAAAGACGTGGTGGTGGGGCTGGACATCGGCACGGCCAAGGTCATGGCCGTGGTGGCCGAGGTGCTGCCCGGCGGCGAACTCAAGCTCGCGGGCCTGGGCGTGGCGCCCAGCAACGGCCTCAAGCGCGGCGTGGTCGTGAACATCGACGCCACGGTGCAGAGCATCCAGCAGGCGCTGAAAGAGGCCGAGCTGATGGCCGACTGCAAGATCCAGCGCGTCTATACCGGCATCACCGGCAGCCACATCCGCGGCCTCAATTCGAGCGGCATGGTGGCCGTGAAGGACAAGGAAGTCACGTCCGCCGACGTGGCCCGCGTGGTGGAGACGGCCAAGGCCATCAACATCAGCAGCGACCAGCGCCTGTTGCTCGTGGAGCCGCAGGAATTCGTGATCGACGGGCAGGACGTGAAGGAGCCCATCGGCATGAGCGGCATCCGCCTGGAGGCCAAGATCCACATCGTCACCGGCGCGCAGAGCGCGGCGGAGAACATCATCAAGTGCGTGCGCCGCTGCGGGCTGGAGGTGGAGCAGTTGATGCTGAACCCGCTCGCCAGCAGCCAGGCCGTGCTGACCGACGACGAGCGCGAGCTGGGCGTGGTGGTGGTGGACATCGGCGCGGGCACGACGGACGTGGCCATCTTCACCGGCGGGGCGATCCGCCACACGGCGGTGATCCCGATCGCGGGCGACCTCATCACCAGCGACATCGCCATGGCGCTGCGCACTCCTACCAAGGATGCCGAGGACATCAAGGTCGAGAGCGGCTACGCCAAGCAGCTGCTGGCCGACCCCGAGGCGCAGGTCGAGGTGCCGGGCCTGGGCGACCGCAGCCCGCGCATGCTCTCCAAGCAGGCGCTGGCGGGTGTGATCGAGCCGCGCGTGGAGGAGATCTTCTCGCTGGTGCAGCAGGTGGTGCGCGAGTCGGGCTATGAAGAAGTGCTGTCGTCGGGCATCGTGCTCACGGGCGGCAGCGCGGTGATGCCCGGGATGATCGAGCTGGGCGAGGACATCTTCCTCAAGCCCGTGCGGCGCGGCATCCCCAAGTATTCCAGCGCCCTGTCGGACATGGTGGCCCAGCCGCGCGCGGCCACCGTCATGGGCCTGCTCGAAGAAGCGCGCCTGGCGCGCCTGCGCGGCTTCAAGGTGGCGGCCAAGAGCGGGTCGATGAAGACCGCCTTTGGCCGCTTCAAGGACTTCATCGTGGGGAACTTCTGACCATGAAACACCCGCCCCACCCTCACCCCCGCCCTCTCCCAGAGGGAGAGGGTGCCATTCACTCCCTCTCCCTTTGGGAGAGGGCCGGGGTGAGGGCCAGCCCGCACCGAATACCCAGCGGGCGATGGCGATGCACCGGGCCGCCACCGCCCTTCACCCCCGTTTTCCTCACGCATTTGGTTTTAGTAAAAGTTACAGGAGTCGCAGCATGTCCATCGAAATGATCGAAACGGAAGAATTCAACCAGGGCACGCAGATCAAGGTGATCGGCGTGGGCGGCGGCGGCAGCAATGCCGTCGAGCACATGATCGCCCGCAGCGTGCAGGGCGTGGAGTTCGTCTGCGCCAACACCGACGCGCAGGCGCTCACGCGCAGCTCGGCGCACCGCCACATCCAGTTGGGCGGCAGCGGCCTGGGCGCAGGCAGCAAGCCCGACAAGGGCCGCGAGGCGGCCGAGGCGGCGGTGGACGACATCCGCCAGGCCATCGACGGCGCGCACATGCTGTTCATCACGGCGGGCATGGGCGGCGGCACGGGCACGGGCGCCGCGCCCGTGATCGCGCGCGTCGCCAAGGAGATGGGCATCCTCACCGTGGGCGTGGTCACCAAGCCCTTCGACTGGGAGGGCGGTCGCCGCATGAAGAACGCCGACGACGGCCTGGCCGAACTGGAGGCGAATGTCGATTCGCTGATCGTGGTGCTGAACGAAAAGCTGCTCGAAGTGCTGGGCGACGACATCACCCAGGACGAGGCCTTCGCGCACGCCAACGACGTGCTCAAGAACGCCGTGGGCGGCATCGCCGAGATCATCAACGAGTACGGCCACGTGAACGTGGACTTCGAGGACGTGCGCACCGTGATGGGCGAGCCCGGCAAGGCCATGATGGGCACGGCCACCGCCAGCGGCCCCGACCGCGCCCGCATCGCCGCCGAGCAGGCCGTCGCCTGCCCGCTGCTCGAAGGCATCGACCTGTCGGGCGCCAAGGGCGTGCTGGTGCTGGTGACGGCCGCCAAGGGCAGCCTCAAGCTGTCCGAGTCGCGCCTGGCCATGAGCACCATCAACGCCTACGCTTCGCCCGACGCGCACGTCATCTACGGCGCCGCCTACGACGACAGCCTGGGCGACGAGATCCGCGTGACCGTGGTCGCCACCGGCCTGTCGCGCCCCAACGCGCGCCGCCAGCCCATCTCGGTGGTGCAGGGCGGCCTGCGCACGGGCACGGACAACGTGGCCTACCAGATGCCCGTGGCGGGCGTGGGCGCGCTGGGCGCGGCCGCGGGCATGCAGGGCGGCCATGGCGGTGCCGGGCAGGCCGACTACGGCAACATGTCCGTGCCCAGCGTGTGGCGCACCAACCGCACGCAGGCGGCGGCGCGCGTGGACGCGCTGTCCTCGGGCGGCATGGACGACCTCGAAATCCCCGCCTTCCTGCGCAAGCAAGCGGACTGAGGAAGCGGGGGCCATGCCCTGAAAGCCCGCTGGCATGCCAGCGGGCTTTTTCATGGGTTTACTCCTTTTTTGATAGCTGTTGGCGCTTGTGTATCAAGCGCTAGAGGCCGATTTGGCTTGAATCCATTGCGCCCCTGTCTGGTGCAGGGGTGCCGCCCCGCCCGGTAAAATCGCCCCATGCTCCAGCAACGCACCTTGAAGACCATCACCCGCGCCGTCGGCGTGGGCCTGCACAGCGGCCAGCGGGTCGAGCTGACGCTGCGGCCCGCGCAGCCGGACACGGGCATCGTGTTCCGCCGGGTGGATCTGCCGCAGCCCGTGGACATTCCCATCCGCGCCGAGGCCGTCACCGACACGCGCATGGCCTCCACCATCGGCACGGGCGGCGCCAAGGTCCACACGGTGGAGCACCTGATGTCGGCCTGCGCGGGGCTGGGCATTGACAACCTGTACGTGGACATCACGGCCGAGGAAGTGCCCATTCTCGACGGGTCGTCGGCGTCCTTCGTCTTCCTGCTGCAAAGCGCGGGCATCGAGCTGCAAAAGGCGCCCAAGCGCTTCATCCGCATCAAGCGCCCCGTGGAGGTGCGCGAGGGCGAGGGCAGCAGCCTCAAGTGGGCGCGGCTCGACCCGTACCACGGCTTCAAGCTGCGCTTCGAGATCGACTTCGCCCACCCCGCCGTCGATTCCACCGAGCAGAGCGCGGAGTTCGACCTGGGGCAAGGCAACTACATGCGCGACATCGCGCGCGCGCGCACCTTCGGCTTCACCAAGGACGTGGAGATGATGCGGTCCAACGGCCTGGCCCTGGGCGGCGGGCTGGACAACGCCATCGTCATGGACGACTACAAGGTGCTCAACAGCGACGGCCTGCGCTACGACGCCGAGTTCGCCCGCCACAAGATCCTGGACGCCATGGGCGACCTGTACATCATCGGCAAGCCGCTGCTGGCCGCGTACAGCGCGTTCCGCTCGGGCCATGCCATGAACAACCAGCTGCTGCGCGCGCTGCTGGCCGAGCGCGACGCCTGGGAGATCGTGACCTTCGAGGACGAGCGCCAGGCGCCCAGGGGCTTCGCCCAGCCCGCGCGGGCCTGGTAAGCGCCGCGCAGCCTTCCGCTGGACGGAGATGGCTGGCGCACAATTTGCTTTTCCGGCATGTGTTAAGAAATGTAAAGAGGGGCCATGAACGCTCTCAGCCGCTTCTCGATCCGCGCGCGCCTGTATTT
The DNA here is from genome assembly GCF_047607405.1 of Acidovorax sp. Lineage (GTDB taxonomy): Bacteria > Pseudomonadota > Gammaproteobacteria > Burkholderiales > Burkholderiaceae_C > Acidovorax. The sequence continues at coordinate 6,054 of NZ_JASGDA010000127.1, read as the reverse complement.
CGGGACCGTCTTCTCCCTCTTCCTGCTGGTCGTCATAGGCGCCATGGGCTACATGGCCCTGGAACGCACGCGCGACACGCTGCAGGTGCTGTTCTCGCAGCGGGTGCTGACGCTGATGGACATGGCGGAGCTGCGCACCGTCCTGGGTGACCTGCGCCGCACCGAGAAGGACATCATCATCAGCTTCAACAACCCGGTCGAGGTCGCCGCGCTGCGTGAATCCTGGGCCAAGACCCTGGCCGCGCTGCGCAAGAGCCTGGCCGACGAGCGCCAGGCGCAGGCGGGCGACGCGGAGGTCGTCGCGTCCATCGACAAGTCGCTCGACGAGATCAGGCAGTACGCCGAGGGCATTTCCCCCATCTTCGAGAAGATCGAGGGCGCGCAGCTCGACGGCGCGGGCGGCGGCGCCTATGCCGACCGCCTCAAGGGGCACATGGAGGCGACGGACAAGCTGTTCTCCGGCCTGGCCGCATCGGCCCGCACGCAGATGGACGGGGCGCGCGCGGCCGTGGAGGCGCGCACGCAGCTCATGTCGGCGCTGATCGGCATCGGCCTGCTGCTGGGGCTGGCCGTGCTGATCCCGCTCACCATCTTCAGCGTGCGCTCCATCACCCGCTCGCTGGGCCAGGCGCAGGAGCTGGCCGAGCGCATCGCCAGCGGCGACCTGTCGCGCGACGTGGCGGCCATGAACCAGGACGAGGTGGGCCAGCTCGTCGCTTCCATGGGCCGCATGCAGGAGTCGCTGCGCGGCCTGGTGCGCGACGTGCAGGACGCGGCGGGCAGCATCTCCACCGCCAGCTCCGAGATCGCCAGCGGTAACCACGACCTGAGCCAGCGCACCGAGCAAACGGCGGCCAACCTGCAAGAAACCGCCTCGTCGATGGAGCTGCTCACCAGCACCGTGCGGCAAAGCGCCCAGTCCTCTCGCCAGGCCAGCGACTTTGCAACGTCCGCCGCCGAAGTGGCCGCGCGCGGCGGCGCCGTGGTGTCGCAGGTGGTGACCACCATGGACCAGATCACCACCAGCTCGCGCAAGATCGCCGACATCACCGGAGTGATCGACTCCATCGCCTTCCAGACCAACATCCTGGCGCTGAACGCCGCCGTCGAGGCCGCCCGCGCGGGCGAGCAGGGCCGGGGCTTCGCCGTGGTGGCGAGCGAGGTGCGCAGCCTCGCGCAGCGCAGTGCCGAGGCTGCCAGGGAGATCAAGGACCTGATCGGCGCATCGGTCGCGCGTGTGGAAGACGGCTCGCGCCTGGTCAGCCAGGCCGGGCAGACCATGACCGAGATCGTGGGCAGCGTGCGCCGCGTGTCGGACATCATCGGCGAGATCACCGCATCGGCCGCCGAGCAGAGCGACAACATCGGCCAGATCAGCCAGTCCGTCACCCAGCTCGACCAGATGACGCAGCAGAACGCGGCGCTGGTGGAGGAGTCCACGGCAGCGTCCGAATCGCTGCGCGAACAGGCCCTGCACCTGGCCAGCGCCGTGCGCCAGTTCAAGCTGCGCGAAGGCGGCGGCGCGCCAGCGCCTGCGGCGGCGCTGCAGCTTCGGTAAATTTCAAGCCTTTTTGGCCTCTAGCGCTTATCCAGCAAGCACCAGTAGCTATCAAAAAAGAAGCTAGTCGCGTGTGACGCGCAAGACTTCCTCGGGGCTGGTGATGCCCGCGGCCACCAGCCGCTCGCCATCGTCGCGCATCAGCGTCATGCCGTTGGCCAGCGCGGCGGCGCGGATGTCGGCCTCGGCGGCCTGGTTGTGGATGAGGGCGCGAATGGTGTCGTCCACCACCAGCAGCTCGAACACGCCCGTGCGGCCCCGGTAGCCGCTGGGGTCGCTGGGGTCGAGCCTGCGCACCAGCCGCTGGGCCAGCACGCCCAGCAGCGAGCTGGACAGCAGGAACGGCTCCACGCCCATGTCCGTCAGGCGCGTCACGGCGCTGGCCGCGTCGTTGGTGTGCAGCGTGGCCAGCACCAGGTGGCCCGTCAGGCTGGCCTGGATGGCGATCTGCGCCGTCTCGAAGTCGCGGATCTCGCCGATCATGATCACGTCCGGGTCCTGCCGCAGGATGGCGCGCAGCGCCTTGGCGAAGGTGAGGTCGATCTTGGCGTTGACCTGCGTCTGGCCCACGCCGGGCAGCTCGTATTCGATCGGGTCTTCCACCGTCATGATGTTGTTCTGCGCCGCATCGAGCCGACCCAGGGCGGCGTAGAGCGTGGTGGTCTTGCCCGAGCCCGTGGGGCCGGTCACCAGGATGATGCCGTGCGGCTGGCGGATCAGGCCGTCGAAGCGCCGCAGCACCTCGCCCTGCATGCCCACGGCCTCCAGGCTGAGCTTGCTCTCGCTCTTGTCCAAGAGGCGCAGCACGGCGCGCTCGCCGTGGGCGCTGGGCAGGGTGGAGACGCGCACGTCGATGGCGCGCGTGCCCAGGCGCAGGCTGATGCGGCCGTCCTGCGGCAGGCGCTTTTCGCTGATGTCCAGGTCGGCCATGATCTTCAGGCGGCTGATGAGCGCCGCGTGCAGCGCGCGGTTGGGCTGCACGACCTCGCGCAGCGTGCCATCGACACGAAAGCGCACGCTGCTGTGGCGCTCGTAGGGCTCGATGTGGATGTCGCTCGCGCCGTCGCGCGCGGCCTGCGTGAGCAGGGCGTTGAGCATGCGGATGATGGGCGCGTCGCCCGCCGATTCGAGCAGGTCTTCCACGGCGGGCAGCTCCTGCATCATGCGCGAGAGGTCGGCGTCGCTCTCGACCTCGCTCACCACCGTGGCCGCGCTCGACTCGCTGTGCGAATACGCGGCGCTGATGCGCTGCGCCAGTGTGGGTGCGTCCAGCGGCAGCAGCTGCCGCACCGCGTGCTTGCGCAGCACCTCGGACAGCGCGCCCGCGTCGGGGCTCGGCCCGTGCCACAGCACGAGCTGGTGGCCGTCGTCCTCCAGCAGGAGCTGCGCGGCGCGCGCGAAGGCGTAGGGCAGGGGGTGGCGCATCGTGCGTGCTCAGGCGGTCAGGGAGCGGCGGGCGCAGGCGCTGGCGCAGCGGGCTGGGACGCCTCGATGGGCAGCTCGATGTGAACCAGCGGCGGGGGCGGGGTGCCCGCGCCGGGCTGGGCGTTGGGCGTTGGCGGCAGCACCGGGCCCTTGTTCACGTTCAGCACGCTGCTGGGCGTGGGCTGCTGCAGGATCTGCAGCGTGCGCATCGAGTCGTAGCGGTCCAGCGCCAGCGCCCCGGAGCTCTGGGTGTCGCGCAGCACCACGGGGCGCAGGAAGATCATCAGGTTGGTCTTGGTGCGGCTGCGGCTCTGGCTGCGGAACAGCGAGCCGATGACGGGCAGCTCGCCGAGCACGGGCACGGAGCTGACGCTGATGTCCAGCTGGTCCTGGATCAGCCCGCCCAGCACGGCGGTGGTGCCGTCCTGCACCAGCACGGTGGAGACGATGGAGCGCTTGTTGGTCACCAGGTTGGTGGAGCTGGTGGTCTCGCTGCTGTTGAGCGAGCCGGAGATGCTGGAAATCTCCTGGTAGATCTGCAGCTTGACGGTGCCGTCGGCGTTGATCTGCGGCTTGATGTTGAGCGTCAGGCCCACGTCCATGCGCTCGTAGGTGGTGTAGGGGTTGACGGTGGAGCTGCTCGACGTGGTGGAGTACGAGCCGGTGGCGACGGGCACGTTCTTGCCGATCAGGATCTTGGCCTCCTGGTTGTCCAGCGTCAGCAGCGTCGGCGTGGACAGGATGTTGGCCCGCGTCTTGGACTGCAGCGCGTTGGCCAGGACGGCGAGCGAGCCCTTGTAGAGCCCGATGTTCAGGCCCTGGTTGTAGGTGTAGCCGCTGGTGCTGCCCGCCGCCGCCAGCGCGATGTTGGTGAACAGGTTGCCGGTGGTGCCGAAGTTGGTGCCGCTGCCGACGTAGCCGTTGCCGCTGCTGGCCAGGCCCAGCCACTGCACGCCCAGGTCGCTGGTGTCGTCGGCGCTGATCTCGGAGATCAGCGCCTCGATATAGACCTGCGCGCGGCGCGTGTCCAGCATGTCGATGACCGCGCGCATCTGCCGGTATTGCGGCTCGGGCGCGCTGATGATGAGCGCGTTGCTGGCCGGGTCGGCCTGGATCTGCCCGCCCGTGCTCGGCTGCGCGGTGTTCGACGGCAGGCCGCTGCTGGTGGCGCTGGTGCTGCCCAGGCCGCCGGTGGACGACGTGGTGCTGGACGTGGTCGATGAGGACGACGTGCTGGTGGTGGTGCTGCCCTGGCCGCCCGTCGTGCCGGTTGCGCCCGTGGCGGCGGACGCGCCGCTGGCCGACGCGCCGGGCATGGCCGCCATGGCGGCGCGCAGCGTAGCGGCCAGCTGCACGGCGTCCGCATGCTTGAGGTACACCACGCGGATGTTGCCCGACGCCTCCGGGCTGCCGGGCAGCGGCGCCAGATCCAGCTTGCTGACCAGCGAACGCACCAGGGCCACGCGCGCCGGGTTGGCGGCGCGCACGATGAGGGCGTTGCTGCGCGGCTCGGGCAGCACCGTGGTGCGGTAGCCGCCCTCGCCGCTGGCGGCGGCCGTCGGGGTGGCGTTGCCCGCCGCCGGGGTGCTGCCGCCGGTCGTGGCGGAGTCGAGCAGCTTCTGCACCAGCGGCGCCATGTCGCTCGCCAGCGCGTTGCGCAGCGGGATCACTTCGATGTCGCTGGCATTGGCAACGTCCATCGCCGCCACGATGCGCGCGATGCGCTGCAGGTTGTCGGCGTAGTCGGTAATGACCAGCGAGTTGTTGCCGGGGTTCACGTTGATGGTGTTGTTGGGGCTGATCAGCGGGCGCAGCACCGGCACCAGGTTGTTCGCGTTCTCGAAGTTGAGCTTGAAGATCTGCGTGACGACCTGCCCGCCCGCCGGGACGCCGCTGGCGCCGCCCTGCGACACGTTCACGCTGCCGCCTTGCAGCTTGGCGTCCGCCTCGGGCACCACCTTGTACAGGCCCGCCGACTCGACCACCGTGAAGCCCTGCAGCCGCAGCGCCGCCAGGAACTGCTGGAACGCCTGCGTGGGCGTCACGGGCCGGTCGGTGACGAGGGTGAGCTGGCCCTTCACGCGCGGGTCCACCACCACGTTGCGTCCGGTGATGGTGGCCAGCGTGCGCGCCACGGCCTCGATCTCGGCGTTGGCGAAGTTCAGCGTCACCGGCTCGCCCGCGCGCACGCTGCTGGTGCCCGTGTCGATCGCGGTTTGGGCATGAATTTGGCCGCTAGCGCACGCTAGTAAAGCGCAGACAGCTATTGTTTTGAGAGTATTCATGGTGTCGGTCAACCCACGGTGATGAGGGAGCGCGCGCCGTTGCGCCGCCCGATGATGTTCAACAGATTGGACAGCTGCGCCTCGCGCTCCGGCGTGGCCGCGCTGGCCTCGCCCGCGAAGCGCAGGCGCTGGCCCACCCACTGGCCGCTGCCGGACAGGCGCAGGTGCCCCTCCAGCGTGGACAGCGTGAGCGCGGGCACCTCGCCCCCGTCCAGCACCAGCCGGTAGCTGCCCATGGGCCGCAGCGTGGACAGGCGCGAGGACATGGCCCGCGCATCCAGCTGCGCCTGGCCCGCCAGCGCCATGCGGCCCGCCGCCCAGCGCGCCTGCAGGCCGCGCGTGCGCAGGGCCAGTTGGCCCTGGGGCTGCAGCGTGTTCCACGGCGTGCCCAGGCCCGCCAGCACGGCGGCGGGCCACTGGCTATCGCCATCGGCCAGAGTGAGGCTGGTGCCGGACAGGCCCACGCGGGCCTGCGCCCGCAGCGGCGCGGGCGTGCAGCAGCTGGCATGCAGTTGCGCGCGCAGGCCCGCCCAGGCGGGGCGCAGCTGCCAGTCCAGGCGGCCCGGCAGGGCGGCGCGGTCCTGGCTGGCGCTGCCGCCGGTCAGGACCAGTTGGGCCGAGCCGTTCCACACCGTGCCGCGCGGCTGCAGCAGCAGTACCTGTCCGCTGCTGGCGCGGGCCACGCCGTCGGCCAGCCAGTGCGCGGGCGCGAAGGCCAGCACCGCTGGCAGGGCGCCGAGCAGCGCGCCCGCCAGCGCCCAGCCCCAGCCTGCGCGGGGGGCGGTG
>NZ_JASGDA010000126.1:0-9866 GCF_047607405.1 Acidovorax sp. | reverse complement strand
CCCCATGGGCCGCGCCCTGGCCGCCGCCCGCGATGCCGCCCGCGCGCGCTTGCTGGCCGGGGCGCATGCCCTGGGTGCGGCGCTCCCTGCCGACGGCGTGCTGTTTCACCGCATCGCGCGCTGGCAGGGCCGGGGGGCGGTGCGCGTGCTGTTCGTTTGGCCGGGCACGCTGCTGGTGCTGAGTGCCGATGGCGAGGTGATCCGCGAGTGCGATGCCGATGCCATGCACGACGAAGCCCCGGCAGAGGCCGCATTACTGGCGAGCGCAACCCGTGGCAAGCCCCTGGCCCGCTGCGTCTTCCAGCCCCCGCAGGGTATCCGCCTGCGCGCGGTGCTGGATGCCGATGGCGTGGTGCGCGTGCGCGCCGCCCGGGGCGGGGAGCTGCTGGCCGAGTCCGAACCAGGCCAGCCCACGGTGCTGCGCGCTGGGTTCAACACCACCACCCCGCAAGACCTTTCACCCAGGCTTTCATGAAGCAAACACCCGTCACCCCCGAGCTGATCCGCGCCGCCCTGGCACACATACCCGCCAGCCTGCCCCGCGACGAATGGGCGCGGGTGGCGATGGCAATCAAGAGCGAGTACCCCGACGACACGGGCCGCGACCTGTTCGAGGCGTGGAGCGCCACGGCTGCGGATGGCCACGACGCATCGGCCACGCGCAGCACCTGGCGCAGCGTCAGGGCCGGGGGCGGCGTGGGTATCAGCACCCTGCTGTACATCGCCAAGCAGCACGGCTTTGAGCTGCCCAGGGGCACCCAGGCCCCCGCCGCGCCCGACCCTGCCGAGCTGGCCCGCCGCGATGCCGAGCGCGCCCGCCAGCAGCAGGCCGAGGCCACGGCCCGCGATGCCGCGCACGCTGCCGCTGCTGCCGATGCGCGGGCGCAGTGGGATGCCGCCAGCGACACGGGCACCAGCCCCTACCTTGCCCGCAAGGGCGCGCAGCCCTACGGCGTGCGCTTTGCCGCCGATGGGGCTTTGCTGGTGCCCCTGCGCGACGGCGACGGCACGCTGTGGAACGTGCAGCGCATCATGGGCGAGCGCAACCGCTTCGGCACGGACAAGCTGTTCTGCAAGGGCGGGCGCAAGTCCGGCCTGTGGCACATGCTGGGCAGTGCGGACGGTGCCCCGGTGCTGCTGGTGGCCGAGGGCTACGCCACTGCCGCCAGCCTGCACGAGGCCACGGGGCACCCCGTGGCCGTGGCCTTTGACGCGGGCAACCTGGCACACGTCGCCCGCGCCCTGCGCCAGCGCTACCCCGCTGCCTTGCTGGTGCTGTGCGGCGACGACGACCGCGCCACAGAGGCGCGCAGCGGCACCAACACGGGCCGCGTGAAGGCCCAAGCCGCCGCGCAGTCCGTGGGCGGCCTGGCCGTGTTCCCCGAGGGCCTGGCCGAAGGTGCCAGCGACTTCAACGACATGCGCCAAGCGCACGGGGCCGATGCCGTGCGCGACACGGTGCAGGCGGCCATAGCGGCCCGCCTGAGCGCCCCGCAAGCCCCGGCCCTTGCCGATGCCCCTGCCGCGCCAGCAAAGCCCCGCAAGCGGGCAAGCAAGGCCCCCGCCGGGGGCTCTGCGGGCGATGCTGCGGGTGATGGCGGCGGGGGCTCTGCCGGGGCTCCACCTGGCGATGCTGGCGACGATGAACCGCACGACCCTTTCACCGTAGAGGATGGCGGCGTGTACTACCACGGGCGGGGCCGCGACGGCGAGCCGCTGCGCCCGCTGTGGTTGTGTTCGCGCCTGGACGTAGAGGCCCGCACCCGCGACCAAGATGCCAACGGCTGGGGCTACCTGCTGCGCTTTGCCGACCCACTCGGCAAGCCCAAGCAATGGGCCATGCCCGCCCGCATGCTGTCTGGCGACGGGGGCGAATACCGCGCCGTGCTGTTGAACATGGGGCTTCGCATCGCCACTGCGCCCACGGCCCGCAACCGGCTGACCGAATACATCCAGACCCGTCGCCCGGCTGAGTTCGCCAGTTGCACCGACCGCATCGGCTGGCACCCCGTCGAGGGCGGCGGCATGGCCTACGTGCTGCCCCATGAGACCATCGGCGACGATACAGAGCGCATCGTGTTCCAGAGCGACAGCCAAATGGAGAACACGTTTCGCATCAAGCGTGACGCCGCTGCCTGGCGCGATCGCATCGGCGTGCTGTGCGCTGGCAATAGCCGCTTGGTGTTCTCCGTGGCCTGCGCCTTCGCCGGGCCGCTGCTGCGCATGGCAGGCATGGAAAGCGGGGGCTTTCACCTGCGGGGCGACAGCAGCTCAGGCAAGACCACGGCCCTGCGCCTGGCGGCCAGCGTGTACGGCGGGCCGGGCTACATGCAGCGCTGGCGCACCACGGATAACGCACTTGAGGCTATCGCCGCCCAGCACTGCGACGCGCTGCTGATCCTGGATGAACTGGCGCAGGTTGACGGCAAGGTGGCCGGGGAGTGCGCCTACATGCTCGCCAACGAGCAGAGCAAGGCCCGCGCTACCCGAGGCGGCGCACCCCGCGCCCGCCTGACCTGGCGGCTGCTGTTCCTGTCGGCTGGCGAGCTGGGGCTGGCCGACCATATGGCCGAAGGCATGAAGCGCGCCCGCGCGGGGCAAGAGGTGCGCATGGCGGACATTCCCGCCGATGCGGGCGTGGGCCTGGGGGCTTTCGAGAACCTGCATGGCCACGATGGCGGCGCCGCCTTCGCCAGTCACCTGACCCGCGAAGCGCAGGCATGCTACGGCGCGCCGGGCCGCGCCTTCATCGAATGGGCGTGCGCGCATGCCGATACGCTGCCCAAGCGCATCCGCGCCAACGTTGCGGCCATCGCCCGGCAATGGGTGCCAGCTGGGGCTTCGGGCCAGGTCGAACGGGTGGCCGCCCGGTTCGCCCTGGTGGCCGTGGCGGGCGAGCTGGCAACCGAGGCGGGCCTGACCGGCTGGGATGCCGCAGAACCCGAATGGGCCGCACGTGCGTGCTTTGACGCCTGGATGACCGCACGCGGGGGCTCAGGCAATGCCGAGGTGCGGCAGATGCTGCGCCAGGTGCGGTGCTTTCTGGAGGCGCATGGCGAGGGCCGGTTCACCTGGTGGCATCGGGCGTCTGACGACCGCAGCGCCAAGACGCTGCAGCGCGCCGGGTTCCGCCGCGTGGTGGACAGCGAGGGCAAGCCCCTGAAGATCGTCAAGGGCACCGCCGCCGAGCCCGGCACGTCCCGGGCCGATGCCGACGCATACGACGCCGCTACGGCCTTGGACGCCGAGGATATGCACGTCGAGTATTTCGTGCTGCCCGAGGTGTTCCGTGCCGAGGTGTGCAAGGGCTTCGACTATCAGGCCGTGGCCCGCGTCCTGCTGGAGCATAAGGCCCTGCTGCCCAGCGCCGGGCGTTCATTCGACTGCAAGCAGCGCCTGCCAGGCATGGGCCTGTCCAACTGCTACCGCATCCCTGCGGCCCTGTTCGCGCTCGACCTGTAGCCCCGGCCCGGCCTGGTTGGGGGCTGGTCACCAGTCCGCCCGCCCGCCTGCCAGTCGGGCCGTGCATGCGTGTGCCATGGCCCGGCTGGCCCCATGCGAGCCCCGTCAAGGCCGTGGCCCGCACCGTCCGCCGGTGTGCGGCGGGGGCGGGGGAACCCCTCTGCGCTGCGCAACCGGAAAAGGCACCAGTGTGCAACACCCCTTTTTTGCACATGAGCGCACTGGGCTCGCCTGTTGATGGCTGTTTGGGGCTCAGAATCCCGAAAATGTGCAGAAACAGGCGTTTCGCCTGGATTTTGTTCCCACTGTTCCCACTGCCAAAAAACCAGTGGGAACGCGGAGAGCCTTTATTCATGCGGTGTTCCCACTGTTCCCACTGTTCCCACGCAAAAAAGCAATAACCGGAGAGAAGTTGCGCACGCGGGCATGCGCCGATTCCCGTAAATGTGCATCGTGCTGTTTTGCATGGGGCTGGCGGCGTGGCAGTTGACGCCTGCCGCGTGGGGCTGGCAAGGGGGTGCTAGGTTCTCCCCCAACTTCCCGAATGCGGGTAATTCGCGCCCCGATGATGCGCTAGTGGTTGGGGGCTTGGAGTGGTTGACACAAGGTTGACGCCTGCCGCGTGGGGCTGGCAAGGGGGGGTAGTCTGGATTTCAGAATCGCCTTGGCTTGGACACCGCCGCCTTCCGCACGCGCAGATTTTTTACAGCTCCGGGGTTTTTCAAATGGATTAACACGTCATAGGTGCAGGCTATCGGTCACCAGCCCCGGCCCCGGCCTAGTGCCGGTAGGGGGGTTAGCGGCTGGCCGATGCCCTTTAGCCTGGCCTGGTGCCGGGGCTTCCCATGCAGTAACTTTTGCAGCAGCGACCGCCCCGAAGCGAGTTACTGTAAAAGTTACTGCACGATTGCCCGGATGCAGACGGAAGTTACTGCACTTCGGCGGACAACAAAAAAGCCCTAAGATGTTGATTTCTTATGGCTTTTGGACGTTCTCGGGCTTCCGCGAACTGTGATGTGGTGGCCTGGGACGGAATCGAACCGCCGACACAAGGATTTTCAATCCTCTGCTCTACCGACTGAGCTACCGGGCCTGAGCCATGGATTATAGCGTGAAAAAACCGGGGGGCTGCTCCAAGCGCACATTTGAGCGCTCAGCCGCCGCGCTTGCCTCTGCCCAAGTCCACTCCCAGTTGACGCAGTTTGCGGTACAGGTGGGTGCGCTCCAAGCCTGTTTTCTCGGCCACGCGGGTCATGGAGCCGCCTTCGCGGGCCAGGTGAAATTCGAAGTAGGCTTTCTCAAAGCCGTCGCGCGCCTCGCGCAATGGGCGATCCAGGTCGAAGCCTTGGTGTGCATGAGGCCCCACCTCCCCTCCCGACTGGGCAACCGGGATGGTGGGCAATTGCGCGAAGGCGGGATCGGTCGGGGCCTTGGTGGGTGCCTGCGCCGCCGCCGCGGGAGGCTGCTGCTGGGCAGTGTTGCGGGCCAGGCCCTGCTCCACGGCCTTGAGGAGTTTTTGCAGGGTGATGGGTTTTTCGAGGAAAGAGAAGGCGCCGATGCGCGTGGCCTCCACGGCCGTGTCGATGGTGGCGTGGCCGCTCATCATGATGACCGGCATGGTGAGCACCCCGGCGGTGGCCCACTCCTTGAGCAGCGAGACACCGTCGGTGTCGGGCATCCAGATGTCGAGCAGTACCAGGTCGTAGCTGTTGGCCGCGCGGGCGGTGCGCGCCTGGGTGGCGTTTTCCGCCAGGTCCACGCTGTGGCCTTCGTCGTTCAGGATTTCCGACAGCAGGTCGCGAATGCCGAGTTCATCATCGACCACCAGGATGTTTGCCATGTGTATTGAAACGCCTTGTGTACTGCGGTGCGGTGTTGTTATGACGCCACCGCTGATTTAGGGGCGAATGATAACGACACTTGAGCCCCTTGCACTGCGCCGTCCTCGGAGCGGTTCGACAGCTCGATGCGGGCACCGTGCTCGTCGGCGATCTTTTTGACCACGGCCAGGCCCAGGCCTGTGCCGCGCGGCTTGGTGGTGACATAGGGCTCGAAGGCCCGCTGCAGGATGTGCGCCGGAAAGCCCCCGCCGCTGTCGGCCACGGTGAGCCGCACGCGGCGCGACGATTCGCTCCAGCGGGTGCTGATGCGCACGGGCGGCATTGACCCGGATCCACCCGCGCGCGCCTGCTCGGTGGAGTCCTGCGCGTTCTGCAGCAGGTTGTGGACGACCTGGCGCAGTTGCTGCGCGTCGCCCGCGATGCGGGGGCAGCGCGGGTCCAGTTCGGCCTGCACGGGCACGGTGGCGTTTTCTTCGCCATATAAGTGCAGCACGTCGGCCACCAGGGCGTTCAGATCCAGCGGATGCAACTCGGCTGCGGGCAGACGGGCGTAGTCGCGGAACTCGTTGACCAGCCGCTTCATCGCGTCCACTTGCTCCACGATGGTCTTGACGGACTTGGCGAGCACGGCCTGCTCGGGGCCGGGCAGCTTGCCTTCGAGCTTCATCTCCAGCCGCTCGGCCGACAGCTGGATGGGCGTGAGCGGGTTTTTGATTTCGTGCGCCAGGCGACGGGCCACTTCGCCCCAGGCCTGGGCGCGCTGGGCGGAGACGATTTCCGAGATGTCGTCAAAAACCAGCAACCGGGTCGCGCCTGGCAGCTCCGCGCCCCGGGCCACGAGGCTGGTGGCGTGCTGCTGACCTACCCCGCTCTCGGTCGCGTGCAACTCGAACGGCTGCTGCCAATGGTCGAGCCCGTGGCGTTCGCTGTCGCCCAGAAAGGCGTCGAAGTGACCCTGCACGGCGGCGGCGAATGCGGCCAGGCCCGGCACCTCAGCCAGGGGCCGCCCTTCGTAGGCTGCCATGGGCGCGCGCAGGATGCGGGTGGCGCCGGGGTTGGACGAGCGGATGACGCCCTGCGCGTCCAGCACGATGACGCCCGCCGTGAGGTTGTCCAGGATGGTCTGCAGGTTGGCCCGCGCGGCGTCCACCTCGCCCATGCTCTTTTCCACGGCCTGGCGCGCATCGGCAAGCTGCTGGGTCATGCTGGCAAAGTCGCGCGTCAGCCCACCCAGCTCGTCCTTGCCCTGCAGCGCCGCCTTGCGGCTGAGGTCGCCCGCCGCCACCTGGCGCACCCCGTCGGCCAGCACCAGCAGCGGGCGCACGAGCTGGTTGCCCAGCAGCACGGCCAGCAGCACGGCGCCGAAGACAGCCAGGAACAGGCTCAGCGTGAGCGTGCCCACGTACATGCGCCGCAGGCCACCGCGCGCCAGGGCGCGCTCCTGGTATTCGCGGTTGGCTTCCTGCACGGCGATGGCGTTGGCCACCAGCGCGGCGGGCAGCGGCAGGGTGGCCTGCAGGTAACGCGGCTCGGTCAGCAGGCCCACGCTGGGGTTGCTGACCAGGGCCAGCACCTTCACGCGCGCGTTCTGCGTAGCGGCGGGGTCGGCGATGTCGTCCAGCCCTTCGATCTGCGTGACGGCACGCTGCTCGCGCACGGTGCGCAGCAGGCCCGCGCCGGGCCGCTCGGGGTTCAGGCTGAAGCGCGACTGACCGGCGCTGGCGACGGCCTGCCCTGCCGCGTTCCACAGCACCACGTCGCTGGCGCCAAGCTGGTCGCGGATGTGCTCCAGCACCAGGCCCGCTGCCGCGTCGGGCACCTGCGCCACCTGGGTGCTGGCGCTGCGCGTCTTGGCGGCCATGTCGTCCGCCAGCGAGTCGAGCGAGACGCGGGCCAGGTTCACCCCGGCGGAGAGAGCTCCCTCGACCTTCACGTCGAACCAGCTCTCGATGGAGCGGGTGACGAACTGGTAGGACACCACGTAGATCAGCAGCCCCGGCATCAGCCCGACGACGGCGAAGATGGCCGCCAGCTTGACCAGCAGGCGGCTGCCGAAGCGCCCCCGGCGCAGGCGCAGCGCGAGGCGCACCGCCATCCATGCCAGCACCGCCAGCAGCAGCAGCGCCACCAGCACGTTCACGCCAAAGAGCCAGGCGTAGTTGCGCTCGTACAACGCCCGGTTGTTCGTCGCCAGGGTCAGCAGGAACAGCAGCACCAGCCCGATGGCCGTCATGATGGCCGCGCCCACGCCCACGGTCCAGCGCACGGCGTGCGACTGGCGCTGGGCGCTCATCGGGCAGGCTCCGCGGCCAGCTGCTGGCTGCGGGACACCAGCAGGTTCCAGCCCGAGCGTCCCACGGCACCGATCTGGAACGGGCGCGGCAGCTGGGACATGTCGAGCCGGAACCGGAAATGCACGGTATGCGCCGCATCAGGGTCGATCGCGGCGCTATCGGCAATCTTCCAGCGCGAAAAGCGCTGCACGGCCGACAGCGCATCGGCATAGCCGTCGAACGTCTGCCCCAGCACCACGCCCAGGCCGCTGTTGGTGAACGGTACGGGAGACGTGTTCAGCCGCCAGCGGCGGGTCAGGGGCTGGTAGCTCAGGCGCAGGTAGCGGGTGGTTTCGGCCACCTGGCGGTCGTACCAATACCAGCGGTCGCGCGTGACCTCGGCCTCGGCCACGAAAAACATGGGAATGCCCTTGTACAGCGCGTCCTTCACCAGCTCGGGCAGGGCGATCTGCAGGCTGGTGCTCAGGTACAGCCCGCCGTCCTCGCGCTCCAGCCGCAGCTCGCCGACTTCGGACGTTGCCGCATCGTTGGCCCAGGCTGCGGGCAGCACCGCAAGGCCCCACACCCACAGCGCCAGGACCGCGAGCACCCGCCACCCATGCAGCCGCCTGGGCTCATTGCGGCGATTTTTGCAACAGTGCGTAGAAGAACCCGTCGTGATCACCTGGAAGATTGTCCGGGACTGCCCCGGGCTTGTCCGCCCCGCCCGGGACTAAATGGCCGGGCGAAGGCAGCAATCGGGCGTCGGTGTTGTGCGCAAGAAACGTTTGAACCTGCCCGTCACCCTCCGCGCGGAACACCGAGCAGGTGCAGTACAGCAGCCGCCCGCCCGGGCGCAGCAGCGGCCAGAGCGCCGCCAAAAGCTGCGCCTGCAGGGCCGCCAGCCGGGCGATGTCGCTCTCGCGCCGCAGCCAGCGCACGTCCGGGTGGCGGCGCACGATGCCGGACGCCGTGCAGGGCGCGTCGAGCAGGATGGCGTCGAACGGCTCGCCGCCGCAGTGCTGGCGCCACCAGTCCTGTGGTCGGGCCGCGTCGGCCACCAGCACCTGGGCGGTGAGGCCCAGGCGCTGCAGGGTCTCGCCGATGCGGGCGCTGCGGGCGGGGTCGATCTCCAGCGCTGTCACTTGCAGGCCAGGGGCCAGTTCCAGCAGGTGCGCCGTCTTGCCGCCGGGCGCGGCGCAGGCGTCCAGCACGCGCAGGGGCCGCGACGGGTCCAGCCCCTGCAGCAGCAGGGGCGCGGCGATCTGCGCGGCGGCATCCTGCACCGAGGCCCAGCCCTCGGCAAAGCCCGGCAGCGTCGGCACCGGCACGGGCTGGCGCAGCGCCAGGCCCGCATCACCCACCGGGTTTGCTTCTAAATTAATAGCTGCAAGCGCTTGCTGGTATTGCGCTGGAGTGCATTTTTGCTTGTTAACCCGCAAGGTCATCGGCGCATGCGCGTTGTTGGCCCGCAGAATCTGCTCCCAGTGCTGGGGGTGGTCTTGGCGCAGCCGGTTGATCCACCATGCGGGGTGGTTCCACCGCGCCAGGGGCTCGGCGTCCGTGGCGGCGACCAGGGCTTCGCGCTCGCGCAGGAAGCGGCGCAGGCAGCCGTTGATGAAGGACGCCTGCGCGCGCGTGGCAGCGCCGTGCTTGGCGGCTTCGACCGCCTGGTTCACGAGCGTGAAGGCTTCGTAGGGCGACTCCTGCGGGTTCCAGCACAGGGCCAGGGCTGTACACAGCAGGGCGTCGGCAACAGGGGGCGGCGTGCGGGCGGCCATGCGGCGGCGCAGCGCCTCGGCACGCCCGGCCTGGCGCAGCACCTGGAACAGCAGCGCCTGCACGCCAGGGCGCAGGCTGGCATCGACCGCCGCCAGCGCCGCCGTGCCGGACTGCCCGCCGCGAATGGCCTGCAGCGCGCCTGCCGTGGCGGCCAGCTGCCGCCACAGCGGCACGCAGGCTTGGGTCTGTGCGGTGTTCATGGAATGCCTACAGCCCACGGGCCGCCTTGAAGCCGAACACCCGGGCCAGCAGGCTGGCCGGAAACTGGGCGATGGCGGCGTTGTACTGCGCCACCGCCTCGTTGAATACCCGGCTGGCCTGGTCGTTCTGCTGCAACTGGTCGTCCCAGCGGGCCTGCCACGGCAGGGCGGGCACGGCGACTTCCATGGCCTCGGCCCCGCTTTTGTCCATGGCCTTGCGCCAACTGGCATGCAGCACGTCGCGCGCCGCCGCCAGCGCGGCCACTGCGTCCGCCTGCAGCGGGCGGGCGCGGGCGGCGGCGAGCGAT
>NZ_JASGDA010000125.1:0-4476 GCF_047607405.1 Acidovorax sp. | reverse complement strand
GCGTAGGGATCGAACTCGGGCCGCTCGGAATACTTGAGCACGATGGAATGGTTGAGCTTGGCGAGGTTGACCTGGCCCATCGTCCAGCCGCCGAAGCGGCGCTCGGAGATTTCCTCGAACGCGAGCAGCTCCACGTCCTTGTGCCGCGCATCGCGCTGGATGTGGCCGTACAGGTCGCTCACGGCAGAGCGCCCGCCCTCGATGGCCTGCAGGAAGATGCCGCCGCCGTAGCACAGCACGCCCGTGATGCCGCTGGCCGGGTTGTGCTGGCGCGACTGGGAGAGGATGGCCTCGATGGCCTCGGGCGAGGTATCGACGGCACGGCTGACGTAGAGCAGGCGCACGAGCATTTCAGTTCCTTCCGGGGATGAGCGACAGGAATTCGCGGCGCAGCGTCGGGTTGGTGAGGAACACGCCGCGCATCACGGAGTTGATCATCTTGCTGTCCATCTCGCGCACGCCGCGCCAGGACATGCAGAAGTGGCTGGCCTCCATCACCACGGCCAGGCCGTCGGGCTGAGTCTTTTCCATGATGAGGTCGGCCAGCTGCACCACGGCTTCCTCCTGGATCTGCGGGCGGCCCATCACCCAGTCCACCAGCCGCGCGTATTTGGACAGGCCGATCACGTTGGTGTGCTCGTTGGGCAGGATGCCGATCCAGATCTTGCCGATGACCGGGCAGAAGTGGTGGCTGCACGCGCTGCGCACGGTGATGGGGCCGACGATCATCAGCTCGTTGAGGTGCTCGGCGTTCGGAAACTCGGTGATGGCAGGCGGCGCCACGTAGCGGCCCTTGAACACCTCGTTGATGTACATCTTGGCCACGCGGCGCGCGGTGTTGCGGGTGTTGTGGTCGCCATCGGTGTCGATGACCATGCTGTCGAGCACGCCTTGCATCCTGGCCTCGACCTCGTCGAGCAGTTGCTCCAGCTCGCCGGGCTCGATGAACTCGGCAATGTTGTCGTTGGCATTGAAGCGCTTGCGGGCCGCGGCGAGGCGCTCGCGGATCTTGACGGAGACGGGCGTGCCTTCGTCCGGGGCGTCCGGCAAAGTGGATGGACTGGTCATGGGCAGGATCGTAACAGCGAAGCCGGGGCCGTGGATTACAAGGGTTTTTGGCCTCCAGAGCTTATGCAGAAAGCGCGAGCAGCTATATATTTGATAGCAATCAGATCAATACTGCTTGCCCGTCACCCACAGCGCCAGCCGCATCAGGCCGAAGGCGATGCGGTCGAGCACGCGCTGGCGCAGCGGGCGGCCCGCGTAGCGCGCCGGGTCCATGCGCTGGCCGGCGTTCTGCATGGCGTGGACCAGGCGCTGGCGCAGGTCCTGGGCGAAGGCGGCGTCTTCGACCACCACGTTGGCCTCGCGCGCCAGCAGCAGGCTCAGGGGGTCGAGGTTGGACGAGCCCACCGTGGCCCAGGGCCGCTCGCCGTGGGCGTCGATGACGGCGACCTTGGCGTGCAAAAAGCTCGGCGCGTATTCGTAAATCTCCACCCCCGCTTCCAGCAGCGCGCCATAGACCGGCCGCGCCGCGTGGTACTGCATGAAGTATTCGTACTTGCCCTGCAGCAGCAGGCGCACGCGCACGCCCCGCCGCGCGGCCATGACCAGCGCGCGGCGCAGCTTGCCGCCGGGCAGGAAGTAGGCGTTGGCGATGATGACCTCGTGCCGCGCGGCGCCGATGGCGCGTCGGTAGGCTTTCTCGATGCGGCTGCGGTTGCGCACGTTGTCGCGCAGCACCAGGGCGGCGCGCATGGCGCCCGCGCAGGCCGCCTCGGCGGCATCCCTGGCGGCGCTGGCGGCGCGCAGGTCCTGCAGCGCCTGGGGCAGGCGGCGCTGGCGCGCGTCGCGCACGGCCTGCATGCGCCACCACAGCTGCTCCATGGTCTCGCTGGCGGCGGTGACCAGGCTGCCCGTGGCCTGCACGGCGAAGTCGAAGCGCGGCGCAGCGAGCACGCCGTAGTTCGGGTCGTGAAAATCGTCCAGCACGTTGATGCCGCCGCAGAACAACAGCCGCCCGTCCACCACGCAGAGCTTGCGGTGCAGCCGCCGCCAGCGTTGGGGCAGCAGCAGGCCCAGCGGGCCGAGCGGCGAATACACGCGCAGGTGAACGCCCGCGCCGCGCAGGCGCGCGGCCCACTCCGGCGGCAAGGGGCCGGTGCCCACGCCGTCCACCACGAGCTGGGTGCGCACGCCGCGCCGGGCGGCGCGCATCAGCGCCTCGGCCACGCTGGCGCCCGCGCCGGTGCAGTCGAAGATGTAGGTCTCGAACTGGATGTCGGCCAGCGCGGCGTCCATGGCCTCGATCAAGGCGGGGAACAGCTCCCCCGCGCCCTGCAGCAGGCGCACGCGGTGGTCGTTGGCGAACGCGGCGCGCAGCGCGGTCACAGCCTGAATTCCGCGATGAGCGGAAGGTGGTCGGACATGCGCCACCAGATGCGCCCGCGCGGCACGTGCAGCGACACCGGCGTGAGCCCGCGCGCATAGACGTGGTCCAGCTGCGCCAGCGGCAGCCGCGCGGGGTAGGTGAAGGCGCGCGGGGCCTCGTCGTACTCGTGCAGGCCGAAGCCCGCGAGCATGCGCTTGATCTGCAAGCCCCAGTCGTTGAAGTCGCCCGCCACCACCAGCGGAGCGTCGCCCGGCACCTCGCGCTCGATGAAGCGCTGCAACTGCGCCACCTGGCGGATGCGGCTGCCCGGCACCAGCCCCAGGTGTACCACGATGGCGTGCAGGCGGCGGCCCTGCACCTGCACCTGCACGTGCAGCAGGCCGCGCTGCTCGAAGCGGTGGTCGGAGATGTCCTCGTGCTGGTGGTCGATCACCGGCCAGCGCGACAGCAGCGCGTTGCCGTGCTCGCCGTGGCGCGTGTAGGCATTGGTGCGATAGACGGCCTCGTAGCCTTCGGGCGCGAGGAATTCGGCCTGCGGCACGGCGGGCCAGCGCTGGAAGTACGCCTCCTCGCGGCGGTTGAGTTGGCGCACCTCCTGCAGGCACACGATGTCGGCGTCGAGCTGCTCCACCGCCAGGCCCAGGTTGTGGATCTCCAGCCGGCGCGCGGGGCCGATGCCCTGCACGCCCTTGTGGATGTTGTAGGTGGCCACGCGCAGGATGCCGGAGTGGTCGTGGGGCAATTCGATGGAGTGGGCGGTCATCGTCGTGCGAGTCGGGGCAGCCACAGGATGGCTTCGGCGTTGGAGGGCGAGTAGCAGCGGCCTGCCGCCTCGCGCCAGGGATGCCAAGCATATGCCGTGTGCTCGCGCGGATTCAAGGCCACGGGCGTTCCCTCGGGCACGCACAGGCCGAACACGCGCTCGGTATTGCGGGTGACGCCGGGCGCGTAGCGGTGCAGCCACTGCGGATAGATGGTGTAGACGTTCTCCAGCTCCCAGTCGCGCAGCATGCAGCCCGGCGCATCGGCGCGGATGCCGGTCTCCTCCAGCACCTCGCGCGCGGCCGTCTCGCGCCAGTCCTCATCCGGGTGATCCTTGCTGCCAGTGACGGACTGCCAGAAGTCTTCGCTGGAATCGGCGCGGCGGATCAGCAGCGCCTCCAGTGCCGGGGTGTGGATCACCACCAGCACGGATTCAGGGATTTTCCAGGCTGGCACGTTTCAGAAGCCACTGAGAACGGCATCCATCGCCCCCATGACCTCGACCGAGCGATGCGGCATCAACACCAGCGGCTCGCCCGCCACTTCCATGACGGGGCACAGATTGGTGGGCAGCCGGACCTGCCGCAGGCCGATTCTCGACAACGGCATGACCAGCCGGGTGCCTAGCTGGTCGATCAAAGCGCTCTGCACGTCCAGTACATTGGGCACGAAGCGACGCGAATCCCGGTTCGGGTTCGCATGGAAATCGAACTGCGCCATTCAGGGCTGCTCCTGCCAGGCCACCAGCCCTTCGCACCACAGGCCATGCGCTTCGTGGTGAGCGTTCTGCTCAGCAATCCAGTCCTTGTAGGTCTCGTTGAATTCGCGCTTGCGCTGCGCCAGGGTCTTTTTCTGTTCCAACGCGGTCAGCTCGGCATAGCGAGCCGCCGACACGATGACACCCGCCACACGCTCGTTCTTGAGCACATGCACCGGCTCGCGCTCGGCCTGGCTGAGGTAGTAGCCAAAGCGGTTCTTGGCTTCGGTGGCGGTGACTTGCATGGCGGGTTCCAGCGATGGATGCTCGGTATGGATTGGCTATTTTAGGCACTCACATTGCGCCAGCCCTGCCCAGCCTGCCAGCGCCACAGCGCTTGCGGGTAGAAGCGCTCGGCGTGCAAAAGCGTGGCGCGGCAGACCAGGCCCTGGCCGTCGGCGTCCCAGGCGGGGTTTTCGTCGGCCACCAGCAGCAAGTCGCTGATCTCGCCATCCGCCTCCAACCGCCAGGTCAGCGTTTTCAACGGTTCCAGCGGGCGGGGCAGATCGCGCAAATGTTTGGGTAGCCACGGCAGGCCGCGCAGGCGGTGGCTGCCCGCCGGGGC
>NZ_JASGDA010000124.1:0-4712 GCF_047607405.1 Acidovorax sp. | reverse complement strand
GCTGGCGCGCGAGATCCAGGCCGTCGTCAGCGACGGCGATGAGCGCAGCAGCGCCGAGCAGCTGCGCCACCTGCTGATGCTGGGCGGCTCGCCGCAGGGCGCACGGCCCAAGGCGCTGCTGCGCTGGCAGCGCGCGCACGACGCATTCAGCGCCGACGACGCTGGCCCTTCTGCTGGCGAACCCTGGCTGTTGAAATTCCCTGCGCAGGGCGAGCACGCGGAAGTCTGCGCACTGGAAACCTTCTACGCCCGGCTGGCCCGCGCAGGCGGCATCGACATGCCCGAGGCTGCGCACTTTGCGCTGGGCGCAGGCCATGCAGCCTTCGGCGTGCGCCGTTTCGACCGTGCGGATGTGCAGAGCGCAGAAGTGCGCGTGCCCGTCCTCAGCCTGGCCGCGCTGGTCGATGCCGACTACCGCCTGCCCGCGCTCGACTACGAAACCGTGCTGCTCGCCACCGCGCGCATCACCGGCGACTACCGCGAAACACGCAAGGCCTTCGAGCGCTGCGTGTTCAACGTGCTCACGCACAACCGCGACGACCACGCCAAGAACTTCGCCTACCGCATGGACGCGCAGGGCCGCTGGCGCCTTTCACCCGCCTTCGACTTGTCCTTCAGCCAAGGCCCCGGCGGCCAGCACAGCACCAGCGTGGCGGGCGAGGGCGCGAAGCCGACCCGCGCCGACCTGATGCGCGTTGCCAAAGGCGGCGGCGTGAAGGAAAAGGATGCGCAAGGCTGCATCGACCACTGGCTGGCTGCGCTGTGCCAGCCGCAGCCGGAACTGCTGCACGATTTGCCCATACGCCAGCACACGATGAACCAGGTGCGTAAAACGCTCACGCAAGTGTGGCGTGGCTTTTGACGGCAGCGACACAACCACATAAAACCAGCGAAGGAGTTTTCATGTTCACCAAAATCCTGATAGCGAACCGCGGCGAGATTGCATGCCGCGTCATCGCCACCGCCCGCAAGATGGGCATCGCCACCGTCGCCGTCTATTCCGACGCCGACAAGGACGCCCGCCACGTCCAACTGGCCGACGAGGCCGTGTACATCGGCGCGGCACCCAGCCGCGAGTCCTACCTGCTGGCCGACAAGATCATTGCCGCCGCCAAGCAGACCGGCGCGCAGGCCGTCCACCCCGGCTACGGCTTTCTGAGCGAGAACGAAGCCTTCGCCAAGCGCGTGGAGGAGGAGGGCATCGTCTTCATCGGCCCCAAGCACGGATCAATAGCTGCCATGGGCGACAAGATCGCGTCCAAGAAGCTCGCCAACGAGGCCCAGGTCAACACCATCCCCGGCTACAACGACCCGATCAGTGGGCCGGAGCAGGCGGTGGAAATCGCCAAGGGCATCGGCTACCCCGTGATGATCAAGGCCAGCGCGGGCGGCGGCGGCAAGGGCCTGCGCGTGGCCTACAACGACAAGGAAGCCTTCGAGGGCTTCGCAAGCTGCCAGAACGAGGCGCGCAACAGCTTCGGCGACGACCGCGTGTTCATCGAGAAGTTCGTTCAGGAGCCGCGCCACATCGAGATCCAGGTGCTGGGCGACAGCTTAGGCAACGTGATCTACCTGAACGAGCGCGAGTGCTCCATCCAGCGCCGCCACCAGAAGGTGATCGAGGAAGCGCCTTCGCCCTTCATCTCTGACGCCACGCGCAAGGCCATGGGCGAGCAGGCCGTGGCCCTGGCCAAGGCCGTGGGCTACCAGAGCGCGGGCACGGTGGAGTTCGTGGTCGGCAAGGACCAGGACTTCTACTTTCTGGAGATGAACACCCGCCTGCAGGTGGAGCACCCGGTGACGGAGTGCATCACCGGCCTGGACCTGGTGGAGCTGATGATCCGCGTGGCGGCGGGCGAGAAGCTGCCCCTGACGCAAGCCGACGTGAAGCGCGAGGGCTGGGCCATCGAGTGCCGCATCAACGCCGAGGACCCGTTTCGCAACTTTCTGCCCAGCACGGGCCGCCTGGTGCGCTTTCAGCCACCCGAGGAAACCATGTTCCAGGGCGACACGGACAAAAGACAAGGCGTGCGCGTGGACACGGGCGTGTATGAAGGCGGCGAGATCCCGATGTACTACGACTCGATGATCGCCAAGCTCATCGTGCATGGCACCGACCGCGACCACGCCATCGCTAAGATGCGCGCCGCGCTCAACGGCTTCGTCATCCGCGGCATCAGCAGCAACATCCCGTTCCAGGCCGCGCTGCTGGCGCACCCCAAGTTCGTCAGCGGCGACTTCAACACCGGCTTCATCGCCGAGCACTACGGCAAGGGCTTCCACGCCGAGGACGTGCCGCACGACGACCCGCTGTTCCTCGTCGCCCTGGCCGCGTACATGAACCGCCGCTACCGCGCGCGCGCCTCGGGCATCAGCGGGCAGCTGGCGGGGCACGAGGTCAAGGTGGGCGAACAGTTCGTCGTGGTGGTGCTGGGCGCCGAAGGGCAGAATCAGCACCACGCGGTGTCGGTGACGGATTTTCAGGACAAATCGGGCTCCAGCGCAGTATCCGTGGGCGGCAACAGCTATCAGATCAGTAGCGCCGCCACGCTGGGCCAGATCCGCGTTCAAGGCCAGTGCAACGGCACGGGCTTTACCGCGCAGGTGGAGCGCGGCGCGGGCAAGAACCCGCTGGCGCTGCGCATTGCGCACAACGGCACGCAGATCGAAGCGCTGGTGCTGTCGCCGCTGGGCGCGCGGCTGCACCAACTCATGCCCTACAAGGCGCCGCCGGATTTGAGCAAGTTCCTGCTCTCGCCCATGCCCGGCCTGCTGGTGGATGTGGCCGTGCAGCCGGGCCAGAAGGTGCAGGCGGGCGAAAAGCTGGCCGTCATCGAGGCCATGAAGATGGAGAACATCCTGTTCGCCGCGCAGGACGGCGTGGTGGGCAAGGTCGTGGCAGGCAAGGGCGAGTCGCTGGCCGTGGACCAGGTGATCCTGGAATTTGCATGAAATCGGCCTCTGGCGCTTATCCAGCGCGCGCCAGCAGCTATTGAATCAGGAGCAATCGAGATGACCCGCCCCTTCAAAGTCCTGGGCATCCAGCAGATCGCCATCGGCGGCACCGACAAACAGCGCATGAAGCGCCTGTGGGTGGACATGCTGGGCCTCACGCAGACTGGCACCTTCCAGAGCGAGCGCGAGAACGTGGACGAGGACATCCTCGCCATGGGGCAGGGCGCCTTCAAGGTCGAGGTGGACATCATGCAGCCGATGGACATCGAGAAGAAGCCGGCAGTCCACGCCACGCCGCTCAACCACATCGGCCTGTGGATCGACGACCTGCCCCGTGCCGTCGAATGGCTCACCGCCAAGGGCGTGCGCTTCGCGCCGGGCGGCATCCGCAAGGGCGCGGCGGGGTATGACATCACCTTTCTGCACCCCAAGAGCAACGACGAGTTCCCGATCGCGGGCGAGGGCGTGCTGATCGAGCTGGTGCAGGCGCCGCCTGAGGTGATTGCCGCGCTGGGCTGACGGATGGCGGGGAGCTGAGTCGGGGGGCTTTCACCACCATCCTAGGGCGCGCAGCGCCCAGTACAGGGCTCAGAAACGGGCGCTGCTCGCCAGCGACCGGGCCAGCCCGAAGGCCAACAGGTAGCGGCAAATGGTGCGTTTGATGTTTGACACAATTCGCTACCTGGATCTGTCACCCATGCACCGCAGAACATCCCTGGCCGCGTTGGCCGCCTTTTCAGGAGCCTTCTCCATGACCTCGACCCTGGCTGCGGCCACCGCATCGCTGAAGCCGTCCCCGCGCATGCCGGTGCTGTTCGTGGGCCATGGCAGCCCCATGAACGCCATCGAGAACAACGCCTGGCGCCGCAGTTGGCAGGCTGTGGGGGCGGATCTGCTGGCGCGCGCCGCGCGGCCCCAGCTCATCCTGTGCGTGTCGGCCCACTGGCTCACGCGCGGGGGCTGGCAGGTGACGGGCATGGCGCGACCGCGCACCATCCACGACTTTGGCGGCTTTCCGCAGGCGCTGTTCGACCAGCAGTACCCCGCGCCGGGCGCGCCCGCCGTCGCGCGGGGCCTGGCGGCTGAGCTGCGTTCCCCCGCCACGGGCGGCGCGCTGGGCGTGGATGAGGGCGAATGGGGGCTGGACCATGGAACGTGGTCGGTGCTCAAGCCCATGTTCCCGCAGGCCGACATCCCCGTGCTGCAACTGAGCATGGACTACGCCCGCCCACCGTCCGAGCACTACGCCCTGGGCCAACAGCTGCGGTCGCTGCGCGAGCGCGGCGTGCTCATCGTGGGCAGCGGCAACGTCGTCCACAACCTGCGGCTGGCGCGCTTCGGCACGGCGGCCAATGCAGCCTACGACTGGGCGGTGGAGTTCGACACCGTGGTGCAGGAGCAGATCAAGAACGGGCAACTGGGCGCGTTGCAGGACTTTCAAAAACTCGGCCCGCTGGCGCGGCAGGCGCACCCCACGCATGAGCACTACCTGCCGCTGCTCTACGCCGCCGGGGCGGTGCAGGCGGGCGAGATGCCGCGCTTCTTCAACACCGGGTACCAGGCGGCGTCGATCTCCATGCGGTCGGTGCTGTGGGGGTGATTGTCAAAAATGATAGCTGCTTGTGCTTTCTGGATAAGGGCGGTTTCAAGTCCAAGTGCAACAAATATTCAATGCACAGGGTCTGGCTGCTGGCTCAATCGAGCCAAGTGCTCGGCATAGACCTCAATGGGCTTGCGCCAGCCCAGGGTCATCCTGG
>NZ_JASGDA010000123.1:0-60142 GCF_047607405.1 Acidovorax sp. | reverse complement strand
GCCAGCGGGCGCCCAGGCCGTGCGGCAGGGCCTCGGCCGCCTGCCAGGCGCTGCGCACCCGGCCCACCAGCGGGCGGGCCGTGCCGCTGTTGTACTTCAGGCCAACTTGCCCACCCAGGCCCGGCAGCGTGGCCGACAACCCCAGGCCCACACCCACCAGCAGGCGCATGCCGCCCAGCCCCGGCAGCGCGACCGCCAGGCCCAGCGTCGCGACCCCGATGGACGCGCTATCGTCATCGCCAAACACCAGCACCCCGCTGGTGGCGGGCGCGCGGCGAAAGAGCAGATCAACGGCCATCTCAGCCCAATGCCGTCACGCCCAGCAGGCAGCGCCCGCCCGCGTAGAGGGCGGTGGAACCCTCAGCCGTACCGGCCAGCACGAACGGCCCCTCGCCGTCCGATGCCGTCACCGCCCCGCTGCCCACCACATCGCCATTGCCATTCACCCACACGGCATGGTCGGCCGTGCCGCTCACCGAGATCAAATCACCCGTCGCATCCGCCTGCTGCAGCACGATCACATGGTCCACCAGCACGCCCGCCGGCCGGGCCAGCACCAGCGTCACCAGCAGCACCTCGGCTGCGTCATATACATCAATGCGCGACGCGGCCGTGCCCAGATTGGCGTAATCCAGCGTCGCCTGACTGCGCGCATCCCGGTGCGCCTGGGTGATGGTCAGCTCGCTCACATCGCCTCCGGCGTCAGGTTGTCCGCGATCACCGCGCGGTAGTTGTGCTCGTAGTCGTAGGAGATGACGGTGTACCTCTCGCTGGAGTCGATGTACTTGAAGTCGTAGGCACCGGTGGTCGCGTCGCTCCACTGCTCGGCGATGACCTTGCCGTCACGCTCGCGCAGCAGGCGCACCTTGCGGCGCAGGGGCAGGTTGGCGGCGGCGTCGTACACGGCCACGGTGCCCTGCACGCGGGCGGTCTGCTGGGAGGCGGCGCCCTGGTTGTAGTAGTCCAGCGCGGTGGCCTGGATGCCGGGCGCGCTGGCGAACGATGGAGCCGGGGTGGCGGCTGCGGTGGCCACCCAGGCGTCGCGCGCATCGAAATTGCCCGCGCCCTGCAGGATCAGCGTGCGGCCCTCCCACGGGTCCGCACCGGCGATGGGGTAGGTGAAGCCGTAGGTCCTGACGGCCAGCTCGGTGTACGCGACCACCACATGCGGATCGGACCCGCCGACGAAGGGCATCACGAAGTCGCTGAACGAGAAACTGATCGCGCTGCCGAGCGCCGCGCCGTTGAGGTAGAACGTCGCCGTCCCGGCGTACAGGTCCACCACCATGCCGACCACCGACCCGGTGGACATGGCCGTATAGGTGGCTGCGGTCGAGCCGTTGAGGGTGACGGCGCCGCCGGAGTCATAGACCAGCGCGTTGGTGGCGACGGACGGCGCGCCTACGGAGCCGCTGTAGGTCGCCACATTGGCCAGGAATGCGGCGCTGCCCATAACGCCGAACCGGATGGACGACTTGAGCGTGGTAACGGTCACCTCGACCTGCCACACGCCCTTGCGGCGGCGCGGCAGCAAGGCCACGCCGTTGGTCCACCAGATGTTGCTCAACGTCGTGTAGGGCGCGACAAGACGCTCCGGGAACGTCGGGCCGTAGTAACCAATGAGCGGCAGCGAGCCGTACAAATTGCCGCGCAGCACACTCGTCGTCGCCGTGAACGCCCCCGGCCACTGAATGCCGCTGAAGGACGTGTCCTGATCGACCCAGGTGCTGCCATCGGCGGAATACTGCAGGCCCACGGCACGCAGGAATGCCGCAGCGCTGGCCCCGCCGCCCAGGCGGATGTCCGTCACGTTCACGTCGCCACCGTCGCCGAAGTCCCACGTCAACACCGTGCCCTTGGCCAGGCTCACCTGCGTGGCCAGGGTCGCGCCCTGCAGCGCGCTCACGTCCTCGCCGGTGCTCGCCGACAGCGTGGCCGCCGCATCCACCCGCGTGGCGCCCGACAGCAGCCAGAACGCCGACAGGCAGCACGCCCGCAGGGGCGTGGTGCGCCAATAGCGGTACGCGGTACTCATCGCCAGGGGCCGGTAATGTCGATGAGGGACACGCCCGCGTTGCCCGACGCCGTGGCGGTAGCAGTCGTCGTGCCCTGCATCGCGCCGTTGAGAACCATGAAATTGCGCCCCGCCACATCGCCCGAGCCGGTCAGCACGGCCATCTGCAACAGCGTGTCGGCGGCAAGCGACTGCGGCACGTGGTACAGGCCGGGCAGTTCGGCGCGCACGGCACCGGCCACGGTGTTGATGGCCGTGTTGAAGAAACGCCTGCTCATCTTCAGCTCGCCATCGACAAAGCTGGGAAACGCGCCCAGGGTGGGGTCCGAGCCGGAGGTGTAGTTGTACGCGCCCGTGTAGGGCAGGCAGTAGTGCAGCACCGCCGAGCCCAGCCCGGCAACGCCGCGCGGCATGGCATGCAGGGCATTGGCGCCATGGTCCAGCGACCCCGTCGAAATCATGCCGGTGGCAGAGTTGCCGCTCAGCACGCACGCATAGGCGTCACCAGCCGCCCTGCGTGAAATCAAGTCACCGAAGCCGAAAATCGGCCCGCGCGTCGCGGTAGCCAGCGAATACGAGTACGGTGCGATATTGATGAGGAAGAAGCGCGAATCCGCCGCAACCACGTAGGCATTGCCCACAGTGCTCGCGGCGCCGCTCTTGGGCCAGTACCAGCCGCCGCTCATCTGCGCGGCGGTCGGAAACAAGCCCGTGCCGGTACTGACGTCGCTCATGGTCTCGTAGCCCACCACCCGCGCGTACTGCGTGCCGGTGTCATCCACGCGCAGCATGTGCCCGTTCGCCTCGGCGCTCAGCGACCGATAGACGGCCAGGTTCGTGCCGGTAAACACCTTCTCCCACCCCGCCGGTGCCATGCGCGCCGTGATCGTGCCCGTCGCGGTGCCGTCATCCGCCTGCGTGGCGAAAGACACCGTGTTGCCGCTCACGGCCACCACCTTCTGCTCGCCGTTGAGGGCCTCCACGCCCGCGCCCGCCACCAGGATCACACTGCCCACCAGCGCCGGGAAGGCGCTGCCAAAGGTCAACGTGGCCACGCCACCGCTCACCACCAGGCTGGTCGCCGTCTGCAGGCCCCAGCCGGTCACCAGCAGCGCATCCAGCACGGCGATCAGCGAGCCTGCCACGCCATTGAGCGTGGGCGCGCCGCTCATGCTCGACGATATGTACTTGACAGAGGTGTCAACAACGGAAGTCATGTGCGTTTTCTCCTAGGGTGTTCTGAAATCACTCGCGGTCGAATCACTCGCGATCAATGTCGCCGCGTGCCAGCAGGCGGAACTCGTAGTCCAGCCCCGCCTCCGGGCCTTGCTGGATGGTCTGCAGCACGTCGATCGGCTGCGTCGCGCCCACGGTGTTGAAGCGCAGCACATTGCCCGCCGCCCAGCCCAACCCCCAGCCCAGCGCGCTGACCACGAAATACGGCGCACTGGCCGCTGCGTTCGTCGGCGCGCAGTCGGTGTTGATGTCGCCCGTGGCAATCACGCCCACGTGCTCGCCAATCACCTGGTACGCGCTCGAACTCGTAAAGCGCAGCGCCCAGCGCTCGGTCACCGTGCCCAGGTTGTTCACCTGGATGGGCGAGGCCACCGTGTCATAGCTGGCCGTCGCCGCATCGCCCGTCACCGCATCGGCCCAGGCCGTGCTGTAGGTCGCCTGGTCGAACACCAGGCTCACCCGGGCATACAGGTCGCCCAGGTACAGCGCGCTGCTCAGGTAGCTGCCCAGCGGATAGTCGTGCGTGAGGGCGCGCACGAACTGCACATAGCCTGAAATCTGCACGTCGCTGATCATCGCCATGTCCTCGATGCGGTGCTCCACCGTCACCGGCTGCGACCAGCCGGTGGCGTCCGTCACGGTCACCGTGCCCGCCTCCAGGTCCACGCTGTAGCCGGTGTCGATCGCCGTGCCGTCCGCATCCAGAATGCGCGCGCGACAGGCGCACGCGCCCGCAGTCGATCGTCTGGCCCGCGCTCAGCGTCGCCGGGCCAATCGTGCCCGTGTGCCCCACCACCCCGAACATGCCCGCGCGCAGCACCAGCACGCGCCCGTCGCTGGGCAGACGCACCGGGTCCACGCCAATCACATCCGCGCTCAGCGGCACATAGCTGTAGGCCACCGCGTTGTAGCGCAGCGTGCTCGTGCGGGCCATGTCCTGCGGCAGCGTCGTCACGCCCGAAATCTCCAGCGCGCTCAAGTCCACGCTCGGCGCCGTGGTGCTGGCGGGGTTCACGAACCACAGCTCCACCACGCCGCTCACCAGGTTCACCCGGCCCTTCACCCGCGTGCCGTTGATCTTGCCGTTCGCGTCCACCGCAACGTTGAACGTGGTGCCGTCCAGCAGCGTGCCCAGCACGCTCAGGCTGCTGGCGCGCAGCGGCACGCTGGCCGTGCGGAACACCACGGCCGCCGCCGCATAGGGGCTGCTCAGCCCGTCCGTGGGCGGCACCTGCGCGCCGCGCCAGTTGGTCAGCGTGCTGCTCGCGCCCGCCGTCCAGGCGTTGATCTGTATCAGCCCCGCCGTCGGCGTCACATTGCCCACCTGCGTGCCCACGCCCGTGGCGGCGTCGATATCGGTCACCAACTCGCCATCCGTCAGCTGCACGTAGCGCTGGCCGCCCAGCGTGAACTGTGCGCCCCGCAGCTCGAAGCTGCTGCCCAGCTCCGCCTGGACCAGCAGCGCCGACAGCACCACCGTGATGGGCGCCGCAGCCGCCGCCGCCGTGCCCGAGAAATACACCGCCGGCGACGGGTTCGACAGGCCCACCGACGCATAGGTGTAGCGCACGCCATAGTGCGCCTCGCCAATGTAGGCCATATACCAGTACGCGCCAGCCGAGTCGAGTATGTAGAACGGCGTGCGCGTCGCCGCCACCAGCGCCGATATCGCCGCCGTCGCATAGCCCGTCAGCGTCGCGCTCAGCGTGGCCACGCCGGTGCTGTAATTGATGCCGCCCACCGCCAGGCGGCCCGCCGCCGTCTCCACATACAGGCCGCCAGCGCCGTCGTCGCGCACCGTCACCGCCACGGTCACCGTCACGCTCGCGCCGCCCGAGCCGAAGGTAGTCGAGCCAATCCACGCAAGCGCCGCCGCCACCCCCACGTCCAGATACGCCTGAAAGCGCACCGTGTACGGCACGATGCTGACGCCCAGGTCGCCCGTGTGATACCCGCCCGAGGTGGCCCAGCTCACCGTGGCCGCATCGCCATTGCCGCCAGCCTGCTGGCTCTGTATGGTCAGCACCGTGTCCTCGGCCGGCAGCGTCGTGGGCGACAGGCGCAGCCGCCCGTGGCTGTAGTCCACCCAGCCCGTGCCATAGCCCTGCAGGTTGCCCGCGCCGTCGTCCGTCACGGTGCGCGTGTCGGCGCCGTCCGTCCAGGTGATGGAGAGCGTGCCCGGCGTGAACGGCGCGCTGCCCGCCGCCGTGCTCAGCTCGCCCGCGCTGTTGATGGGCACGAACACCTTGCCGCCGTTGGCCAGCGCGGCGGCAGCGTAGGTGCTCGTCGCCTCCGACTCCACCCACTGGTAAATCACGTGGCCCAGGTCCGGCAGCGCGCCGAACGTCACGGCCACCGTGCCGGTGCCGTAGTTCAGCGTGCCCACCCCGTAGCTCGCGCTGCTGCCCGCCAGCCTGCCCGTGCCGTCCTCGGCCAGCTTGTACCAGCGACCCGACGACATGTAGCTCACGCTCAGCGAGCCGCGCGCGGGGATGCTCGGCAGCGTCAGCACCTGCGTCAGGCTGCGGCTCTCGGCCGTCACGGCCACGCCGATGGTCTGCGTCACCGCATCGGGCACAGCCGCCGGCGTGTACGTCACCTGGTGCGTGCCGCCCGTGGTGCCCCACACGCTGGTGGCCAGGCTGGCAATGCCGTTGTCGTAGTCCACGCTGCCCACCTCGGTGCTGCCGTTGTAGAGCAGGCCACCCGCATCGGCCAGCGTGATGCCGCCGCGCACGATGGTGAGCGTGCCCGGCACGATGCTTCCGCCGATGTACAGCGCCTGCGTGGCGCTGAACGCCAGCGTCAGCGACAGGGTCACCGCATCCCCCGCCGCCTGGTAGCCCGCGCTCACCTGGTTGGTGCGCGCGTCCGCGATGGCGATCTCGGTCTGCGCCGTGGGCACCAGGCGGGTGTAGGGCGTATCCACCATCACGCTGTAGTCGCCCAGGCTCGCCGCCTCGGCCAGGGGGCGCACGCCGTAGTACTGCGTCGCATCGGCCACCACGCTCTCGCGCAGCGTGGTCCTGGCCGCCATGGCGGCGATGGTGGGGTCTTTCTTGGTGGCGTCAAAGCCCGGGTAATCCACCTCCAGCGCCGAATCCAGCCCGCAGGTCACGATCAGCAGCTGGTAGGCGTTGCCCGCGTCGTCATAGAACGTGCGCACCTCGCTCGCCACCGTGCGCACCCGCACGAACTGGCTCACCTGGGTGGCCAGGCCCTCGTGCTTCACCAGCACCAGGGTCTGGTCCAGCACCGGCACGTCGGTGCCCACCTTCTGCGCGATGGCCATCGTGCGCTGGCCCGCCAGGTGGTTGCCGAACAGGTAGCCCGCGTACGTCGTGCCCGTGGCGAAGTAGCTCTCCACCCGGTCGATGATGTTGGCGCGCGTGTCGAACACCTCGCCCGTGGTCATCAGCACCACACTCACGTTGTCGTCATTGGGCGGCTCCTCCACGATCACGTTCGCGTCCATGTACACGTCCGTGGTGAGCGTGCGCACGCCCAGGAAGATCTTGCGCACCTTCAGCTTGCCGCCGGCGCGGTCCACCTCGGTCACGTCAGGGAAGATGTCGTTGCTCGCGCCGTCGGCGATCAGGTTGGCCGTGGGCGCGCCGCCGCCCTCGTCGGCGTCGGTCATCACCTGGGACTTGACGAAACGGATGTCGCCGGACTGGATGGTCATGCAGGAACCTCGATGAAACGGAAAGTGGGCAGGTACAGCAGCTCGGACGTGATCTCCCCGTCCAGCAGCTTGTGAATGGGCTGGGCCGAGAACCCGCCCCGGGCGTGGTCGAACATCACCTGGCGCACGAACCCGCGCAGCACCAGAGACAGCTCGATACCCGGCAGCTCGGCCCACGCCTGCAAGGTGGCGCAGGCGGCGCGCGCCAGCCAGGCCGCGGTGTCGGTACCCACCAGCGTGATGGGGCGGCCGGCCTGCTTGAGGGCCACATCCACCAGCAGCGCGCCGGTGGTGCTATAGGCCGTGGCCTGGTCCACCGGGCTCCAGGCGAATTCGTCCGTCCAGTCCAGGCGGTCGCCAATATCGACCGTGGTGCCGTTGTAGGTCAGTGTGATGGCCATGGCGGTGCTGCTCGGGTGAAAGTCAGATGGACACGCCCTTGGCCCGGGCGAGCTGGCTCAGCAAATCCACCTCGGCCTGCGCGCTCTGGGCGTCGGCATGCCGCGTGGTGCCGCGCAGGGTGCCCCCGTCGCCCACGTGGATGACGATGTTGTTCACAAAGGTGTTGCCGCCGCCCGCCCCAGCGCCAGCCCCAGCGGTGGCTGCTGCAGGAGCGGGCGCAGGCGCAGGCGCGGCATCGCGCGTCTTCTCCAGGTTGAGAAACTGCTCGGCTTCGAGCTTTCCGTGGCCGTACTTGTAGTACTCGGCCATCTTGCCCAAGGCCGTGCTCAGGGTGCCGTAGCGACCGCCCCACTTCTTTTGCGCGGCGGATGCGATATAGGGCACATTGCCATTGCTGTTGACGAAGTCCTTCGACAGGCGCTCCGCCAGCTTCTCATCGAGCCCGGCCTGCTTGAGGTAGTCGATGACGGCGGTGCGGGTCCAGACGAACTGCTGCTGCACATTGCCCTTGGCATCGGACGTGAAGCCATCCTTGTTGCGGTAGTGATCCCCGCCCGACCCCACCTCCGTCACTCCCTCGCCAAGCTCCTGGCCGGTACTGGAGACCCGCCCGGCTCTCAATTTGTTCAGACGCTCCATCTCGTCGCCCTGGCGGCGCATGGCATTGGTGAGCTTGTCCACGCCGCCCGCCGCGTTGCCCGCGCCGCGCCCCGCCGCCTCCTGCGCGCGGGCCAGCTCCAGGGTGGACTTGCCCGCCTCGTCCGCCGCCACGCGGTAGCCGCGCAGGCTGGCCTCGGTCTGTACCCAGGCCGGCGCAATGCCGTCGTTCGCGGCAATGGCGGCAGCGGCCGCTTTCTTGAAGCCCTCGCCCAGTTCGCGCGCGCTGGCCGTGCCGCTGGCGGCCAGCGTGTCGTAGGCGTCCTTGGTGCTGGCGGCGGTTTTCTTGAGCGCCTCGTCCGACGTAATGCCCAGCAGCTTCATCGCCTCGCGCGCGCCGTTGATGCCGGGGGTCGCTTTGTCGAGGGCATCCCTGAGCGCATCCGCCTTCTCCCGGGCCTGGTCGAGCAGGCCATCCGTGATCTTGTCGCCCAGCGCCTTGCGCATGCTCTCGATGCGCGCGCGCAGCGTGTCGATGGCGGCCTGGCTGTCGGCGGTATCAATCGCCCTGGTGAACGAGGCGGCAAGCGCCCGGCCCGCATCGACACCATCGGCCTTGAGCCTGTCCAGGCCGACGATGATCGCCTCGACATCGTTGATCGCGCTGCGCGACGCGGCGCCAACGCGCCCCTGGAGTTGCTCGTACTCCATGCCAGTGCGCCGCACCGCTTCGCGCACGATGCCATCCATAACCTGCGCGATGCGTTCGCCATCACGCCCAACGGCGCCCAGCGCCACGGCCGCTTTGGTCCGCAGCTCTTCCAGGGGCACTCCTGCGACTCCTGCGGCAATTGCCTGGCGAACATCTTCGGATGCTTTGTTGGCTGCAGCGACGGTTGCACCAAACGCCGCACGGGCGGTGATCTCGAATTGCGCCAAGTCCTTCCCGCTCAAGGCTTGCGCCCAGGCCGCCTCGAACTCGGTGGCGCTCACCTTCCCATCAGCCGCCAGCTTGTCCAGCGTGGCCGCGAAATCCTTCACGCCTTGCACCTCGCCCAGGTCAAAGCCCTCGGTGATCTTCTTCACCGCCTCCGCCGAAGACGTGCCCGCCTTCGTCAGCACGTCGAACTCGGCCACGGCAGACCGTGCTGCCTTGGAAAGCTCAAACTGCTTGTCGATGGCCGCCTGCGTCGCCGCCGCCAGGCGCGCCCGGTCGGTCGCCGCATCCTTGGCGATCTGCACCTGCACCTGCTCCGCGCGGGCCAGCTCCTCGGTGCGGTCCTTGTAGCCCATCAGCTTCGCGGCCGCCTCGCCGACCCACGTGCCGATGTCCTTGAAGTTGGCGGCCACCGTCACCAGCGCAAACGTCTGGATGCCGCCCAGCAGCGCACCAAAGCGGCCCAGCAACCCCGCCGCCGCGCCCGCCTTTGCGCCCACGTCCTGCACCGCCCCTGCCGCAGCAGCGGTGGCGGCAGCATTGGCCCGCGCGGCAGCCGTATTCGCCACCGTGGCAGCCGTGCTTTGTGCCGTCGCCATCGCCGCCGCCTTCGTCGCCTCGCCGATGCCCAGAAAGTGCTGCGCCAGCCGCAGCGCCGTGAACGCCGCCACGGCCTGCCCGGCATCCAACAGCAGCCCGCCGACGGTGTTCAGGTTGTTCGCCAACGCGCTGATCGCGGTCGCCGCCGCCGCGCTGGCCCCCGTGGCCTTGTCGGTCTCGGCCACGTACAGGCTCCACTGCGTGGACAAGTCCTGCATCGCCCGGCCCACCGTGGGCGGCAGCTTGGAGAACTCGGTCGCCACCGTCTCGCTCTGCCCCTTCAGCGCGCCAATCACCGTCTCGCTGGTCAGCGCCCCGGCCTCGGCCATCTTGCGCAGCTCGCCCGTGGTCACCCCCAGGCCATCGGCCAGCGCGCGCGCCAGGCGCGGGCTCTGCTCCATGATGGAGTTGAACTCGTCACCCCGCAGCACACCACCCTGCAGGCCCTGCACCAGTTGCGTAATGGCCGCGCTGGACGCCTGGGCGCTGGCCCCGCTCAGTTGAATGGCCTGGTTGATCGTCTCGGTCAAACCCAGGGCACTTGCCGAGGCATCCGCCGTGGACTGCCCCGCATCCTTGCCCGCCTGCACCAGCTTGGCAAACAGCGTGCCCGTTTCTTCCAGCGCGCTGTGCGTGCGCAGCGCCACCTCCGTCACACCCTGCCAGGCGTTGGCAAAACTCTCGCCTTCGCCCGTCACCAGCTTCAGGCGGCCTTGCAGGTTGTTCACCTGGTCGGCTGTGGCCGCCAGGTCTGTGGCCACGCCCTGAAACGCTTGCAGCCCTTGGAACGCCACGAACAGTCGCTGCACGCGGGCGAGCTGCGTGCTGATGGAGCTGACGCCTTCGCCAATGTTGCGGTGCGTGCGCACCATGGAATCCCCAGCGCTGGCGGCGCCTGCGGCGGCCGCCTGGTGCGCGGGCACCAGCTCCTGCACCGCGTCGCGCACGGCATCCACCTGCTGCTGCAGCCGCTGCTGCGCCGAGCCCGCATCCTTGGCGCTGATGCCAAAGCGCGTCAGCTCGGCCTGCGCCCCCTTCAGGGCCGTGGTGTGCTGGTCGTAGGCCGCCTTGGTTTCCTTGACCCGGGCCTGCAGGCGCACCAGGCCATCGGCTTCTTCCTTGGTCAGCAGCGCACCACGGCCGACCTGCGCGGCGTAGTTCGCCGCTTCCTTCTCCGCCGCCTTGAGCGCCTGGCCTGCCTGGCGCGCCTCGCGCTCCAGGGCGCTGAAGTTCTTGATCGCCGCGTCCTGCTGCGCCAGCTCGCGCAGCTGGGCCGCCGCCGCCGTGGCGGCAGTCTTCATGTCGCCATCGAGCACCTTGGCAACGCTGTCCAGGTCGTCGGCCAGCCCGGTAATGGACTCGCGCCCGCTCACGCCCATGCGCAACTCGGTGCTGATCTGCTTGTCTGTCAAGGCTTACTTCCTGCACAATGCGGCCATGCCGCGCCTGATCCTGTTCGTCCTCTGCATCGCCTTCCTGGTGGGGGCCGGTGCGTCGGTGCCTGCGGGCATGGCGGTCGCTGCGCTGGGTGTGCTGGCCCTGGCGGGCTTCGTGGCCTGGGGCCTCGTGCGCATGTTCATTGGCGAGCGGTGACCGCACTCATGTCCATGGCGTGACTTTCTCGCGTGCAGCACAAAAAACTAAGGCCGACATATGTCGGCCTTAGTGCTTTGGGAATGGGAAACGCGCGGCGTTTAAACCTTGCGCACCCGGTAGTACTTGCTGATGCCCGCGCCGTTCTTGGTGTCGTCCTTGAGCACCGCGCCCGACACGGGCAGGCTCGCAAAGCCCTTCTCGGCCAGCAGGCCGATGGACGAAGCCACCCCCTGGCTCGCGCGCCACACTTCCACGATGCTCGGCTTGCCATCATCGGCTTCGTTCAGGCCCTCGAAGACCAGCTCCAGCTCCTTCGCCTTGGTGGTCAGCGCCTCGATCACGGCGTAGGCCGCGTACGTGTAGTCCAGCTTCACGTCATCGTCGTCGGCCAGGTCCGCCGCATCGGGGAACACGAACACACCAGCGGCGCGTGCTTCCCAGTTGCCCGCAGCGGGCACGGGCGTCCCGACGGACGGGTGCTCGTAGCTGACCCAGAAGCCCTTGCCGTCGGTCACGCCGGGCGCATCCGCAGCCACCACCAGGGCCGAGGTGGCGCCCGCGTTGCTGATGGTGTAGTTACCCGCCGCCGCCAGCACCGTTGCCGTCGCCACGCTGTCGCCCGTGCGCACCACCACGTTCGTGGCCCCCGCATGCGCCAACGACACCGTGTCGCCTTTGCTCACGTTCAGGTGCTCTTCGTCGGTCACCGTGGCCGTGGTGGCGCCGGTTCCCTTGCGCACCACCATGCCGGTGGGCTGGATGTGCGCGGTGCGCAGCAGGCCGCCCAGCGTCACTTTGTGCGCCTCGCCTTCCACGGTCCCGCCTTCAACGCCCGTCACCGTGCCCAGCGACGCACGCGCCCAGTTCTTCACGTTCAGGTCGGCCAGCTTCATTTTGATCTCGACATCGGTCACGCGCCGCACTTCGCCGTGCGCGCCGCCGCCCAGTTGCGTCATGTCGGGCTGTGTCTGCACATCTTCCTTGTGCGAAAGCTCCAGCTCCAGCACGTTGCCCATGGGCATGGGCGCGGTGGCGGTGCCGCGCTCACGGGCATAAACGTGGCCCACGAGCGCCGTGGGAGAGAAAACCCGCTTGATGATGTTGGCTGCGGTAGTGGTCATCTTCTATTCCTTCATGGTTGAATGGTTGGGGTGGACAGGGATGGGGACACAGCCCCGACGGCGCGCAGCCAGAGGGCGATGTCAGGGTGTACTTCGATCTCTGCGCCGGGTGCGTGCGAGACGCCCAGGTGCGTGTGCTCGCGCGCCAGGCGCACGCGCTCCAGCGCGGGCGGGGCGGGCGCTGGCGGGGCTGCAGCGGCAGGCTTCTTGCGCTTGGTGGTTGTGGGCGGCTTCGTGGTCGTGGTCATGGCTTTCTCCATTCGGCCCAGTTGCGGGTCTTCAGGCCCAAGGCGGCGCTGTGGCACAGCACCCCCGCGAAATACACCGGCCCCGCGCTGGTGACCTGCACCCCACGCTCCTCGGCCAGGCTGGCGCCCAGCAGGCCGGGCAAGCCCAGGTTGCCCGCCAGCCGCACGGCTTCGCGCATGCGCTCGACCAGGTCGTCAAAGATCAGCTCGCTGCTGATCGCATCGCGGAACGCCATGTATCCGCGCACCAGCCAGGTGTGCTCGTTCAAGATGCGGCCATTGGTGTTCAGCTCGGTCGTGGCAGTGCGGCGCATGTACCAGCCCCGGATGTGCGGGTCGGCGCCAAAGGCATCCGCAGCCGGGTCGGTGTGCGTGTACAGGTAGGCCCGCTTAAAGCCTTCTTCGCCATCGGCGAAGCGCTCGCACGGATGCACCACACCCACAGCGGGCACGGCGGCCAGCAGGGCCTGCAGCGCGCCACGGGTCGCGGCCAGCGTGTTGGGCATCGTCATGCGCCACCCCCGGCCATGTGCGCCATCACCTTGTCGGCCGCACGCTCGAACAGGGCAACGATCTGCCCCTCGGTGGCCTGCGCCGCGCGGCGCATGGGGTACTGCGCGGGCGTGCCCTCGCGGGCGATCTTGCGCGCTACCAGGAAGGCCACGCTCTTGACCTCCTTGGGGTCGCGTATGCCCAGCACGGCCTTGATCCAAGGCTCCAGTGCTTGGGCAGGCGGCATGTGGGGCCTGGTGCCCAGTTCAACAAACAACGCACTGGGCTGGCTGCTGCCCACCACGCCCAGCACCCCTGCGGGGGTGCTGGCAACGTCGCTCGTGATGCTGGCGACCGTCAGGTCCGAAGCCCCACGGGGCATGTTCTCCTGCCACTCGCGCTGCAACAGCAGCGTGGCTTCTGTTATGGTCTCCTGCAGCACCTGATCGGTGTACGCGGGCGCTTCGCGCAACCCGCGCGCGAAGGACTGCAGGCCGCCCAGGCTAATGCTCATGTTCAACATGGTCAGGCCCCGTTCCTGCGCACCAGGCGGTGGCGCGGGTTGAGCGAAGGCCAGCTCACCACTCCAGCGGCTGCGGCGCCGGGTGCGCTGCTCGCGCCCGAGGATTTAAAGGGGTCCAGCACGCCCACCCCTGCGAAGTAGGCGGTACGCAGCTCGCGTGCGCGGTCGGCAAACTGCCGCGCCCGCGTCTCCGTCATGCTTGCGTCCGCCCCCATGCTGGCCTCGCGTTGCGCGCTGTAGTAGGTGGCGAGCTGGTGGCACAGCAAGTGCGCCGCGTACTGCGCCACCGGCAGGCGGTGCCGGGCCGGGATCGTGTCCGCATCGGCCGCCAGCACGTGCTCGGCCATCATCGTCAGCCGCACCACGGCGCCCGCTGGCACGTGGCATGCGGCCATGATCTGCCAGCCGTCGGGGGTCAGGTACGGCGCCACCTCGATCACGGCCCGGGGGTCGCGGCCAATGGGGTACTCCGCCGATTCCACCCATGCGCCTTCGGTCCAGCCCGCAGGCGCGGGTGCCGAGCTGCCGCCCGGCCAGGTCACATCTTCCACCGCCAGGCGCGGGCAGTCGGCGCTGTACTGCAGCCGCGCGGCTTCCAGGGCGCGCGTGCGGGCATCGGCGGCCAGCACGGCACCCTGGTCGCGTGCCAGGTCGTTGAGCAGGGCGGTGAAATCGGCCAGGGGCATCTTGTGGTTTGGGGGTTGCGTTGGTCGGCTTGGGGTTGCCCAAGGCTCCAGGTCCATATCCAGACCGGGGGCCCTGGACAACCCGCCCCTCGCGGGGCGGGCCGGGCTGTGTTCACGAAGGGGGGCCACCCCCTGGCGCCGCGTGGCGCCCGCTTCTCCTCGGGGTGAGTCCGGTCAGGCCACCACGGCCTTGGTGAAGGCGCGGTAGTCGGTCACCGCGCCGCCGTAGATGTGGCGAATCTTGTAGGTCAGCTTGTCGGCCGTGAACATGGAGCCCACGGTGGGCGAGTCCTGCACGAACAGCTCGGGCTCCTGCTGGCCGTCCAGGAAGCCGACCTCGATGCCGGGGATGTCGGCCGGATCGGCGGCGGTGCACCAGTCGTTGGCGTCCGCCCAGTACCACACGGGGATGATGTTCATCGTCAGCGACTGGATGAACGTCTTCTCGTTGTTGGTGGACAGCTTGAACAGATCGACCGCCGCCTCCTGCAGCTCCACGGGCACGATCAGGCGTGTGGGAGTGATGCCGATGCGGTCGTTGCTCGACAGCTCGGTCTGCTTGAGCATCGCCAGGCGGTGAGCGGCCAGCTCGGCCTTGGTCAGCGCGGCGGTGAACAGGTTGGCGTGGTCGGCGTGGAACAGCGCCTTGCCGTCGTAGATGACCGGGTTGCTGCGCAGGAAGTCGAACACAAACTTGGCGAGCGTGCGCTTGGCCGCGCGCGAGAGCTTCGTGGGAATGCGGCGGATCGCACCCACGTCGTCGTTCTTGATCATCTCCAGCGTCACGTCTTCCGTGCCGCCCTTCTTGGCGGCCTGGTAGGTGGCCTCCTCGTCGGTCGGGCTGCTCAGGGCCAGGTAGTCGGCACCCTCGGCCACCGTGGGCAGGTCGCCATAGCCGCCCCAGCGCGTGCGGTGCTGCATGCGGAAGTCCGAGACCGGAACCACGTTGACGATCTGGCGCCAGCCGTCGAAGTCCACCGCCGCGCGGTACTCGGCCAGCATGCGGCGCGTCACGCTGTCGCCCAGCACTTCGCCAAGGGTCGAGCTGCCCATGGATTCGGCCAGGCGCGACTGGTCGCACTCGCGCAGGCGGCCCGTCACCAGGCGGTCGCCCGTCATCTCGACGTAGCACTCCTTGAAGGACTGCACGCGGCCATGGTCCTTGTGGGTGGGGTCCCAGAAGGCATCCAGCATGTCGCGCATGGTCAGGCTGCGGTCGCCCACGGTGATGGCACCATCGCCGAACACCGGCACGCGCACCGTGCCGCTCTCGGTCATGCGGGCGATGTATTCGCCCTCGGCCTTGATCAGCTCGCCTACGGCAGCTTCGGTCAGGCGGTCGGCGCCAACGGTGGCGATCTGGCCCTGCAGGCGGTCCTTGGCGGCCTGCGGCAGCTTGGCCGCGTTGATGCGGTCGCGGGCTGCGCTGCGCAGCTCGAACACCTGCAGGTCGGCACGGGTCAGCGGTGCGTTGTCGCCCTGGGCCTCGGCCACGCGCTGGGTGCCCGGCTCGGGCACCAGCGGGCCGCAGACGGCCTCGTGCAGGTTGACCACTTCGTCATCGGTGATCGTGTCCACGTTGATCGTGGCGTGCTTTACCGGGTCTTTGGCCTTGATGGCCTCCAGCATGCGTTGCTTCCAGAGAGGCATTGCTTCTTCCTTCGGGTTGGGGATGGATGGATCAGCGGCGGCTTCAGTGAGACGATCCAGGCCGCCGCCAGCGCCCGGCTCGACAATCAGGTCAACGGAATGCACCTTGGTGAACTTGATGGCTTCGCGCAGGGACTCGCCGCCCGCCTTGCGTGTGCGGGTCCGCGCGTCGGCGTCGATGGACAGGCCCAGCAGGCTCTGCATGCCGCGCTTGACGGCTTCGGTCATCTTGGTGACGGCGGCTTCGCTCGGGTCCAGGGCCTTGAAGGTGCCCACCAGCGCGCCGGTATCGGGCGCCTTGCCCTCGACAAAGCGCACGCCGTAGATGCCGCCGATCAGGTTGCGAACGTCCTTGCCCTTGCCTGCGATGTGCTCGGCGTCAGACTTGGTGAACACGCGCACGCCCTCGAACATGGGTGCCGCCTCGCGCAGGGTGGCGTCGGGGTAGTAGTTGCGGTTGCCGCTGCGGCCCGCGCGGATCAGCGTCACCTCGATGGCGCCATCCGCTGCTTCGCGGAACACGGCGGCTTCCCGGGCCTGCATCTGCGCCTCGCGCACAGGTGCTGCGGGCACCGCAGGCGCGGTCGGTGCCGCACCCACCGGCGCGTACTCGGCCACCACTTCCGTGGCCTCGCCCACCGTCACGGTGTTGTCGTCCGCCACGGTGTAGGCGTAGCTGTACAGGCGGCCCTTGAAGCCCACCACGGCACGGTCGGGCCAGATGCCGCGCACGTCCACGTAGTAGTCGCCGTTGTTGACGGCCAGGCGCATCTTGTCGCGCACGGCCTGGCGCACCAGCTCGATGAGCTGCCCGTACTCGGTGGTCACGGCCTCGGTGAGACGCGCAAAGCCGAGGCCAGCGGGAATAAGCTTGATCGTCATGCGCGCTTACTCGCTCGCCAGGCTGGACAGCTTCTGGCCGTCCGTGGTGACCACGACAACGTGCGTGCCGTAGTCGCGGAACGACAGCACCTCGTCTGCCTTGACGGGCACGCGCTTGACGCGCTCCACCTTGCCGGGTTTTCCGGCGCCGTCTTTTTCGTCCACGACCTCGATCACCTGGCGCTGCACGCGCTTGGCGGCCTCGGCGGTGGTCAGCTCTTTGGACTTGCCCTTGTCGTTCTCGGGCGGCAGGTTCGGGGTTGCGGACATACATCACTCCATCCATGTGAGCCGCGCGGGGCGGCGGGTTGCGATGGAGTGACTGTGCCGATGGGGGTACAAAAAACTAAGGCCGACATAGGTCGGCCTGAAATCGATGGGCGGTGTTTTTTGGCTAACCGTTACCGACGTTTGTGGGGGACTAGGGCATCAAGGCCGCGCCCGAAACCCTGGAATTGCCCCTTGGGGCGAGAACCCGCCAGCACCAGCAAGCGCGAACCGCTTTAAAACCGCTTTAAATCGCCCGGCAAGGCCCCTCGGATCAAATTTCCAAGGGGTAGCCGCCCCGAAAGTGTTTAAAGCGCCACAGCGCCCCGGCGCTCCCGCCTCTCATTCCTGGCGCCTGCCCGCTGCGACAGAGCACTGTCAGGCGGGCTTTGTTCTTATATATAAAAGCGCTGCCATCAGGCCACCTTTGCAGCAGCCTCACGGGCCTGGCGCTTGGCCCGCCCGGCGGCTACGGCGGCGTCGGCCAGCAGCCGGGCCGCAGCCGCGTCGTGGGGGTTGGTGCCAAACACCCGCACACCGTCGGCATGGCGCCGCTCGCGCAGCGCCTGGGCGGCGCGGCGGTGGGCGTCGTATTGCGCCCGCTGTGCGGGTGTGAGGCCGAGGTCGTCTTTCGTCGTCATGATTTCTCCCGGGTATAGCGCAAGCCGAATTTTCGCGCAACCCGCACCCACACCTGATGGTTCAGCTCGGCCTGGGCAAACCGCTCCGCCAGTTCGTCTGCGCCCACCAGGGCGGCAACGGCCTGCTGCGCATCCTCCGCAGCCCGGGCCACCTCGGCTTGCAGTTGCGCGGTGGTCGGCCAGCCGACCGCGCCAGGTGCCATCATGTGCCGCAGCGTCGGCCCCACAGCGCGGATTTCGGCCAAGCGCAGCTCCGCCGCGTTCTCAATGTCGTCGAGTGAGAAGGTTCCGTTGCCCGGGTGGTTGTGGCTGAACGTGTCGCCCGCCCGCACGGCGGCCAAGTCCTGCGCGGTGAAGCTGACCATGTTGGGCTGGCCGGTCTTGCGGATGCGCTCGGCACCGGCAGGCGAGAAGAATGCCGCCGTTTCCAGGTCGTCGCGCCGCACCTGGTTCTCCAGCGCCACTGCTGCGGCGCGGGCGGGTGTCGATGTGTCGGCGGTTTTTTGAGGGTAGGCACCGTCATAGACGGTGAAGTCCCCGCGAGGCTGCTTGAATGCCATGTCTGCATTCTGCCCGGTCGGCAGTTCGCGCCGCGCCCCGGCCTTCTTCGCCGCTGCATCCAGCGCGGCTTTGCGCCCGTCCAGTCTCAGCTCCTGCGCCGTGAACGGCTTGGCCCCCGGCGTCGTCACCTTCCAGTGCTTCATCCACGGCAGGCTGATGCAGCCGCAGCGGATGACCTGCTCGGGCGGGGCTTTGGGGTCGTGCGGGCACTGCATCAGGTCGATGCCGCCGCCTGGGTTGGGCACCTTAAAGGGCTTACCCGCCTCGGCCACCTGGCCGTCTATCAGGTCGTGGTTCCAGCGGCTGTGAATCTTGCCGCTGCGCCGCCACTGCTTGCCCAGGCCGGGCACCAGCCCGGCGGCTTGCACCAGACGCTCATTGGCGGCCACGGCGAAGGCGCGGCTGACT
This sequence comes from Acidovorax sp., assembly GCF_047607405.1. Taxonomy (GTDB): domain Bacteria; phylum Pseudomonadota; class Gammaproteobacteria; order Burkholderiales; family Burkholderiaceae_C; genus Acidovorax. The sequence continues at coordinate 41,596 of NZ_JASGDA010000123.1, read as the reverse complement.
TCGGTATGCACGATGGTGGCGGCGCGCTGGGCGGCCTGGCCGCCCAGCACCTGGCCCACGGCTTTGATGGCGGCGAAGGGGGTTTGCGCGCCGAGGGTGACCAGGCCGAGCTGGCGACCGATCTTGCCCGCCGCCTCGCGGCCCACGTCTTTGAGGCGTAAGGTGCCGAATGCCTGCATTTGCTTGAGTACGCCCGCGTCGAGCACGGGCAGGCGCAGCTCCACGTTGTGGCCGATGGAAGACAGGGGCTTGTCCACCACGGCTTCGCCCTGCTGCCAGGCGGCTTGCATGCGCTGCTCGAACAGGGCGCCGACCTTGGCGGTGGCGCCCTCCAGCACGGTTTCGATCTGGGCCAGCAGGCGCGTGAGCTGCCACTGCTGCCAGTCGGCGGGCTGCCCCGCCAGGGTGGTGAGAATTTGCGCGCGCGCGTCCTGCAGGGCTTGCAGCACCTCGGTCTGCCCGGCCAGCAGCAGGCGGGCGCGCTCGCGCAGGCGCATGGACAGCGCGGCCACGAACGCTTTGTCGGGCTTGGCCTGGCTGCCGCCAGCGTCCTGCGGGGGGTCAGTCTTGCGGGCCATCGTCTAGGGCGGGGCCAGCGGCGGTGGGCAGCATCTGGAACACGTCCTCAGCCTTGCGCTTGGCCGCTTCGGCGCGGGCCGCTTCCAGCTCGGTCTTGGCGTCAAAGTCCTGTCCGAAGCGCTGCGCCACGTCGGCCACGGTCTTGAGGGCGGTTTCCTCGGTCAGCAGCCCGGCGTCGATCATCTGGATCACGGCGGCCACCAGCGAGGCCATGGCCGACGCGAACTTGGTGATGTCGCGGTTGAGCAGCTCGGGGAAGACGGCGGTCACCTGCCATCTGTCCTCGGACCAGTCAGGTTTTTCTCCGCTCGCCTGGGCCGCCTGCCACAGCACGAAGCGGCCAATCTCTTCCAGCATGCGCTTGAGGTAGCCCTGGCGCATGCTGTACACCTTGAAGGTTGGCTCGCCCATTTCCGAGGCCGCCGCGCGGTTCACGTCGCCACCGCCGCCGAACCAGTGCTCTGGCACCGTGGCGCCACCCAGCACGTGGTTGCGCAGCAGCCGGGCGCTCTGGCTGGTGTCGGCGGCCTGCAGGCCGGGGGACTTGGCCTCCAGGTTGACCTGGTCGTTGTGGACGAACACGCTGTTGGGGCCGGGCGGCACGAATTCCTTTTCGTACTTCTTGACGGCAGCATCGTCGGCGCCGGTCATGGTCACGTCCCACACGAAGCGCCGCAGATAGTCGATGCGATCCAGCTCCGAGAACAGGAAGTTGTCGTAGGCATCCAGCCAGTCCATCTGCCCGAGCAGGTCGGAGCGGCCTCGGCTGCCGTTGGGGAACTTGTTGAGCTGGAACAGCAGCACATCGCCATCGGTGAAGTCCTCGGCGCGAATACGCACGGTGCGGGCGCTGAACAGAGCGGCATCCTCGCCCAGCACGATCACGCGGTACTTGTGCTGGCGCCCCCGGTTGTCGCGCTTGGTGATCACGCCGATGGGCTGCTCGGGGTTATCGGGGTCATTGACCACGGTGGCGATCTGTCGCGGGTCGAGGTAGCCCAGGCGCACGAAGCCGTCGCCCTCGCGCACGTTGGCGATGTAGCACTGCTCGCCCAGCAGTCCCAGGGCGCGCACGCGCTGCTCCAGTTTCATCGGCCAGTTGTTGATGGGATCGGACCAGAAGGCGTTGAGCAGCGCCTGGTGCTCGTCATCCACGCATTGCAGCGCCACGCCCTCGGCCAGCAGGTAGGCCAGCGGCAGCTCCACCAGGCGGTTGGCGAGCAGGTTGCTCTGCCACAAGTATTCGGCGAGCTTCTGCATGCGATCCTGGGCCATGGGCTCCAGGTCGCGGTCATTCATGCTTGCCAGGCCGTCACCCGAGAGGCGGCGCCAGCCAGCGTCGGCGTCGCGGTCGCCCTGGGCGGCGGCGGCCTCGCGCATGGGTGTTTCCGGGGCCTGATTCCAGCCCATGGCGGATTTAAAGCGGTCGATCATGCCCATGGGTCAATCCTCGGCAGCCAGCTCGGCACCGACCAGGGCGAGCGCCAGGCGGCCGTGGTCGTTGTGCAGCACGACCACCTCGCGCAGCTTGGCCGCTGCCAGTTCCACACCGTGGCGATCAGCTTCGGGCAAGGCGTAGATGGCGCCACGGATCAGCAGGAGCTGTTGTTTTTCTTCGTTCATGAGGGTCTCCGGAACATGCGCGCCGTCTTGCGCGCGTAGCGCTCGCGCGCGGTCTTGGGTTGCTGGGTGTTGCCGCCCTGAGCCATGGCGGCCACGCCGCCCGTCACACACAACATCCACAACATGCACATGGCGTCGGGTCCGTCGTCGTGGTCGGCTTCGGGGAAGTGCTTGAACTGGGCGATTAGCGTCGTCTGATCCGGGTGCAGCCGGATCAGGCCGTTGTGCATGTGCGGCTGCAGGGCCTCGATACGCAGTTCCTTGTCTTCGATGGGCGTGAGGGCGCGGGCCGGCACAGGCACGCCGAGTTGCGCGCTGCGCTTGACCAGCTCGGTGCGCAAGAACTCCTGGAACTGCACGCTCTCGAAGCCCCACACGATGCAGCAGTACTCGCGCTGCAGATCGATGGTGTCGCTGATGATGCGGTCGGGCGTGCGCCTGCGGATCAGTGCCTCGACGCAATCGAGAATGCCCGTCTCGCGGTTGTAGCCTCCCACCAGCAACGCGCTTGGGTCGCTCTTCTTGCCGCCCCTCTTGCCCTTCTTTCCCAAGGAAGGATCGGCGGCACCATAGAAGCGCCAGTCCTTCAGCCGGTTGACCCAAAAGTGGATGCTGTTGGCAAACGGGGCATCTTCACCTGCGCTCGGGTTGTTCTGCTGCTCGCTGTCGAAGGCATCGTGGCCTTCGCGTGCCCGCTTGATCATGAGCTTGACCAGGGGGCGCAGAGCGGGCCAGCTCACCGCCGCGCCCTTGTCCATCTCGGCCTTGCGTTCGTTGTAGAACGCCATGGCTCCCGCCTCGCCCCGTTGCGGCGTCTCGGCATTGAGCAGCAGTTCCTCGAACTGCTCCCACAGATCCATGCGATCCGGCCACTTCATGATGGCCCGGAACGTCGCCTTGTTCCACATCGGGTTGCGCAGGAAACGCGACAGCACCGAGTCGTAGGCCAGGATGGTGCCTACGAGGATGGCGTGCATGGAATCGTCGGGTGGCCCCAGGCTCAACACGCTGCGGGTGATGAACTTCTGCTTCTTGTCCCGCTGCTCGGGCGTGGCGACGTTCTCGTCGTTCTCGATGTCGTCCATCACCGCCAGGTCGGGACGGTGCGGGCCATGGCGGCGGCCCCGGATTTTCTTGGTGCTGCCGAAGGCCTCGACCTTGCGGTTGTTGCGCGTCACGATCACGTCGTTGCGCCACACGCGGCCCTGGCCCGCCATCTCGGGGAAGTCGCTGGCGAGGCGCGGGTTGGCGTCCAGCTCGGCCTTGATCGCTTCCAGCATCTCGGCGGCCTGCTCGAACACGTCCATGATGATGACGGGATACCAGAGGCGCTCGGTCACCACGCACCACAGCACGAACGACATGCTGATCTTGGTGGATTTGGCCTCACCGCGGGGCGCGGCAATGGCGTCGCGCTGACCGCTCTCGGAGAGCAGGATTTCCGGCAGGCGCTTGTAGAGGTACTTGTGCAGCTCGCTGGGCTCGGCGGTGCCGTAGTGGGGAAAGTAGTGCCGATCCCAGTACTCGAAGCCCGACACCGGGTCCATGACACACATGCGGCGCGCCACGGTGGCCTCGGGGCTCACGTCCCAGCCGTCGAGGTTGGCATCGATCTGGCGGCGCAGGGTGTCCGCCACCGCAGCCATGTGCTCGGCGAACTCCTTTCTCTTGGCGGTGCTGGCGCGGCCCATGGACTACCTCACGCCCCCTTCGCCAGCTCTTCGCCGAAGGGCTCCAGCATCTCCACCAGCGCGGCCAGGTGCTGCGGGTAGCGCGCCTTGGCGAACGCGGCAAAGCGTTGGATCACGTCGATCTGCACCGACTGGCGATCCAGGTCAGGCGCCAGCCGTTTAAACGCGGCCATCGTCTTGTTGAAGCTGTCGGCCATGCGCGAGAGCGTCTCGGCGCGCTGCAGCGGCCCCATGTCCGTGGCATCGCGCAGCAGGTCCATGGTGGACTGGTGCTGCACCAGGTAGTCTTCCAGCAGCTTCTTGGAGAGCGAGGCGAAGTTCTCGTCGCCCAGCGCTGTGGCGGCGCGCAGGAAATCCCAGTCGTCGCCCTCGGCAAGGGCTTCCTTCTTCCAACGATTGGCTGTGCTGCGCGGTACGCCCAGCTTCTCGCACGCGGTCTCCATCGGCTGGCGCTGGTAGACATACAAGCCCTTGAGCTGGGCGCGCTTCTCTCCTGGATGGGCCATCGCGATCAGTTCCCCAGGCCGGAGCCGCCGCCGCGCATGTACTGCTTGATGCCTTCAATGGCGAGGGCCACGCCGATGGACACGGCCGATCCGCTGAAGGCGCCATAGACGGCAGCGCGCTGCTCGACCTTGCGCAGGCGCGTGTCTAGCGCCTTGTTCTGCGCGGCCATGTTCGCCTCCAGCTTGTTCATGCGCTCGCTCTGTTGCCGCTCCATGCTGTCCATGCGCTGGTCTTGACGGTTGAGGTGCGATGTGATGCCGTCGAGCTTCCCGTCGATCTTGCCGAGCAGCATCAGTTCGTCTTTTTCGAGGGCCATGGGGCGCCTTCTCCTTCGGGTTGTTTGAGGTGGTCGATCAGGGCGCGGTAGCGCTGCCGGTCTTGGGCGCAGCTCTTGGCGTTGGCGGCGTGGTTGTCCCAGGCGTCTTGGAGCGTGAGGCCGGAGTCCTCGGCACAAGCGGCGTCGGCTCCTTCGGGGGCACCAGCAAGGCCGCAGGCACCGGCTGGCGCGTCGGTGGCCGTGAGGGCGCCGTTCCACATGCGGACAGCAGCGAGAGTGAGAGCAGGCCCGCCAGCGCCAGGATCGCCATTCGCAGCCCGCTCGACCGCAGGCCGCGCTTCACTCCCGCAGGCAGCAACAGCAGGAACAGGCCGATAGACCACAAGAGGGACACGGCGGCCCAGCTCGCAGTACTTGGATTCGAGGACGGCATAGCGGTCTTCCTGGTCGAGGTGTTCAGTGAGGTAATTGGCTGCGGCCTGGTCGGCGCGTTCGTTGGCCTGATCCAGTTCGATGCGGGCCTTGTCGGCGGCCTTGGCCTGGCGTGCAGCCCAGGCGTTGTCGGTGGCGGTGCGCCCCCACCAGTAGCCGCCCGCGACAAGCGCAAGGGCCAGCAGCAGTGCGGAGAGCAGTCGAGCGGCCATGCGTCAGCACATCCCGTGCGGGTGCCCTGTGCAGAGCGTGGCGTAGACGTAGGCGAGCAGCCCGGCCGCGCAGACCAGCGCCACGGCTGCGATCACGCCGAGGACTTTGAACGCGCGCTTCATGGCTGCAGCTCCATGCATTTCTTGTGGCGCTCCTGCTGGCGTGTCCACACGCCACGGCAGACCTTGTTGCCGGGCGTCGAGCAGTCGAACTCCCACCGGACGGGAGCGCCCTGCGCGTCACGCTGGCTGATCACCCAGCCCGGCCCTTCCTTGCGGCGGCTGGTGAGCTTGCGATAGTCGAGCAGCGCGTCGCATGCGGGGGCATAGCGGCCGGCGAGCAGTTCGCGGCGCATGCCGGATTTCAGCCAGGCGCCCGAGCCGTACTGATAGACCCAGTCCATGTAGAGGTCGTATTCGCCCTGGTGCAGGGCCACGCCGGGTAGGCTGTCGCGGAACGCCGCTTCTTCGCGGCTGATGTGCGCCTGCGCCTTGATGAGCGCCCGCACGGGCGTGGTGGTATCGCCCATCTTCACGGGCGATCCGTTTTCGTGGAACGTGGAGCCGAATCCCACGGTAGGCCTGTCTCCCTGGGTGGGGATGACGGCGGTGTTCGTGTAGTTCTCATGCACGGCGAGACCCACGAACGCGGCAAAGGAGAGCGACAGCCCCGCGACCAGCATGCGCGGGCTGACAGCGCCGCGCATCCGGCCCTTGCCGTGCGCCGCGCTCAGGCGGCCCTGGTGGCGGATCGTCGCCGCTGCAATGAGGACGAGCAGCGCGAGAACGAAAGACTGGGGAGTGAAAGCCATGCCGCGACTGTCATCGCGGGGGCACAAAAAACTAAGGCCGACATGTGTCGGCCCGAAATCGATTGGAGTGCTTTTTTACGGTAGCACGGCCCGGCTTGCACGGTCAACATGGGCGCGCTCGTGCCACGCTCATGGCATGCCAGGTGTGGCCGCCACTGTCACTGCATGCGCGCAAAAAATTAAGGCCAGCGCATAGCTGGCCTTAATCAATCAGGAAGGGGCCACTGGCGGACGCGGCTGGGCAGACAAAGGGGCCGATTCACGTGGCCCACGCGCCACGATTCGCGCCCCATTGAATCCGTAAAAGTGCATCAACGCCACCTCCCACCACTTGAGTGGATAGAACTTCTGGTGACGGGTTACGGCAATCTCATTCTGACAATGAATCACGAGGGCGGCAAGAGAAGCAGGCTCGTCCGACTCGGCCTTCGCCACCCGCCCCTTGAAGGCAGAAAGTTGCTCTTCGGTCCATTCCACGCCTACCACGTACATATCTGCCAGGATGGACTTGAACTGCGCCTTGAGCTGACCATGCAATCGCGCCCGCTCGGACAGCCCCAACACGAGCGGCAGGATGGACGCCACCGCAGCCAACAACGCGAACCACCTTCCCCAGTCCGACGTCTTGCCCGCGATATCGGCAAACGCGGAGGTGGCCGCAATGGCCGTCACCGCCTGCAGCAGGCGCTCCACTCCACCAAGAAAGCGCTCGCGCTTGCCGTGGTATCTGGCAGACAGCTCGCAGCGATCCAGCAATGCATCCTGCTGATCCCAGAGGTATTTGGCGCGCTCGGGATTCTCGCCGGTGGACATGAAGGCTCCTACTTTTTGGGTGGGGGCGGCGTGACGTTTTCACGCGGTGCGATGGGCTCTACTCTAAACCCACCTCCATTTGGAGGCGATTTCCAGTCCTCCAAGCTGGGGTGGCGGACTGACTCGCGTAGCCGCTCAACACCGGAGTTGCTCTTGCGGCCCGAGTCAGGCGCCTTGCTTCGGTCATTGTCTTTGGTAGCCATTTCATCCCTCCTTCAGTTATGTCATTGGCCGCATCACGCGGCCTTGGGTTTGCGCTTGACTGCAGCCGCAGGCTCAAGATTTCTTCCTGGCTTCAATAGGCAGCAGGCGGAATGCCGTCTCACCGTCATGCAGGCCCCGCAGAAAGTCGTCTGACGGCGACTCGCCTGCCAAGCTGGCCTCTATTGCCTTGATCTCTCGCACAAAGGCGTCCTGCGCCTGTTTAGCGTGCGGGTGGGTCTGCAACAGCGCCTGCACCATGACCTTCACCGCTGCCAGTTCACCCATCAGATAGTCGTCACGGCCTTGCGCCGTCATGGGCTGTGGCGCACGGCCCGTCAGCACGTATTCCACATTGATCTTCAGCTCAGGGCGTTTCGCCGCCAAGGCGTACAGCTCGACCTCGGGGAAGTTTGCGCTCTGCTTGCGGCCAGCCCACGCTCTTGGAGAAAGCCCCAAGTAGCTGGCTACTTCCTTGTCTTGTGTCACTGCCAGTTGCTGCTTGAGCCGCAGCGTGGCTTCTTCAAAGAAATTCATGGGCACCTCTTGACGAGTACGCTAACGTAATTAAAATACGCTTATGTATTTCAAATACCATTGCGTACTTGTAAAGAAAGGAGCCACAACGTGACCCCCATCCAAGCCAAGGCTCAACAGGTCAAGGCGTCTTTCGCCGATCAAGGCATCCCTGTGTCGCAGTGGGCCGACCAGAACGGCTACCGCCGCTCCGACGTGTACCGCGTGCTCAACGGCTTCACCGCCTGCAAGCGCGGCCTGCCTCACGAAATCGCCGTGAAGTTGGGCCTCAAGCCTGCACCCGCCAAGGCCAAGCCTTGAGCCAGCCAATTACTACACATCAATAAGGAATTCTGGCATGAAGAGCGCCCTTCAACCCTTGGTTTTCGACGACACCGTTTTCACGGTGGTGGACCGCGACGGTCAGCCCTGGCTGCGAGCCCCAGAGATTGCCACGGCCCTGGGCTATGCCCGCGAGGATGCCGTCAGCGGCATTTACCGACGTAATGCCGATGAGTTTTCCGCAGAAATGTCCCAGACCGTCAATTTGACGGTCTCGCAAAACGGCGGTCAGTTGCAGCGTGAAACCCGCATCTTCTCCCTGCGCGGTGCCTACCTGCTGGGCATGTTCGCCAGCACGCCCCCGGCCAAGCGCTTCCGCCGCTGGGTGTTGGACGTGTTGGAGGGCAAGGCCCAGGCCCAGGCCCAACCCGCCCGCGCCGCCCAGGCCGCGCCGCAGCAAGGCGACCTGTTTGGTGCCAGCGTGCCGCAGCAGTTGTTTGACGAAGTGGCGCTGCTGCGCCAGTTGCACGCCACGCAAACGCGGTTGGTGCAACTGCTGGAGGAGCAGATCAGAGGCCGCAAGCGCAACAAGCCGCAGCCGCTCACGGTGGACGAGATCAAGCTGGCGCGCAGCTTGAAGGCGCAGGGCGTAAGCCAGTCGGCCATAGCCCGACACATGGGGCGCTCGCAGGCCACCATCAGCTTGATCCTGCGCGACCTGCATTGAGGGGCATGCACCATGTGGCTCAACCCCGCTCAACTCGCAGGCCTCGGTGGCCTACCCACCAGCCAGCAGCGCATTCGCAAGTGGCTGCACAAGCACGCCATTCCCAGCCGCCCCCGGCAGGCCAAGGGCGGTGGGCTGGAATATGACTGTGCCGCGCTGCCCGCCAAGCTGCGTGCTGCCTTGGCTGCGCGCCACATTGCCACGGCGGGCAGTACGGCGCTGGCGCAGATAGACCCCGCGCCGGTCGTGTCCTTCGCCCCGCCCGAGAAGCCGCTGCCCGCGCCCCTGGCCCCCACGCCCGACCCCAAGCGCCGCCCGCCCAGCCTGACCGACAAGGCCACGGCAGACGCCCGCATGGTGTTGGTCAACATGGTGCTCGACCTGGAGCCCCTGCACGGCATCAAGCGCGCCTGCGCCATCGTGGCCTTGCAGCTCGCCACCGGCCAGGCCAGCGCCGACTTGCAAGCCACCGCCCGCAAGGCCAACCAGCGCGCCCGCGCCGACCAGGTGAGCGCCCGCACGCTGGAGCGCTACCTGGGCATCTACCGCGCCGAAGGCTGGTGGGGCCTGTTGCCTGCGCCAGCGCCCGAGCCCTCCCTGCATGACGTGGAGCAGGACGTGGCCGCCGTGCTGGGCCTGTACCACAGCCGCGATGCGCGCTTCCGCAAGCTCTCAGGCGCGGCCAAAGAGGTCACCCGCCAGTTGGGCCGCGACTTCGACACTTGGCGCGCCCTCTACGCCCGCGCCCGCCGCGCCCTCGACAAGCTGGGCAAGAGCCCCGAGGCCAGCACTGCCCTCATCAAGGCCCGCCACGCCCCCGGCGCGCAGCGCGATGCGCAACTGCCCTTTAAATGGCGCGACACCAGCAACCTCGCGGCCAATGACGTGTGGCTGATCGACGGCCACACCATGAAGGCCAAGGTGCGCCACCCCGACCACGGCGCGCCCTTCGCGCCCGAGTTGACGATCTGCATCGACGGCGGCACGCGCTTCCTCACCGGCTGGTCGGTCAACCTGTCGGAGAACGTGCGTGCCGTGGGCGATGCCTTGCGCTATGGCGTGGGCCTGTGGGGGCCACCCGCCATCCTGTACGGCGACAACGGCGCGGGCGAGACGGCAAAGCAGATGGATTGCCCCATCGACGGCTTCTGCGCCCGGCTGGGCATCACGCACAAGACCGGCATCCCCGGCAAGCCGCAGGGCCACGGCATTGTGGAGCGCGTGCACCAGACGCTGGGCATCAACCTGGCCCGCCAGTTCGCCACCTACCAGGGCCGCGACGTGGACGGCCACCAGGTCAGCGTGCGGTACGACATTCACGACCCGAGCTTCGTGCGGGTTTACACGCTGGCGGGCGAGTTCGTGTGCGATGCCCGCTTCGACGCCAGCAGCCGCGCCTTCTTCCCCACGCCCGTTATCGACATGGCGAAGGACAAGCGCGTGCAGGCCGCCATCAAGCGCCGTCAGCAGCAGATCGACACGGCGCTGCGCGAGCTGCGGCCCACGGTCGAGGCCGACGACACCGTTTTTCTGCCGGAGCCCAGCACCCCCTTCGTGGTGGTGCCCTCCGCCCCGGAGGTTTCTCCCTCCCTCCTCCCCAGCTCTTCCTCCGGGGGCGAGGCCGCGCAAGCGGCCTCGGGCAGACCTTTCTTCGACACCTCCAGCGACCGCTACGAGTGGCTCTTGGCCCATCGCAGCGAGTGGAACGCGGATGACGAGACATGGCTGCGCCAGTACGTGGCGAGCAGCGACTACGAGGGCTTGGCCGACTACTACGCGGCGCGGGGCTTGGAGTGGAGTGACGCGGGCGAGAACGCGCCCGGTTTTAAGAGTGCCCTGTGACGGTTGCAGCCGTCACAGAGCGTGCCTGAGTTGATTGATGAGACCCAAACCCATAGCGAAAGGGAATGTAAGGTGAAAAAAGGATTCGTGCAAACCGCCAACTTCCGCCTCCTCAAAGAGGCCGAGAAGATCGTCGCCCGCCGAGGTGCCCGCGAGGCGAGCCTGGTGCTGATCCAGGGCAAGTACGGCATCGGCAAGTCCGAGCTGACCGAGCGCTGGGCCAGCGAGAACGGCCATGTGTTCATCCGCAGCCTGCGCATCTGGACGCCGCGCACCATGCTGGAGGACGTGGCGACGGCCCTGGGCCTGTCGCTGCGCGGCTCGGCAAAGGATGTCGAGAACCGCATCAAGCAGCACCTCACGCAGACGATGCAGACGCTGATCTTCGATGAGGCCGACTACCTGGCCGACATGAAGAGCGCCGCCAAGCTGGAGACCATCCGCGACATCTCCGACACCACCGGCACCATGGTGTTCCTGATCGGCATGGAGAACTTCCCGGCCATCGTGCAGCGCTATGAGCACATCGCCAGCCGCGTGGCCCGCATCGTGCAGTTGCATCCCCTGGGCCTGGCCGACGTGCAGGCCGCGTGCAAGGCCAAGACCGAGGTGGCGCTGACCCCCGCCCTGGTGGAGCAGATCCACCGCGACAGCAAGGGCCGCATGCGCCACGTGCTCAACGCCATCGCCAACATCGAGCTGTGGGCCGAGGCCAATAGCTGGGCCGAGGTGGACGTGGCCCACGTCAAGGGCCGCTCGCTGTGCGTGGACTTCAACGGCCACCTGGCTGCAAACAGGGGTGTGTGATGCCCTGGCAATGGTTTGTTCCCCCCGCGTTGGCGGCACTCGCTCGCAACGTGAAAAGCCCTGCCCAAGTGGTCACCGCCCAGGAGGTGAGCGCCTGGGCCACCGATGCGCAGTTGGACTTTCCGCAGGGCATTGCAGAGCTGGCACTCAATGACTTGCAGCAACGCGGCTTCGTGCGCTCCAAGACGTACCTGCGCAGCACCTGGAAGGCGGACACCAACCGCTGGCACGTCACGCCCCAGGGCATGCACGCGGCCAAGGCCGCGCTGCGGGCCATGCCTGGCGGCCCCACACCCGACATGCAGTCGCTGCCCGTGCGGCTGTGGAACCTGCTGCGCATCCGCCGCCGCCTCACCGCAGCAGAAGCAGCCGAGACGCTGATCGACGCAGGCGACGCGGGTGGCGACTTCGCCGCGCAGACCAAGCGCATCGGCGCGCTGCTGGCGGCCTGGGCAAAGCACGCCCCCAAGGCCGTGGCGGTGGCCCACAAGCGCGAGGCGGGGCGCGTTCGCTACGTGCTGCTGACCGACCTGGGCCGCTGGCCCCCGCCCCAAGGCGCGGGGCAGATGCACCCCACCGACTTCGCCCACGTCAGGGACGTGCCCGCCCGCTACCGCAAAGCTGCCGCCGAATGACGCTGCCCGCCTACATGGAGGAACCATGGTTCGCACTTCTCAAATCACGCACCGAGGGCCAGCAGCGCGTGCAGATCGCCAAGCTGCTGGGCATCAGCCCGGCCACCTTGAGCCAGGTGCTCAACGGCGGGGGCGAGTACGGCAAGGGCAAGGCCAGCACCGCCCACGTGGCCGACAAGGTGCTGCACACCTTTGGCCGCTACGTCTGCCCGCACCTCACCGAGGAGGCCGGGGGCGAGCCGCAGGTGATTACCGCCGAGCAATGCCGCACACGTGCCCACGGCAGCGTGCCCACCACGCCCAGCGCCGCTAGGCATTGGCAGGCATGCCGCCAGTGCCCCCACAAGGCCGCCAGCGCGCCGCCCGTACCGCGCGAGCCCCATCCCCGCCCAAAGAGATCCATCCCCATTCAGGAGACACCGTGAACAGCTTTTTAAAGATCTACATCCAGGGCGGCCCCGTGGGCCTGTCCCACGCGCTGCGCGAAGCGTGGCTCGACCACCGCCTGCGCCGCGTCTGCACCCTCATGGACCGCGAGCGCGCCCTGCACCGCGAGCACATGGCCCAGTTGCGCGCCGAGCTGGACGCGCTGCAGGCACGCCAGATCAGCTCCACCACCCGCGCCACCAGCTTCTGGAAGGGCCTGTCGTCATGAGCGCCGCAGTAGCCACCACCACGGCCACCGCTGCTGCTGCGGCACCCGACTACCAGCGCCCGCCGCTGCGCTGGATCACGCGCCGCGCCCGCTGCCTGCAGAACGGCTTCGGCATCGCTCGCCGCGAGGCCCTGCGTTTCGCCGTCATCGACTACGCCTGGTTCCAGGGCGCACGCGGCCTCACCGTCGCCCAAGGGGGGCGCAGCCATGGCTAAAGGCATCACACTTTCCTGCGGCCACATCTGGCGCGGCATCGCACGCGCGGGCGGCTGGTGGAGCCTGCTGCGCGTGGCGCGCGAGTGGGACGGCGTCTTCGGCCTGGCAGAGATCGAGGAGCACCTGACCACCCTGGCGCGCGGCGGCTTCCTGGAAGCAACCCAGCACCAGCGCGAGGGCACCGTGTACGCCTACACCACCCGCTGCCACGTGCTGCCCGGCGATGGCCTGGTGCCTGTCACCCCCAGCCCGTCCCAGGCGGCGCCCGCGCCGATGGTCCAGGCCGCGCCAGCGCCTGTGGTGCAAGCGCCGCAGCGCGACGTGATGCGCACCTTCTACACGCCGCCCAAGCCCACCTACCGCCCCGGCGCGCTGGACTACGAGCGCCACCCCAGCCTGCACATGGGCCAGCGCCGCGACTACAGGAGCGAGGCCGCATCCACCGCACCGCAGGGTGCGCCCATTCACTGATTCGCCAACACCAACAAGAAGGAATTCACCATGGCAACCAAGAAGCTCAAAGCCAAAGCCTTTATTTACGCGCCCCAGTCCAAGGCCGACTGCCAGGCAGACATCAAGAAGCTGGGCGACCTGCAGCGCGATTTCATGCGCGTGCAGGCCGACATGAACGATGAGATCGCGCGCATCACCAAGGCGGCCACGCCCAAGCTGGAGTCCATCCAAGAGCGCATAGACACGCTCCAGGCTGGCATTCAGACCTGGTGCGAGGCCAACCGCAAAGACTTGTGCGGCAGCGGCAAGACGGCCAACCTGATCACCGGCGAAGTGCAGTGGCGCCTGCGCCCCCCGAGCATCGGCGTGCGCGGTGCCGAGACGGTGATCGAGACGCTCAAGCGCATGGGCCTGGAGCGCTTCGTGCGCGTCAAGGAAGAGCCCAACAAAGAGGCCATGTTGAACGAGCCCGACGCGGTACGCGGCATCGCGGGCATCACCATCAATTCGGGCGTCGAGGACTTCACGATCACGCCCTTCGCCATCGAGGCCCAGCAGTGAGCCGCAGCAGCCCCCTGCAGCGCGCGCAAGAGCGTATGGGCTACCTGTACCACACCCAGCGCGACGGCTGCGGCAACTGCGTCCAGGCCCGGAGCGTGGAGCCCAGCGGTGCCCTCAACGACCGCCACCGCTTGCGCTGCATCCCCGGGGGCTTCGGCACCACTGCTTTCTCCATCTGCAACCAGCACCAACGCAAGGATTCCCATGCCCACCAAGCCCACACCTGAAATGCACCGCAAGGCCACCATCGCCGAGGTCGCCAACTCCGTTCTCAGCAGCGATGCGGCCAACACCCTGAAAGCGGCCCAGGTTCACGGAGCCCTGGACATCGCGCTGCGCACCGTCATCGGCCTCAACTGCCTGGGCGGCCACACGCTGGACATCGACCAGGGGAACGGTCACGTCCTGCACTGCAGCCTCAAGCGGGTTGTCGGCCCCACCGACGTTTAAAGGAGCACCACCCATGCCCAAAGCAAAGCCTAAGGCGTCCAAGCCCATGAAGCTCCAGGCCAACACGGCCGGGGCCTGGAAGGACGTCATCACCTTTGACGGTGCCGAGGACCATGTGACCGACGAAGTCATGAACAACGTCCACTTCCTCGGAATCCATGACAGCGGCAACGCTTCGTTCCGCATCATCGCCATTGACCCGCTGATCGGTGTGCTCGCGCGCTGGACGCGCGCCGAGGGCTGGAAAAAGGAGCAGCGCCGTGCACAACGTTGAAATGCTCTCCGCAGCCCTGTGGCTGCTCGGCGCCATCCTGCTCGCCACCAAGAGCCGCTACGCGGGCCTGGCCTTCGTGGCTTGGTTCGTCAGCAACATCGGCTGGCTGATCTTCGGCGCCCGCAACGACCACTGGTTCTTCTTCGCCCAGCAGATCGGCTTCACCGTCACCTCGCTGCTCGGTATCTGGAACTGGCTAGTGCACCCCGCGCTGCGCGAGGCCGAAGCCGAGGCTGAAGGCGCCCGAGAGCAGCGCGCCCGCGCCGTCATCGTGCACCACCTCGACCGTGACTTCGTCGCATTGACGATGGGCAGCCACATCCTGCACACCACGGCCCCCGTCACCTACATGGCCCTGGAGCGAATCTACGTGGCAGGCGAGGAAGAGGGCCGCGCGCTGGAGCGCGAGCGCGCAGGAGTGCGGCCATGAAGAAAGTCAGTTTCGGGGCTTCCATCCGCTCTGGTGCATACACCGTCATCGTGACAGGTTGGCAACTGCGTTGCGGCGCGGTCGTGCACCGCGCAGTCTTTGCCAGTGGGCCAAAGGGCCGCTGGCCCGCGCAATATGACGATTGCTGGTCGGTGTCCGATCCGGTCAGCGGCTGCGCCATCGTCCTGCAGAAATGGTCGATGGCAGATGCGGTGGCGAAATACCGCCACCTGCGGGCTGCGTATGGTGCGCGCTTTGCAGAGGTGCTTGCTCTCAAGCGCCAGGAAGTGGCGCGCAAATTCAGAGCGGGGGCAGCAGCATGAACCGCGATGACGCCCTTAAGAAGATCAAGAAGTGCTTGGCCTTGAGCCGCAGCGCCAGTGAGCACGAAGCCGCCGCAGCACTGCGCCAGGCCCAGGCCCTGATGCGCGAGCACGGCCTGCGCGAGCAGGACGTGTCCCTGGCCGACGTGAATGAAGTCATGGTGAAGGCGACTACCACCGCCGCCAACGCCTGGGAACTGCGCTTGGTCGGCATGATCGCCGAAGCCTTCGGCTGCGAGACCTTCGGTCAACTGGAGGGCCGCTATAACGACGCGGGCAACTTCGTGCGTTCGCGCCATTGGGTGTTCGTGGGCATGCACGCCGCTCCCACCGTGGCGGGTTATGCCTGCGAAGTGCTGCTGCGCCAGTGCGCCAAGGCACGGCTGGCCCACATCGCCAAGCAGCCCAAGAACTGCAAGCCCATCACCAAGACGGCGCGTGGCGATGCTTTCGCCATGGGCTGGGTGCAGGGCGCAGAGCTGCTCGTGGATCGCTTTCATCGTGGCGTGGGCGGCATTCCCGCGCAAGGACTGCTCACATGATCCACCTTGTCTCCATCTCAGGCGGCAAGGACAGCACCGCCACCTTGATCCTCGCACTAGAGCAGCACGGCCACGACAACGTGCGCGCCGTGTTCGCCGACACGGGCAATGAGCACGAAGCCACCTACGAATACGCCCTGGGCTATCTGCCCCAGGAGCTGGGCATCGAGGTTGCCGTGGTGCGCGCCGACTTCACCCGCGAATTCGAGGTCAAGCGTGCCAACCTGGCACGCATCGCTGCGGGCGAGCCGGAGTCCGCCGTGTATGGCGGCCGCCAGTTCGACTACCCCTGGACGCCCGAGGCCGCCGCGCGTGCGTTGGAGCTGCTGCACCCCACTGGCGTGCCCTTCTTGGACCTGTGCCTGCTGCGCGGCGGCTTTCCCAGCCGCAAGCGCCAGTACTGCACCGAATACCTCAAGACGATTCCGCTGACCGAGCACGCCATGGGCTTCATCGACCAGGGGCATGCGGTCTGGAGCTGGCAGGGCGTGCGCATTCAGGAGAGCGATGCCCGCCGCACGCGCCTGCAAGGCACGGGCGCATGCGTGCGATCATTCGAGGTGGTGGGCGGCGGGCTGTTCATCTACCGGCCGATCCTGCGCTGGCTGGTGCAGGACGTTTTCAAGGCCCATGAGCTGGCGGGGGTCAAGCCCAATCCGCTCTACCTGCAAGACATGGAGCGCGTCGGCTGCATGCCTTGCGTCAACTGCTCGAAGCTGGAGCTGCGCGCCATTGCCAAACGCTTCCCGCACCACATCGAGCGCGTGGCGGAGATGGAGCGCCTGGTGTCCATGGTGTGCCGCCCTGGGTCGCCCGTGAGCTTCTTCCACCGGGGCACGCAAGGGCACAGCGGGCAGGTCAGCACCATCCACGGCGTGGTCGAGTGGTCCATGACCTCGCGCGGTGGTCGCCAGTTCGACCTGCTGGCAGCGTCCGAAGAGCCCGCCGCGTGTTCGTCTTCCTTCGGCCTTTGCGAGTGAGGTGGTGATGCCTTTCTACCGCCTCAAGACCGGCATCGTCCACGTCAAGGGCACTCGCCTGCCCGCGCCCTGCTGCGTTCGCTTCTGCTGGCCGAGCAGCGGCAAGGAACAGGTCTGCATGGCCCCCAGCGCCTACCTGTGCGACGGCCCCAACAACGCCAACCGCAGCGGCACCTGCGACGCGCCGCTGTGCGAGGTCCATGCCCGTCAGATCGGCCCCAACCGGCACCTGTGCCCCGCGTGCCACCTGTCCCACAGCGCCGCCGAGCGGCAGCGCAGCCTGTTCACTTCCATCGTTTAAAGGCCCCGAGCCATGACAACCACCACCCGCCGATTCACAGCGCACACCAACGAGGACAACGTCCAGGCCCAGCGCAAGCGCGAGCTGGGCCACATCCACCAGGGCAAGACGCTCCTCGGCTGGAGCGATGACGACTACCGCTTTCACCTGCGCAACCTCACCGGCAAGAGCAGCTCATCCGAGCTGGACGCCGCGGGCCGCCGCAAGGTGCTGGCCCACATGGCAACTCTCGGCTACGCCCCGAAGGCTGCCAAGTTCCAACCCTTCGACCAAGCCGCAAAGATCAAGTGGCTTTGGCGCAAGGTAGGCGAGCACGGCGGTCTGCGCGACCCCAGCCCCGCCGCGCTGCTCGCATTCGTCGGCCGCACCACCGGCACCGGCGTGGCCGACGTGAAATTCCTGCCCACGCTCGAAGCCTCCAAGGTGATCGAAGCCCTCAAGGCCATGCTGGATCGGGCGAAGCGGGCGCAGGCCGCAGGAGGTGCACACCATGGCTGATCTGCTCACTCCTGCGGAGGTGGGCGTGATCCGCGCTCTGATCGAACTTGCCCGCGTCACGTTCCGCGCCTTTGACGATTCCGAGGAATTCGAGGGCGATGATGGCCGCTGCCACAGCATCAGCAGCCAGGACTTCGATGACGTCGAGAAGGCCATCGACGTTCTGGACGAACTGCCCGATGACAAGCCCGGCTACGCGCCGGCACCTTATGGAAAGGCTCAATGGGCGCTGCGCAGGCTGCTCATATCGGCCGACCTGCCATCGGAGCCATTGGTTCGCTACTGCCCAGGCTGCGGCAGCGTGGGCGTGGTCGAAAGCAAATACCGCGACTGCTGCCCCGATGGCGGCGAGGCTCGCATGATCCCGCAGCCCTTGGCTGAGAAGTGCCAGGACACATTCCAGATCGCCATTGGAAACCTGGGAGCCACCCAAGCCGAGATCGCCGGCCTTGAGGCCGCCAACCTCCACCTGTCAGCCATGATCGATGAGCTGCGCGAGCTGCTCCAAGACGCCAAGCGCACCATGACGGAACTGCACCAGGCCGCCATTCCCGACGAGTCCACCGAAGGTGTCCCAGCCATCATCCCGCCCGAGGCGTTCCGCAAGTTCGTGGACGCCCACGCGATGCTGTGCTTCTGCATGCACCAGCGCGGACACAACCCTCCGAAGGACGGGCCGCAACGTGGCTGATCTGACCTACGAGGAGCGCAAGTGGCTGCGCGGCCTAGCCATAGACGCCCGCGATGCCTGCAACCGCCACTACGGCCCCTTCGTGGATGCCGTGGCGCACCCGCTCAACATCCTCGCGCTACTGGATATGGCGGCCCGCTCGGCCACCAGCGAAGTCTTGGCTGCCGCCGTGCGCCATGCGCTGGCCGAGCTGTCCCAGGTGAACGAGCACCACGAATCCCTGCCCGCCGAAGCCGCATCGGCCCTAACCAATGCCATCAAGGCGCTGCAACGCGCCCTTGTTTAAATCCACATGAGCGACCTAGCTGACGTACTCGAAATCGATCTGCTGCCCGAGCGGCTGCGGGGCTTCGAGCGCATCATCGGGCTCGCTGCCACGCTCGATTTCGTGCGTGCCTACGGCGGCCTGCGTATCTTCATTCCTACCCCGGCCCGGGCGCGGCCGGATCACCCCTTTGCCAAGGTCATCGGCTACGACAACCTGCTCGCGCTGGCTGAGGTCTATGGCGCCGAGGAGCACTTCCTTCTGCCCAAGGCTGAGCAGGCCATCCTGGCCGTGCGAAATGCCCGCATCGCCCGCGCCTACGCCACTCACAAGACCGCCCGTGAACTGGCGGCCGAATATGGTCTGACCGAGCGCCAGATCGAGCGCATCGTGGCCGCTGCGGGTGTCACGGCGCCTGTGGATAGAAGGCAGGCGATGTTGTTCTAAAGAACTTCTAAAGGGTTTTAAAGGCGTCCGACCTTGGCGAGGTTGGACGTTGTGGATAACCGTAGCGCTCTACGCACTAACCATTTGATTTCATTGAAATATTTAAGGTCGGACGTGCCTTTTTTGTCCAACCTCTAAACGTCCGACCTCGCCTCAAGGGTAAGCCGGTCTATAGGTGTTCTAAAGAAGCCTCGCTGTGCAGGTAGCGAATCCGGGCCCACCCCAATGAAAAGCCGGGCTACAAGGCCCTGAAACCATTTCCTGTCACGCTGAGCCCACCCGGTACCAAAGCCGGCCCAAAATGGCCATTCCTGCCCCTTGGGCCGCCCATTCCGTGCCAAAGCCACCGTCGCACCAGCAGAGCCTAGAATCGCCCGCAAACCCGCGCCAGCATTAGCGAGGGCCAAACTTATCCACAGCCCCGGTCAGTGCCAAAGCGATCACTCCCCCACTCTCCATCCCGGGGATGCCCCATGGCGGGCGGCGTGCGGCACCGGGCCGTTCGGGTCAAGCTGCCGTGCTCAGGTCACGGCATTCCGTTGGTTGAACTCGGGGCGCTGCCATTCGCCGCTGTCGAGCACCTGGCGCAGGTGCTCCACGGCATTCCACACGTCCTCGAAGCCCAGGTACAGCGGCGTGAAGCCGAAGCGCAGGATGTCCGGGTACGCGCCATCGCCCTTGCGGAAGTCGCCGACCACGCGGCGGGCGATGAGGGCTTGCACGATGGCGTAGGCATATTCGGCACGGGTCAGGCACACCTGCGAGCCGCGCTGCGCGTGGTCGCGCGGCGTGGCCAGGCCCAGGCCGTGGCCCGCGCAGCGCTCCTCGACGAGTGCGATGAACAGGTCGGTGAGCGCCAGCGACTTTGTGCGCAGCGCCGCCATGCCGCCCAGGGCTTCGGCGGCGGTGAACACGTCCAGCCCGCACTGCAGCGCCGACAGGCTGATGATGGGCTGCGTGCCGCACAGGTAGCGCGTGATGCCCGGCGCGGGCTGGTAGCCGGGCGTGAACGCGAACGGCGCGGCGTGGCCCCACCAGCCGGACAGGGGCTGCAAGAACTTCGCATCCGGCCTGTCCGCATGGCGCGGGTGTACCCACACGAAGGCCGGGGCGCCCGGCCCGCCGTTGAGGTACTTGTAGCCGCAGCCCACCGCAAAGTCGGCGTTGGCCCCGTGCAGATCGACCGGCACCGCGCCCGCGCTGTGGCACAGGTCCCAGATGCACAGAATGCCCCGCGCCTGCGCGGCGGCGGTGAGGGCGGCCATGTCGTGCATGGCGCCGGTGCGGTAGTTCACGTGGGTCAGCATCAGCACGGCCACGTCAGGGGTGAGCGACGCGGCGATCTCGCCCGGCTCCACCAGCAGCAGATCCAGGCCGCGCTCCTGGCACAGCCCCTCGGCGATGTAGAGGTCGGTAGGGAAGTTGCTGCGCTCGCTCACCACGCGCCTGCGCGCCGGGCTGTCGGCGCGGGCGATGTTGAGCGCGGCGCTCAATACCTTGAACAGGTTGATGGACGTGGTGTCGGTACACATCACCTCGCCGGGGCGCGCGCCGATGAGCGGCGCGAGCTGGTCGCCCAGGCGCTGGGGCAGGTCGAACCAGCTGGCGGTGTTCCACGACTGGATCAGGTCCGCCCCCCATTCGCGCGCCACCACGTCGGCCACGCGGGCGGCGGTTGCCTTGGGCAGCACGCCCAGCGAGTTGCCGTCCAGGTAGATCACCCCCGGCGGCAGCGTGAAGTGCGCGCGCAGCGGGGCCAGCGGGTCTTGCGCGTCGAGGGCGCGGCAGTCTTGCAGGGTGGTGGTCATGGAGGTTTGCTTCTGTTTTTATAGCTGATCGCGCCTGTCAGATAAGCGCTGGAGGCCGATTTGACCTGAAGTCTTGGTGTGTCATTCAAATCAGCAACCCCTCGGGAACCGGCGGCAGCCCGTGCCGCATGCGCGCCCGCTCGCAGGCGGGGCTGCCCGCCTCGAACTCGCGGCAGGGCGATGGCCGCCATTCGTAGATGCCGCAGGCCGCCCGCGCGCCCACCTTGCCGGTCAGCGCCGCGCAGCGGGCGGGCGAATGGTCGGTGCCGCGCATGCGGCGGGTGGTGTCGGTGACGTCAACCGCCAGCCCATCGGGCACGCTGCCGCCCTGTGCCTCGGTCTCGTGCGCCGAGAAGTCCACGCGAAAGCTCGCGCAGCAGGCGCCGCAGGTCAGGCAGGGGTGGATGGCGTCAGGCATGGGGCGCCATTGTCCGGCATCCCCCCGTGCCGGACAGGCGGCGAGGGCAGGGGAACCCCTTCCTACAATGGCGGATCAATGCCGCAGGCATCCACAACAACAGGAAGACCATGGAACACGGGCTCGACCAACTGCCCCTGCACGCCCGCGCCCGCGTCACGGGCCTGAACCCCGCCAGCGACGCGCAGGAGCGCGGCATCGTCCGGCGCCTGCTGGAGATCGGCTTTCTGCCCGGCGAGCCCGTGCGCGTGGTCGCGCGCGGCGGCCTGGGCGGCGAGCCCATCGCCGTGCGCGTGGGCCAGGCCACCTTCGCGCTGCGGCGGCGCGAGGCGTCGCTGGTGACGGTGCAGCGGGAAGCCGCGCAATGAACACTGCCCCGCCGCCCGAAACCCTGCGGATCGCCCTGCTGGGCAACCCCAACTGCGGCAAGACCGCCCTGTTCAACCTGCTCACCGGCGCGCGCCAGAAGGTCGCCAACTACGCGGGCGTGACCGTCGAGCGCAAGGAAGGCTTTCTGCACACCGCCAGCGGTCGCCGCGTGTACGTGCTGGACCTGCCCGGCGCCTACAGCCTGCACGCCCAGGGCCTGGACGAAGCCGTCACCCGCGACATCGTGTACGGCCAGCGCGCGGGCGAACCCGTGCCCGACCTGCTGGTGTGCGTGACCGACGCCACCCACCTGCGCCTGAACCTGCGCCTGGTGCTCGAAGCCCGCGCCCTGGGCCTGCCCATGGTGCTGGTGCTCAACATGATGGACGTGGCCGAGCGCCAGGGCATCGCCATCGACCGCGAGGCCCTCGCGCGCGAGCTGGGCATGCCCGTGCTGGCGACCGTGGGCGTGCGCGGCGGCGGTGCCGACGAGCTGCTGCAGTGGCTGGACACGGCCATGCCCGCCGCATCCACCACGTCCGCCCCGGCGGCGGGCGCAGACGCCGAGCAGGACGTGCTGCGCACCCACCAGGAGGTGCGCCGCATCATGGCCCTGGCCGTGCGCATGCCGCCCGTCAGCCTGCGCGCCGACGACCGCATCGACGCCGTGGTGCTGCACCCCGTCTGGGGCCTGTTCATCCTGGCCGCCACGCTGTTCCTGATGTTCCAGGCCGTGTTCAGTTGGGCCGAGCTGCCCAAGGGGTGGATCGAGGACGGCGTGGCCTGGCTCACCACGCAGGTCAATGCGCACATGGCCGACGGCCCGTTGCGCAGCCTGCTCACCGACGGCGTGCTGGCCGGGGCGGGCGGGGTGCTGGTGTTTTTGCCGCAAATCCTGTTTTTGTTCTTGTTCATCCTGGCGCTGGAAGACTCGGGCTACCTGCCGCGCGCGGCCTTTTTGCTCGACCGCGTGATGGGCACCGTGGGCCTGTCGGGGCGCTCGTTCATCCCGCTGCTGTCCAGCTTTGCCTGCGCCGTGCCGGGCGTGATGGCCACGCGCTCCATCACCGACTGGCGCGACCGGCTGGTGACGATCATGATCGCGCCGCTCATGACCTGCTCGGCCCGGCTGCCGGTGTACGCGCTGCTTATCGCCGCCTTCATCCCCGACCGCACGGTGGCGGGCGTGTTCAACCTGCAAGGCGTGGTGCTGTTCGCGCTGTACCTGGCGGGCATCGTGGCCGCCATGGCCGTGGCCGCCGTCGCCAAGCTGGCCCGCCGCGACACGCGCGCCACGCCGCTGATGATGGAGCTGCCCGCCTACCGCTGGCCCAGCCTGCGCGGCCTGGCCCACGGCCTGTACGAGCGTGCCGTTATCTTCATCCAGCGCGTGGGCGGCATCATCCTCGCCATCACCGTGCTGCTGTGGTTCCTGTCGTCCTACCCCGGCGCGCCCGAAGGGGCCACGCAGCCCGCTATCACCTACAGCCTGGCGGGGCAACTGGGCCGCTGGCTGGAGGTGATCGTCGCGCCCATCGGCTTCAACTGGCAGATCGCCATCGCCCTGGTGCCCGGCATGGCCGCGCGCGAGGTGGCGGTGAGCGCGCTGGGCACGGTCTATGCGCTCTCGGCCACGGGCGACGAGGTGGAGCGCCAGCTCGGCGCGCTGATCGCGGGCTCGTGGTCGCTGGCGACGGCCCTGTCGCTGCTGGCGTGGTACGTGTTCGCGCCGCAGTGCATTTCAACCATCGCCGCCGTGCGGCGCGAGACGAACGGCTGGCGTTACCCGGCCCTCATGACGGTGTATTTGTTCGCCATGGCGTATGCGGCCAGCTTCGTGACCTACCGCGTGGCCCTGGCATTGGGCGGGGGGTAGTTTTTATGGCGCAGAACCTGGTTGTCGGCTTGATCGTCATCGCCGCCGCGCTCTACGTGGGCTGGCGCTACCTGCCTAAAGGCTGGCTGCAGCGGCTGGGCGTGAAGCCCGCGCCCGGCTGCGGCGGGGACGATGGCGGGTGCAGCAGTTGCGGCAGTTGCGGGTCGGGACAGCAGCCGCCCGAGGAAAAGACGGTCGCCATGCCGCGCTCTCGGCAGCAATCAAATTGATAGCTGCTGGCGCTTGGTGCATAAGCGCTAGAGGCTGATTACTTCATGCAACCCGGCCCAGCAAAAGGTACTCCATGAGTGCCTTCTGCACGTGCATTCTGTTTTCCGCTTCGTCCCAGACCACCGATTGCGGCCCGTCGATCACGTCCGCATCCACTTCCTCGCCCCGGTGCGCGGGCAGGCAGTGCATGAACAGGGCGTCGGGCTTTGCGGCGGCCATCATCTCGGCGTCCACGCGCCAGTCGGCAAAGGCTTTTTTGCGCGCCTCGTTCTCGGCCTCGTAGCCCATGCTCGTCCACACGTCGGTGGTGACGAGGTCTGCGCCCCGGCAGGCGTCCAGCGGGTTGCTAAAGAATTGATAGCTGCCAGCGCTTGTCCCGCTTGGGCTAGAGGCCAATTTCTCATCAATCTCGTAGCCGCGCGGTGTGCTCACGTGTACCTTGAAGCCCAGCAGCGCGGCGGCCTGCAGCCAGGTGTTGGCCATGTTGTTGCCGTCGCCCACCCAGGCCACGGTCTTGCCCGCGATGGAACCCCGGTGCTCGATGTAGGTGAAGATGTCCGCCAGGATCTGGCAGGGGTGGTATTCGTTGGTCAGGCCGTTGATGACGGGCACGCGCGAGTTGGCGGCAAAGCGCTCGATCTTTGCCTGCTCAAAGGTGCGGATCATCACCAGGTCGGTCATGCGGCTGATGACCTTGGCGCTGTCTTCGATCGGCTCGGCGCGGCCCAACTGGCTGTCGCCCGTGGTCAGGTGGACGACCGAGCCGCCCAGCTGGTACATGCCCGCCTCGAAGCTCACCCGCGTGCGCGTGCTGGCCTTCTCGAAGATCATCGCCAGCGTGCGATCCACCAGGGGGTGGTGCTTTTCGTAGCTCTTGAACTTCTTCTTGATGAGCGCGGCGCGCTCGAACAGGTAGGCGTATTCGTCGGCGGTGAGGTCGGTGAATTGCAGGTAGTGCTTCATGGGTTGTCTCATTCGGCCAGCAGGGCTTTGACCAGCGGGGTCAGCTTGGCGACGATCTCGTCGGCCTCGGCAGTGGTGAGGATCAGCGGGGGCACGAGGCGGATCACGGTGTCCGCCGTGACGGACAGGAGCAGGCCCGCCTCGGCGGCGCGGGCGATGAGTGCGCCGCAGGGCTTGGCAAGCTCCACGCCCAGCATCAGGCCCTGGCCGCGCACGTCCTTCACGCCGGGCAGGCTGCCCAGCTCGCGCTGCAGCGCGGCCTTCAGGTGCGCGCCCACCGTGGCGGCGTTGTGCAGCAGGCCGTCTTCTTCCATGATGCGCAGCGTCTCCACCCCGGCGCGCATCGCCAGCGGGTTGCCGCCAAAGGTGGTGCCATGGTTGCCGGGTTGCAGCACGTTGGCGGCCTTGGGGCCTGCCACGACTGCGCCAATCGGCACGCCCGAGCCCAGGCCCTTGGCGAGCGGCATCACGTCCGGCACGATGCCCGCCCATTGGTGGGCAAACCACTTGCCGGTGCGGCCCACGCCGCACTGCACCTCGTCGATCATCATCAGCCAGCCGCGCTCGTCGCAGAGCTTGCGCAACTGCTGCAAATAGTCCACGCGCATGGGGTTGATGCCGCCTTCGCCCTGGATGGTCTCGAAGAACACCGCGACCACGTTGGGGTTGCCCTCGGTGGCCTTCTGGATGGCCTCGATGTCGTTCATGGGCACGCGGATGAAGCCCTCGACCAGCGGGCCGAAGCCGTTGTGGATCTTGGGGTTGCCCGTGGCGGACATGGTGGCAATCGACCGGCCGTGGAAGGCGCGCTCATAGACCACGATCTCGGGCTTGGCGATGCCTTTATCCACGCCGTACTTGCGCGCGATCTTCAGCGCTGCCTCGTTGGCCTCCAGGCCCGAGTTGCAGAAGAACACGTTGGTCATGCCCGACAGCTCCACCAGCTTGGCGGCGAGCTGCTCCTGGCCCGGCACGTGGTAGTAGTTGGACGTGTGGATCAGCTTGGCTATCTGGTCTTGCAGCGCGGGCACCAGCCGGGGGTGGTTGTGGCCCAGCGTGTTGACGGCGATGCCGCCCAGGCCGTCCAGGTATTCCTTGCCGTTCACGTCCCAGACGCGGCAGCCCTGCCCACGGGCCAGCGCGATGGGTACGCGGCCATAGGTGTTCATCACGTGGGGCGAGGCGGCTTCGATGAAAGCGGTCATGCAAGGGTCTCCAGAAGGCGGGTGTCAAAAACGAAGCACGATTCTAGGCGCGGCCCATGGCGCGGCTGTTGACGATTGCGCATCACTGCAATGCCCTCGGGCACGGAAACTGCATGCCGCCAGGGCGTGCTGGAGCGGGTCAGCTCTTATATAAGAGTTACAATGTACGCTGCAGTGCAGCATGCAGCGATCCTGTGTCTGGCGCGTCCCTCACCACACCTACCCCCCGATGGTTTCTCCCAGCTCCAAAGAAGTCTTCATCCAGGGCATCACCCACGACGGAAAGACCTTCCGGCCCAGTGACTGGGCCGAGCGGCTGGCCGGAGTGATGAGCCAGTTCCGCCCCGGCGGTAGTCGCCCCGGCAGCCACCTGAGCTATTCGCCCTGGTGCATTCCGACCACGCTGGGCGGCGTGAAGTGCGTGGTGGTGAACCGCGATCTGCGCGATTGCGAGCCCATGGCCTGGGACTTCGTCATCAACTTCGCGCGCGACAACAACCTGCAGGTGGCCGAGGCTTGTCTGCTGCCGGACGCGCCGCAGCCCACGCCCTGAAAATCAACCGCCCAGCAGCAGTCTGTCGGCCTGCAGCTTGGCGACCCAGGCTTTTTCAACGAACGGGTCGGTCACACCGTAGTGGCCATGCTTCACGCGCATGAGCAGGTTGGCGGCGGTCATCATGCCCAGAACGCCCTGCACCTCCTGCGCCGTTGCCTCGCGCCCGATCTGTGCCGCGTAGGCGCCCAGGGCTTCCGCCGTGAACACGCCCCTGACTTCGCCCCCGATGCTGCAAATGCGCGAGAACACGGCCTCGGCCAACGGCCCCATGGCCTCCACTTTCTGAATCTCCACGTCGGTCGCCGCAGCGCCCAGCGACTGCGCGATGGTGGGCAGGTGCTCGTCGGCCTGGGCGCCCGGCGGCAGGCTGCGCAGGACATTCAGGGCTTTCATCAGCTCCTCGGGTCGGCTGCCCATGCTTTTGAAGGCGGCTTCGGCCACGTCCGCCGACGGCAGCATCGCGCCAAGCTGTGGGCGCACCTGCGCCAGCACGTAGTCGATGAAGTCCCGCCCCAGCACCGGAAACTCGTTGGTCACCGCGCCGTTGAATGCCTGGTTGCCCTTGATCGTCAGCTCCTGCACCCGGGCGCGGTGCGACCCTGTGCCGATGAACAGGAAATGGCCCGGCGTGCCGGGCCGCGTGTTGATGGCGTCGCGCGTGGCCTTGAGCGCGTGCAGCAGCGTGTCGCCATCGGCGCTGCCCAGCGCGTGCTGCACCTCGTCCACGATCAGCACCACGTCCGTGCGCGCCTGGTCGATCAGCTCCGTGAACGCCTGGGCCAGGCTCACGCCCTTGTCCTTGCCCACGTCCGCGAGCTTGAAGCCGAACTGGAAGCCCGCCGCGCCCGCGTCGATGCTCGACACCTCTTTGAGCCGCCGCAAAATGGCCGAGCCGGGCGTCTGCAACTCCTTGAGCGCCTTGCGTATGGCTTCATGCACCAAGTCCGCCGGGTTGGACTGGGGCTGGCTCCACAAATCCACATAGACCACGATGGCGCCCAGCGCCTCCAGGGCGGGGATGAGGTCGGTGGCAAGGAACGTGGTCTTGCCCACCCGCCGCTGGCCCGACAGGAACAGGCCCGAGCGCAGCGAGGTGTCCAGGAACGAGGGCCGCAGCAACTGGGTAGCCATCTGCTGTGCCAGGGCTGTGCGGTGGAAGGTCATGGTTTAGGGTGTTTTATGAAATTCGTATAATTATGCCAATTCAATAATTTACCGTAAAGCGACGATCAAGAACCGGTTCCCCAACGAAAAAACCGCCCGAAGGCGGTTTTGTTCGTTGCTGGCAGCGCACCCGTGACAAACGGCGGGCGGCGGATGGCCGCCCGGGCTGTTGGCCTGAAAAGGTCAGGCGGTGAAATTAAGCGGCAAGTGCCAGGGCTTTCACCTTGGCGGACAGGCGGCTCTTGTCGCGGGCGGCCTTGTTCTTGTGGAAGATGCCCTTGTCGGCCACGGAGTCAACCACGGCCTGCATCTTGGCGAACAGTTCGCTCGCCTTGGTCTTGTCGCCAGCCAGAACAGCCTTCTCGACGTTCTTGACTGCCGTGCGGTACTTGGAGCGCAGCGAGGTGTTCGCGGCGTTGATCTTCACGTCCTGGCGGACGCGTTTGCGGCCCGACGCCAGGCGCGGGTTCTTTTTCTTGGGCTTGGTGGATGCCATTGATTCGTTCCTAAAGGTTTGTGGATGTTGCCAGCAAAGCCTGCGATTATAGCCCAGGGCGCTTTTGCCGGGGCGCTACACTCCCGCCGGTGTCCCTGCTCAAAGCCGCTTCCACCGTCTCTTTGCTCACCCTGGCCTCGCGCGTGACGGGGCTGATGAGCCAACTGCTCATGGCATCGATCTTCGGGGCCAACGCCCTGACCGACGCCTTCCAGGTCGCCTTCCGCATCCCCAACCTGTTCCGCCGCCTGTTCGCCGAAGGGGCGTTCAGCCAGGCGTTCGTGCCCGTGCTGGGCACCACGCGCACGCAGCAGGGCGAGGAGGCCACCAAGCAACTCATCTCCGCCGTCGCCACCGCCCTGGCCTGGGTGCTGCTGCTGACCTGCATCCTGGGCGTGCTGGGCGCGCCCGTGCTGGTGTGGCTGCTCGCCAGCGGCCTGCGCCAGAGTGGCGGGGCGTACGACGCCGCCGTGCTCATGACGCGCTGGATGTTCCCCTACATCGGCTTCATGTCGCTGGTGGCGCTGTCGGCGGGCATCCTCAACACTTGGCGGCACTTTGCCGTGCCTGCGGCGTCGCCGGTGCTGCTCAACGTCTGCATGATCGCCGCCGCCCTGCTGGGCGCGCCGCAGTTCGAGGCGCGCGGCATCGAGCCCATCTACGCCATGGCGGGCGGCGTGATGCTGGGCGGCGTGCTGCAGCTCGCGGTGCAGGTGCCCGCGCTCCTGCGCCTGGGGCTGCTGCCGCGCATCGGCGTCACCTGGGGCGCCGTGCGCGCCGCCTGGGCCGCGCCGGGCGTGCGCCGCGTGCTCACGCTCATGGGCCCCGCCGTGCTGGGCGTGGGCGTGGCGCAGATCTCGCTGATGATCAACACCCAGATCGCCTCGTACCTCGCGCCGGGCAGCGTCACCTGGCTGTTCTATGCCGACCGGCTCATGGAGTTCCCCACCGCGCTGCTGGGCGTGGCGCTGGGCGTGGTGCTCACGCCGCAGCTCACGGCGGCCAAGGCGGCGGGCGATGCACAAAAGTATTCCGCCATGCTCGACTGGGGCTTGCGCATCGTGGTGCTGCTGGCCGTGCCCTGCGCCGTGGCGCTGCTCACCTTCGCCACGCCGCTGGTCGCCACGCTGTTCCACTACGGCAAGCTCACCGACGGCGACGTGGGGCAGATCGCGCTGGCGCTGTCGGGCTACGGCGCGGGGCTGGTGGGCATCGTGGCGGTCAAGGTGCTGGCGCCCGGCTACTACGCCAGCCAGGACATCCGCACGCCCGTCAAGATCGCCATCGTGGTGCTGGTCGTCACGCAGCTGCTCAACATTGCCCTGGTGCCGTGGATCGCGCACGCGGGCCTGGCGCTGTCCATCGGCCTGGGGGCGCTCGTCAACGCGCTGTGGCTGCTGATCGGCCTGCTGCGGCGCGGCAGCTACCAGCCGCAGCCGGGCTGGGGCAGGTTCGCGCTGCAGGTGGTGGCCGCCAGCGCCCTGCTGGCCGTGCTGCTGGTATGGGGCGCGCAGTATTTCGACTGGGTGGACATGAAGGGCCAGGCCGCGCGGCGCGTGAGCCTGCTGGCCGCGCTGATGGCGGGTGCCGCCGTGGTCTATTTCGGCGCGCTGTGGGCGGCGGGGCTCAAGCTGCGGCAGCTCCTGCGGCGCTAGTTTGGTGGCATTTTTGCTACCATGCAGCCATGCGCGTGGTCATCGACACCAATGTCTTCGTCGGCGCCTGTATGGGGTTCGGCGCTTCGCGGGGAGTGATCGAAGCCTGCCTGCGCCAGCGCTGCCTGCCGTTGATGGGGGCGGCCCTGCTGGCTGAGTACGAGGATGTGCTGCAACGCGAAGCCTTGTTTCGCGCATGCCGCCTCGATGGGGGCGAACGCGACGAGTTGCTGGACATCTTCCTGTCGTGCTGCGAATGGACGCGGGTGTATTACCTGTGGCGCCCCAATCTGCGAGACGAAGGAGACAACCATTTGGTGGAGCTGGCCGTGGCCGGAGCCGCAGACCGGCTGGTGACGCGCAACTTGCGCGATCTGCGTGCGATGGAACTGCGGTTCCCCGGCCTGCGGGTCGTTGCCCCCGAGGATTTTTTGCAGGAGCTGTGAAATGACCGCCTTGACCGTGCGTCTGCCCGACGAGAAATACCGCCGCCTCAAGGCCCTGGCGCAAAGCCGGGGCACGCCGCTCAACCGCCTCATCGACGAGATGGCGACCTTGATGCTGGCCGAGTTCGATGCGGAAACCCGCTTCAAGCTGCGCGCGGAACGGGGCGCGAACCGCGCCGGGCGCGGGCTGGAACTGCTGGAGAAAGCGGCAGGCCATTGAAGCCCGTATATGTCCCCCGAATCCGCTCTTTCTATCGCTTGACGCTGCCAGGCGCGGCGCGTAGAACGTGTTTACGATCTGTTCATGGTGCCCGCAAGGCAGCAAAAGGCCGCAATCTAGGCGCGCGGCGCAGGCCATGCTGGTGGCCTGGACAAGGTGCGCAACGACGAGTGCGGTCTTTTGCTGCCTTGCCCGAAGGGTTGCCCCGCAAAGGCAGCGTCTGCTGCGTTGCCCATCCTCGCCGCACATGAGTGCGGCTTGCGGTGGGCGCCTTGCATCCACTGCCTTTGCGGGGCAACGGGCACCATGAACAGATCGTAAACACGTTCTTAAACCCTGCCATGCCCCTGAGCCTTTCCGTTCCCTCCTCACTGGAGTACTTTGCATCGCTGGTGCAAAGCGACGATCACTTTCCGCTGCTCGAAGCCGCCGCCTGCCTGGCCCACGACGAATACCCCGACCTGGACGTGCAGCAACTGCTGGGTGACGTGGACCAGTTGCTCGCCCGCGTGCGCCGCCGCCTGCCCGCTGATGCGCCCGCGCTGCAGCGTCTGCGCGCGCTCAACCAGTTCTTCTTTGCCGACCTGGGCTTCGGCGGCAACGTCAACAACTACTACGACCCCGAGAACAGCTACCTCAACGCGGTGCTGCGCACGCGCCGGGGCATCCCTATCAGTCTGGCCGTGCTGTGGATGGAACTGGCCCAGGGCCTGGGCCTGCATGCGCGGGGCATCGCGTTTCCGGGGCACTTCATGGTCAAGGTGCTGCTGCCCAAGGGGCAGGTGGTGCTGGACCCCGTCACGGGCCAGTCCCTGAGCCGCGAGGAGCTGGCCGAGCGGCTGGAGCCCTACAAGCGCCAGCGCGGCCTGGTGGACGACTACGACGTGCCGCTGGGCCTGTACCTGCAGGCGGCCATGCCGCGCGACATCATTGCCCGCATGCTGCGCAACCTCAAGGAGATCCACCGCTCGCAGCAGGACTGGCAGCGGCTGCTGGCGGTGCAGGACCGCCTGATCGTGCTGCTGCCCCACGCCTGGGGCGAGTGGCGCGACCGCGGCCTGGCCCATGCCGAGCGGGGCAACACGGAGCGCGCCGTGGCCGACCTGGAAACGTATCTGGCCCACGCCGAGGACGGGCTGGACATCGACCTGATCGCCGACCGCCTGAGCGCGCTGCGCGGGCCGCTCTGAGTTGTCACGCCCCTGTCATGGGCGCGGGCCACCATGGCGCTTTTGCGTGCCTGTCTGAAAACCATGTTCCAGAACACCGATGACTTGATGCAGCGCATCGCCAACGACCTGATCGACAGCTACGACGAGGAGCTGGAACTGGAGATCGAGGACCGCGACCTGAACGGGCTGGACGCACCGGCCCCCAGCGCCGCCGACAAGCTGGCGCGCCAGCGCTACTTCAAGGAGCTGTTCCGCCTGCAGGGCGAACTCGTCAAGCTGCAGGACTGGGTGCAGCACAGCCGCCAGAAGGTGGTCATCCTGTTCGAAGGCCGCGACGCCGCTGGCAAGGGCGGCGTCATCAAGCGCATCACCCAGCGCCTGAACCCGCGCGTGGCCCGCGTGGCCGCGCTGCCCGCACCCAACGACCGCGAGCGCACGCAGTGGTACTTTCAGCGCTACGTGGCGCATCTGCCCGCAGCGGGCGAGATGGTGCTGTTCGACCGCAGCTGGTACAACCGTGCGGGTGTGGAGCGCGTGATGGGCTTTTGCACCGACGAGGAGTACGAGGAATTCTTCCGCACCGTGCCCGAGTTCGAGAAGATGCTTGTGCGCTCGGGCATCACGCTGGTCAAGTACTGGTTCTCCATCACCGACGAGGAGCAGCATCTGCGCTTTCTGGGCCGCATCCACGACCCGCTCAAGCAGTGGAAGCTGAGCCCCATGGACCTGGAAAGCCGCGTGCGCTGGGAGGCTTACACCAAGGCCAAGGAGACGATGCTGGAGCGCACCCACATCCCCGAGGCGCCCTGGTGGGTGGTGCAGGCGGTGGACAAGAAGAAGGCGCGCCTGAACTGCATCGCGCACCTGCTGTCGCAACTGCCGTATCAGGAAGTGCCGCGCCCCGTGGTGGCGCTGCCTGCACGCGTGCGCAACCCCGAGTACCTGCGCCAGCCCGTGCCCGCGTCCATGGTCGTGCCCGAAGTCTATTGACTGCTATCGTTAGGATAGCTGCCAGCGCTTGCTGAATAAGCGCCGGAGGCCAAAAATACCTGGAGAGTACGGAAGCGGCGCAGCCGACAAGGGCAGGGGTGCCAAAAAAGAAGCCAAAATGGCCTCAAGCGCTTGCTGGATAAGCGCCAGAAGCTATCGAATTAGTAGCGTCTACACCATGCGCGCCGCGACCAGTTCCTTCTTGAGGTAGGCGTAGAACAGCGGCGCCGCCACCAGCCCGGCGGGCCCGAACACCGCCTCGGCCACGAACATGACCGACAGCAGCTCCCACACCCCCATCTGCGTGCGGCGGCCCACCACCTTGGCGTTGATCACGTACTCGGCCTTGTGGATCAATATCAAAAAGCCCAGGCATGCGGCGGCAGCCAGCGGCGACACCGACAGCCCCACGATGGTGATGACCACGTTGCACACCAGGTTGCCCACGATGGGCACCAGCCCCGCCAGGAAGGTGAAGGTGACGAGCACCGGCGTGTAGGGCAGCGCCAGGCCCCACAGGGGCAGCACGAACAGCAGGAACAGGGCGGTGAGCAGGGTGTTGAACGCGGCGATCCAGAACTGCGCCGCGACGATCTGGCGGAACGCCTCGCCGAACAGCGTGATGCGCTGCGCGAGCTGCTGCGCCAGCGGGCCGTGCGCCAGTGCGGGCGGGCGCACGGCGGCCAGCGCCCCGATCAGCAGGCCCACGTAGGCGAACAGCAGCCCGGCCAGCCAGGCGCGCCCGGCCATGGCCAGCGCCCCGGCCTTGGCGCCCAGGTAGCTGGCGATGACGCGCTGGATCTCGGCCGCGCCCTCGGGCAAATGCGATGCCACGTCGGCGGGCAGCTTCAGGCGCAGCTCCAGCACGGTGCGGGCCACGTAGTCCAGCAGCTCGCGGTACTGCTGCGGGGCCTCGACGATGTAGCCGCGCGAATGCGTGGCGCCCAGGGCCAGCAGGGCCAGCGGCAGCAGCATCACCAGCCCGGCGGCCACGGCCTGCGCCACCCCGACCGTACGGGCCGAAGGCACGGCCTGGCGTTGCAGGCGGCCCAGCCCGGCGGACAGCCAGCGCGCGAGCGCCCGCGTGGCCAGAAAGCCCAGGCACACGCACAGCAGGCCGGGCAGCAGGCCGCGCCACATCACCAAGAGCAGCGCGCCAGCCACCAGAAGGTAGCTGGCGACCACGATGCCCCGGGTCAGGGGGCGGGGGGGCTGGGGTGCGGTCACACCCCGTCAGGCCACCACCACGGCGGCGCCGTTGCCGCGCGGGGCGATGGCGCCGATGGCATACACCTGCTCGCCCGCAGCCCGCAGCGTGGCGGCGGTGGCTTCGGCGTGGGCGGCATCCACCACCACCACCATGCCGATGCCGTTGTTGAAGGTGCGGTTCATCTCGATGTCGGAGATAGCAGCCGTTTTTTGCAGCCACGCGAACAGTTCGGTCTGGGGCCAGCTGCCGGCCTTCAGGTGCGCGGCGGTGCCCTCGGGCAGCACGCGGGGGATGTTCTCCAGCAGGCCGCCGCCCGTGATGTGGGCCAGGGCCTTGATGGGGTGGGCTGCGAGGGCGGCCAGCACGTTCTTCACGTACAGGCGCGTGGGCTCCATGATGGCCTGCTTGAAGGGCTTGCCGTCCAGCGTGGCGGGCAGGTCATTGCCCGCTCGCTCGATGCACTTGCGCACCAGGCTGAAGCCGTTGGAATGCACGCCGCTGGACGCCAGGCCCAGCACCATGTCGCCGGGTTTCACGTCCTTGCCGGTGAGGATCTTGCTTTTTTCGACCGCACCGACGGCAAAGCCCGCCAGGTCGTATTCGCCCGCCGGGTACATGCCGGGCATCTCGGCCGTCTCGCCGCCAATCAGCGCGCAGCCGCTCAGTTCGCAGCCCCGGGCGATGCCGCCCACCACGGCGGCGGCGGTGTCCACGTCCAGCTTGCCGCAGGCGAAGTAGTCCAGGAAGAACAGCGGCTCCGCGCCCTGCACCAGCACGTCGTTCACGCTCATGGCGACGAGGTCGATGCCCACGGTGTCGTGCATGTTCCACTCGAACGCCAGCTTGAGCTTGGTGCCCACGCCGTCGGTGCCGCTGACCAGCACGGGCTCCTGGTAGCGCTTGGGCACCTCGAACAGCGCACCGAAGCCGCCGATGCCCGCCAGCACGCCCTCGCGCATCGTCTTCTTGGCGAGAGGCTTGATGCGCTCGACCAGGGCGTCGCCCGCGTCGATGTCAACGCCAGCGTCTTTGTAGGAAATGGGGGTAGAGGTGGTCATGGAATGTTCAGCCAAGGGGGCGTGGCGCGAGTGCCACTAAAATTTGCGCGGATTTTACGGGTTGCGCACAGTGCGCCGCCCGCGCGTCCCCTCACCTTCCCCTTCTATTTGTCCACGCCAATCCCCCAGACCTGACGATGAAGCAGTTGGCATTGGACATCGGCCTGGCCCCCGCGCCCACCCTGGCGCGCTTCTTCGCGGGCCCCAACGAGGCCGCATTGCAGCACCTGCGCCTGGCCGCCGAGGACGGCAGCCGCTCGCCCGTGCCCACCTACCTGTGGGGGCCGCCCGGCAGCGGCAAGACGCACCTGCTGCGCGCCGTGCGCCAGGCGCTGCGCGAGCACGGCGCGGCCGTGGGCTGGCTCGACCCGTCCGTGGCCGAGCCGCCCGCGTTCGACGAGCGCTGGGCCGCCATCGTCATGGACGACGTTGACCTGTACGACACGGCGCAGCAGGCCACGGCCTTCAACTGGTTCGTCAACGCCGTCAGCCCGGCCAACGGCATGCCGCGCTGGGTGCTGGCCGCGGGCAGCGTGCCGCCCGCCGACCTGCCCCTGCGCGACGACCTGCGCACCCGCCTGGGCTGGGGCCACATCTTCCAGTTGCAACTGCTCGGCGAGGCCGAGCGCCGCGCCGTGCTGCGCCAGGAGGCCGACGCGCGCGGCGTGTTCCTCTCCGACGAGGTAATGGACTACATGCTGCACCGTTTCTCGCGCGACCTGGGCCACCTCATGCTGCTGCTCGACCGCCTGGACGCCTTCGCGCTGCGCGCCCAGCGCGCCATCACCATTCCGCTGCTCAAAGCCGCGCTTTCCGAAGAATGACCCGCCCCCGCCTCGCCCTGTTCGACCTCGACCACACGCTGCTGCCGCTCGACTCCGACTACGAGTGGGGCGAGTTCACCATCCGTATCGGCTGGAACGACCCCGTGGAGTTCGCCCGCCGCAACGCCGCCTTCTACGCCGACTACCAGGCGGGCACGCTCGACGTACACGACTACGTGTACTTCGCCACCGAGGCCGTGCGCCAGCGCGGCCCCGAGGCGGCCGCCGCCGCGCATGAACGGTTCATGGACGAGGTGATCCGCCCCGCCATCCGCCCCGAGGCCCTGGCCCTGCTGCGCCAGCACCAGGACGCGGGCGACGAGGTGCTCATCATCACCGCCACCAACGAGTTCGTGACGGCCCCCATCGCCCGCGCCCTGGGCGTTTCGCAACTGCTCGCCATGCAACTGGCGCGCGACGCCAGCGGCTGGTACACCGGGGAAATTGAAGGCATACCCACCATGCGCGAGGGCAAGGTGTACCGCATGGAACAATGGCTGGCCGCGCGCCAGCTCGGCTGGGCCGATGTGGAGAGCACCTTCTACAGCGACTCCCTGAACGACGTGCCCCTGCTCGACAAGGTGGATCACCCCGTCGCCACCAACCCCGACCCGCGCCTGCGGGCGCTGGCCCTGCAGCGCGGCTGGCGCATCCTCGACCTGTTCACCGTACACCCATGATCAAGAAGTTCATCGACAAACTGCTGGGCAAGCCCGGCGCGCCCGCCAGCGGCAAGCTGCGATTCGGCAAGCGCGAGGAAGTACCCGCCAGCGTACACGGCATCAACCCCGCGCTCGTGGACCGGCGCGCGGTGGACGTGGTCACCACGCTGCAGCAGGCGGGCTACCAGGCGTACATCGTCGGCGGCGCCGTGCGCGACCTGCTGCTGGGCCTGCGCCCCAAGGACTTCGACGTGGCCACCAACGCCACGCCCGAGCAGGTCAAGGGGCTGTTTCGCCGCGCGTTCATCATCGGCAAGCGCTTTCGCATCGTCCACGTGGTGCATGGCCGGGGGCGCGAGCACGAGGTCATCGAGGTCTCCACCTTCCGCGCCTACCTGGACAACGCCGCCGCCGAGGCCGTGAGCGGCAACGAAAAGACCAGCAAGGCCCAGCTGGCAGGCATGCAGCACGCCGTGGACGCCTCGGGCCGCGTCCTGCGCGACAACGTCTGGGGCCCGCAGGACGAAGACGCCACGCGCCGCGACTTCACCGTCAACGCCATGTACTACGACCCCGTGACCCAGGTCGTGGTGGACTACCACAAGGGCATCCAGGACGCGCAGAAAAAGACCCTGCGCATGATCGGCGACCCGGCCACGCGCTACCGCGAAGACCCCGTGCGCATCATCCGCGCCGTGCGCTTTGCCGCCAAGTTGAGCGGCCTGGGCTTCACCATCGAACCCAAGACGGCGGCCCCGCTCGTGCAGTCGCAGACCCTGCTGGCCGACGTGCCGCAAAGCCGCATGTTCGACGAGATGCTCAAGCTGCTGCAGACCGGCCACGCCATCGCCACCATCGAGCAGCTGCGCAAGCTGGGCATGGCCCGGGGCATCTACCCGCTGCTGGACGTGGCCGTGGAGCGCGCCGACACGCCCTTCGTCAAGGCCGCGCTGCAGGACACCGACCGCCGCGTGAACGAGGGCAAGCCCGTGGCTCCGAGCTTCCTGCTCGCCTGCGTGCTGTGGGAAGACGTGCGCACGGGCTGGACGCAGCGCCTGGCAGAGCGCCAGCACCCGCTGCCCGCCTTGCAAGAGGCCATCGACGAAGTGTTCGACCGCCGCATCGGCGACGTGTCGGGCCGGGGCAAGCTGGCCGCCGACATGCGCGAAATCTGGGTCATGCAGCCCCGCTTTGAAAAGCGCGTGGGCAGCACGCCCTTCGGCATGGTCCTGCAGCCGCGCTTTCGCGCCGGGTTCGACTTCCTGCGCCTGCGCGCCGACATCGGCGAGGTCGAGGAAGCCCTGGCCGAGTGGTGGCAGGACTTCCAGGGCGCCGACGACGAGCGCCGCCAGGACCTGATGGACCAGGCCCGCGAGGAACAGCGCGCCCGCCAGAAGGCGCAGCAACCGGTGGCCCGGCGCGTGCCGCAGCCAGCCCCCGCCGAATCGCCCGACGCGCCGCTGACCGAAGGCAGCGCCCCCAAGAAGCGCCGCCGTCGCCGCCGCAAGCCCGGTGGCGGTGGCAACGGCGGTGAGGGTGGCGAGGGCGCGGCGCCTGCCGCCTGACGTGACCATCGCTTTCATCGGCCTGGGCGCCAACCTGGGCGATGCGCCCGCCGCCCTGCGCACGGCCTTGCAAGCCCTGGCCGCGCTGCCAGAGACGCAGTTGTTGCGCACCTCGCCCCTGTACCGCAGCGCCCCGGTGGACGCCACGGGGCCGGACTTCTACAACGCCGTCGCCGCGCTGCAAACCCGCCTGGCGCCCCTGGCCCTGCTGCGCGCCCTGCAAGCCATCGAACAGGCCGCAGGCCGCGAGCGCCCCTACCGCAACGCCCCGCGCACGCTGGACCTGGACGTGCTGCTGTACGGCGACGAGCGCATCGCCACCCCGGAACTCACCGTGCCCCACCCGCGCATGGGCGAGCGCGCCTTCGTGCTGCGCCCCCTGGCCGACATCGCGCCCGAGCGGGTCAGCGCCGCGCAGTTGGCTGCCGTGGCGGGGCAGCGTATTGAAGTCCTGAATTGATAGCTGCCAGTGCTTGTGCAGCGGTCACGATGGGAATGCGCTGGTAATGGCCGAGCACCAGCAAATCCTTGTCGCCAGAGACGATGCAATCGGCACCGGCTGTCAGCGCGCAGGCCAGCACGGCGTCGTCGTCAGGGTCGCGGCAGGTGGGGGCAATGGGGTGCGGGTACACGAGATGGCACTGTTTCGCAAAGCTGTCGAACAGTTCATTGGGCCGGACATTGCGTGTGGATAGCAGGTGTGCAAACTTGGCCCGGCGCAGAACGCCTGCCAATTCTTCCAGCAGGGCCGGGCTGCTGAAAAACATGGCGTGGGTGCTGTTGATGATCTGGCGCGGTGCGCCACTCCAGAGAAGGCCCGAGATGATGGTGTTGGTGTCAGCGACCAGCCGCTGCATGCTTTTCACGGCGGTAGGCGTCGATTTCGGCCCGTATTTCGGCGTCATCCATCGGTGGGAGCGGGTCGGCGTCGAGTTTTTTCGTCAACTGCCGCAATTGCGAGCTTGCCTCGCGTGTGCGCAGCGCCTGACCGATCAGGGCGGCAACTTGTTCCGGCTCAAGCAGCCCGGCCTGGCGCGCTTGCCGGGCGAGGCCGTCGGGTAACTGGATGGTCAGGGTGGTCATGGCGGCGTGTCTCCATGTCGATGGGCCTAGCAAGTATCTGCGAGATGGGGTTGCGCAGCAATGCGGGCGATGTTTGCTTTTTTGATAGCTGCCAGCGCTTGCTGCATAAGCGCTGGAGGCCGATTTGACCCATATTCTTGGTCAATCCACCTTCGCGCCCGACGCCTTCACCAGCGGCTGGTACTTGGCCCGCTCTGCCGCCATGAAGCTGTCGAACTGCTGCGGCGTGGTGGGCACGGGCTCGGCCAGCAGCGCGGCGAAGCGGGTCTTGGTTTCGGGCGCATTCAGGGCGGCCACGAACGCCTTGTTCAGCTTGTCGATGACCGGCTTTGGCGTGCCGGCGGGGGCCACCAGGCCCCACCAGGTGTCGATGGAAAAGCCCTTGTACGTGGCCGACAGCGGCGGCACGCCGGGCAGCATGGGCGATTCGTTCAGCGAGGTCACGGCCAGGGCGCGGAGCTTGCCCGAGCGGATGTTGGGGGCTGCGGCGGCCAGGTTGTCGATGTTGAAGTCCACCTCGCCCGCCAGCAGCGCCAGCTGCGCGGGGCTGGCGCCCCGGTAGGGAATGTGCAGGGCGTAGATGCCCGCCTGCTGCTTGAACATCTCGCCCGCCAGGTGGCCCGCGCTGCCGTTGCCGCCGCTGCCGTAGTTGAGCCTGGCGGGGTTTGCCCGGGCGTAGGCGATGAAGTCGGCCACGGTGCGGATCTTGAGCTGCTCGGCGCGGGCGGCGTTCATGACCAGCACGTTGGGCACGCGCACCATCTGCGTGATGCCCGCGAAGTCCTTGCCCGCGTCGTAGGGCATTTTGGAATACAGCCAGGGGTTGACGGCGTGCGTGGCGGTGGCGGCGATGCCGATGGTCAGGCCGTCCGGCGCGGCCTT
Source organism: Acidovorax sp. (assembly GCF_047607405.1). Taxonomy (GTDB): domain Bacteria; phylum Pseudomonadota; class Gammaproteobacteria; order Burkholderiales; family Burkholderiaceae_C; genus Acidovorax. The sequence goes on along the minus strand of NZ_JASGDA010000123.1, from coordinate 1,701 downwards.
GGCGATGGCGTCGGCGCCGATGTTGCCGCCCGCACCGCCCTTGTTGTCGATGATGACCGTGCCCAGCGTGTCCCGCACGCGCTCGGCCAGCGCGCGGGCCGTCACGTCGATGGGGCCGCCCGCCGCGTAGGGCACGATCAGGCGGATGGTGTCCTGCGCGGATGCGGGGGCGCTTGCAAGGGCCGCTGTGGCAGCGGCGGCGATGAGGAGAAGGTGGTGTCTGCGGTTCATTGCGCCATTATGGTGCGCGCTGATTCGACCCGCCAGCCTCAGCCGCCGTGCTTGTCCGCCTCGGAGGTGAAGGCGTCGGCGAAGAATTCCTCGGGCGGCAGGCCGCGATGGGCGCTGTACGCCGCGCGCGCCGAGTCCACCACGATGGGCGCGCCGCAGGCATAGACCTGGTGGCCCGAGAGGTCGGCGAAGTCGTCGAGCACCGCCTGGTGTACGAAGCCGGTGCGACCCGTCCAGCCGTCCTCGGGCAGGGCGTCGGAGACGACGGGCACGTAGGTCAGCTGCGGCATCTCGGCCGCGCGGGCCAGCACCCAGTCGTGCAGGTACAGGTCGCCCGGGCGGCGACCGCCCCAGTACAGCGCCACGGGCCGGGTGATGCCCTTGAACTGCAGGTGTTCGATCAGCGCCTTGATGGGCGCGAAGCCCGTGCCCGAGGCCAGCAGGACGATGGGCTTGGGCGAATCCTCGCGCAGGAAGAAGCTGCCGAACGGGCCTTCCACGCGCAGGATTTCCTTCTCTTTCATCGCGCCGAACACGTGGTCGGTGAACTTGCCGCCGGGCATGTGGCGGATGTGCAGCTCCACGCCGGGCGCCTGGGCCTGCGCGTGGGGCGCGGTCGCCATCGAATAGGCGCGGCGCGCGCCGTCGCGCAGGATGAACTCGATGTACTGCCCCGCGTGGTAGCGGAAGGTGTCGGCGGCGGGCAACTGCAGGCGCACCAGCATCACGTCGTGCGATTTCTTTTCAAGCGCCGCCACGCGCACGGGCATCTTCTTGACGGGGTAGGCGCTTTCGTCGGTCACCTGGCGCGATTCGAGCACCACGTCCGTGAGCGGGCGGGCGCAGCAGGTCAGCACCAGGCCCGCAGCTTCCTCGTCGACCGTCAGGGCCTTGGACTGGTGCTCGCCGTGGTGTACGGCGCCGCTGATCTTTTTGCACTTGCACGAGCCGCAGGCGCCGTCCTTGCAGCCGTAGGGCAGGCCCACGCCGCTCCTGATGGCCGCCGCCAGGATGGCCTCGCCCGCGTTGGCGCTGAAGGCGCGGCCGCTGGGCCGCACGGTGATCTGGAAGGCGGTCGCTGCGCTGGTCATGGGGTGGGTATCCTCGCCGGGTCTTGTCAAAAAAAAACGGCCCTGATTTTGCCTTCAAACCAAACCCCTCTCGGCGCGCTGCCCGCGCGCTTTCGGCGCGAGCGCCTGCTCATCGTGGGCTGCGGCGACGTGGGCCAGCGCGTGCTGCGCCAGGTCGGTGGCCGCATGCAGGTGCTGGCGCTCACGTCCAGCCCCGCGCGCGTTCCCGCGCTGCGCGCCCAGGGCGCGCGCCCGCTGGTGGGCAACCTGGACGACGCCGCCACGCTGCGCCGCCTGTCGGGTGTTGCCACGCGGGTGCTGCACCTGGCCCCGCCGCCGGGCGAGGGCGCGGGCGGCGACGGCTGGTGGCGCGACCCGCGCACGGTGGCGCTGGCGCGGG